>CAYZET010000254.1:0-8045 GCA_964477215.1 uncultured Syntrophaceae bacterium | reverse complement strand
CGGAACCGTGACCAAAGTTCTCCGCGGCAAGCTCACTACCGAGTTCATTGTTCGTATTGAGGACGGAACGGAATTGTGCTCCCTGGTGACCGAGGCAAGCAGACGCAAGCTTGGAATCAAAGAACAAGACGACGTCTGGGCAGTCTTTAACAGCTTTGCCGTGATCTTGCGCGTTGATTAGCACGAGGGTCGGGCTTGTCTTTTGCCGGTCGGCGGTCCCGGTCCCTCGCTCTCCCATTCATTCGGAATATCTTCCTCTCGCTCCCCCACGTATCCCTCATCAGAAAATAGCGGAACCCTTGCATTTGGGTAACGTCGAGACGGTAGAGCCAAAGGAGAGGCACATTGTACACGCCCCGTACGGGAGGGGCGCGACTCCCAAAGCAGACGAATGAAAGAAATGCAGATGCCGTTGAAACTCAAAAGCAGATCGGACGATGATACGTTCAGCTTGAACAGCGGGATCCTCAGGAGCATTCTCCAAGATGCCAAACCACTGGGTCACAACCAACAATCGGCAAATCTCAATCTCGGGTTCGGGTTCATTTATTACGGTGTGGTGCGCGCACTGAGGCCCAAGCATACCCTGGTCATAGGTTCAGGGTATGGCTTCAGTGTGGTGTGCCTCGCCCTGGCGATTCGCGACAATGGGATGGGGAAGCTGAGCTTCGTGGACCCATCCTATTCCCTTGCGCAGGACGGTCCCTTCAAGACCATCGGTGGACGAGGAATGTGGAGCGACAGCGAAGGGGTCCGCAAGAGGTTTGGCAGATTCGGTGTGGAACAGATCGTCACTCACTACAGAATGAGGAGCGACGAGCTCTTTCCCAGATATGATGAATTTCGACTTCCCAAGATCGACATAGCGTTTATTGACGGCAGCCATGCGTATAAGGATGTGAAATACGACTTCATGAGCGTTGCCGAGCATTCTCATAAGAACACGTACGTCTTTCTCCATGACACAAATATATACATCCGAGAAATGCTTCATCATGCTGGAGTGAAACGGTGGCTGAGAATGCTCAAGAAAGAGGAAGGAGCTTGCGAGGTCATCAACTTCCCGTTTTCCTCCGGCCTGGCGCTGGTGAGGATAATCGAGCCGGACGCATGGAAGCAGTCTCGTTAGCGATCGCTCTGATTATCCTCGCTGCCACTGCGGCGTGCTGCTTTCTTTTCTGGCGTTATGTTTGGTTTTTTCGAAACCCGGAGAGAAATGTGCCTTCCGGTGACAACGTCATCAGTCCGGCAGACGGAACAGTGGTTTACGTCAAAGTAGTGCCTCCGGGAGAGGAAGTGGTTTCCATCAAAGAAGGGATGCCCGTACGGATATGGGACCTCGTTCGGGAAGATGCGGAAAGCCCGAAGCTCGTCATCGGCATATTCATGAGTCCGTTCGACGTGCACTACAATCGGTCACCCATTTCGGGGACGGTAGAACGGATTCGTCATTATCCTGCGGCACCGGTCAATCGACATATGGGCCCCATGCATTTTCGAACTTTCTTCAACCTGCCCCCACTTTACAGGAACAGTAGGCACGTCATTGAAAACGAGCGCACAGTCACGCGGATCAGGGGGCAGCTCAAAGGGCAGGACATCGTGTGCTACGTGGTACAGATCGCGGGAAAAAATGTGGACGGTATAGACGTCTTTGTTCCCGAAGGGAGCTTCGTGTCCAAGGGGGAGATTTTCGGGATGATCCGGATCGGTTCGCAAGTGGACCTTGTCATGCCGAACATGCAAGAGGTTTCAGTGAAGGTCCGACCCGGAGACAAGGTATATGCGGGAGAGTCTATTCTCATTGAATGACAGAACCACCACCATACAAACTGATAGTGATGCGAGGCAAGCCCCATGAAAGCTGATCTTCATGTCCATTCGAAGTATTCCAAACGCCCCTCAGAATGGATACTCCAGAAACTGGGCTGCGCGGAGAGCTACACAAATCCGCATTCTCTGTACTCCCGGGCAAAAGCGAAGGGAATGTCCCTCGTGACCATCACGGACCACAACGTCATTGATGGATGCCTCGAAATCGCCCATAAACCCGATTTCTTCATAAGTGAGGAAATTACGACCTATTTTCCGGAAGATCGATGCAAGATTCACGTGCTCGCGTACGACATAGATGAAAAAATTCACGGGGAGATCCAACGTCTCAGAGAAAACATCTACGATCTTGTGGAGTATCTCTCCGGAATAAACGTTTTGACTGTGGTGGCTCACCCCCTGTTCTCGGTAAACGGCAAGCTCACGGTGGAGCATTTTGAAAAGCTCCTCCTCATGTTCAAAAACTTCGAGCTGAACGGTGCGCGGAGCGAAGATCAGAACCGGTGCCTTAAGCTCGTGCTGAGCTCCCTTACCGCGGAGACAATGGATCGTCTCGCGGATAAGCATGGCATGGAGCCCAAAATCCCGGTTCCCTGGAAGAAGAACCTCGTTGGAGGATCGGACGACCACAGCTCGCTTACCATTGCCTGTCGGCACACGCAGGTGCCGGGCTCGGCAGACGTGGACGACTTCCTCATGGGCATCATCTCAGGAAAAGCGATCGTTCACGGCATCGAATCCACTCCGAAGACGCTGGGCCGCAATCTTTACAGCATCGCATACCAGTTTTATAGGCTCAAGTTCAACGCGGAACGATATGCCCACGACGATGTCCTGTTCAACCTGCTGGACAGATTCCTCCATGCGGACGGGCAGCGGAAGCCTGGCTGGACAGCGCGTCTCAACTTCTTTTGGAGCAATTACAGGCGGAAGAAGGCCCACGACACGTCCAACGACGGCATCCTTTCCCTCCTGAAACAGGAAGCACACAAATTGATGTGGGACGATCCGCAGCTTTCGCCTATGGTAAGAAAACGCAACCAGCAGAGAGAAAATGTGGACGGACAACTCTTCCGGTTCGTAAACACGATCTCCAACCGGGTACTCTGCCATTTCACCGAGCACATTATCAACAGCTTTTCAGGCGCACATTTCGTCAATCTCTTCGGCTCACTGGGATCAGCAGGCGCTCTGTACTGCCTTCTTGCTCCCTACTTTGTTTCGTTTTCAATTTTTTCCGAGGACAGGAAGCTCGGGAAGGAAGTTCTCAGGCATTTCACCGGCACGAAGCATCCGCAGGCGAGATCCGAGACTCGGGTTGCCCATTTCACCGACACCATATATGAGACCAACGGAGTGGCTCGAACGCTGAAAAAGCAGGCACGCGCGGCAGCGCGGGTCGGCAAAGCATACGAGATCATTACCTGTGCGGATGAAAGCCACAGCGGTGAGGAGAGAATTCGCACCTTCTTGCCCGTGGGTGTGTACGAGTTGTCGGTCTACCCCGAACAAAAGCTGTACTACCCGCCCTTTCTGGACATGCTCGATTACTGTTACCGCCAGGACTTCACACACATCCATGCGGCAACTCCAGGGCCTCTGGGATTGGCTGCGCTGAGCATCGCCCGGATACTGAGGCTGCCAGTGGTGGGAACGTACCACACCGCCCTTCCCCAGTACGCGGAATATCTCACCGGTGATCACTCCATCGCAGAAATCATGTGGAAGTATGTCATCTGGTTCTACGATCAGATGAATTGCGTGCACGTCCCCTCAGCGGCCACTGCCAATGAGCTGATCGACAGAGGGCTGCCCCGCGAGAAAATCGTGATCACTCCCCGCGGGGTGGAGATCGATGAGTTCAGCCCCGGAAACCGAAATGGGATTTTTGATACCGACCCTGTGAGTCGGAACATGCTTCGGGTTTTGTACGTGGGCCGGATCTCGAGGGAGAAAAATTTGCACCTTCTCGTTACTGTGTTCAAAGAGATCGCGATGAAGAGGCAGGATGTGTGCCTCATTGTGGTCGGCGACGGACCGTATCGAGAGGACATGCAACAAGCTCTGCATGGCTTCCCCGCCTTGTTCACGGGCTATCTTCACGGTGAGGCGCTGGCAGCGGCGTACGCTTCCTCCGATCTCTTCGTCCTTCCCAGCACCACAGATACCTTCGGAAACGTGGTGCTCGAGGCCCAAGCGTCCGGACTTCCCGTCATCGTCACAGACGTGGGGGGGCCTCAAGAAAACGTGATCCATGGCAAGACAGGGATGGTGGTCAAAGGCAACGACGAGGAAAACCTCAAAGAGGCCATCCTGACCCTCCTGGCGGATGGCCCGGGCCGAAAGGAAATGGCACTGCAGGCGCGCACATACGCGGAAGGCCGGTCCTTCGAGAAAGCCTTCCTCAAGACGTGGGACATGTACTCGTCCGTGCTTCCTGCGGCTCAGCCATCGGTTGCACATACTCTGCCTGTGGAGCTTACCGAGTCTATTCTCGGCAAGAAGCATCCTTTTGCGGCGTAAGGATCCTCATCTCACACGCCACGTCAACTTCCACACCAGCAGCGTCATCCGTCCAGTTTTACTTTTCTCACAAAGCTCTCCAGGCCGAATTTCTTGATCTTATAGGAGATCTGCCGCAGCGTGATGCCCAGCTCCGCGGCGGCTCGCGATTGAATCCCTTTGTTCTTTTCGAGGGCCACCATGATTCGAGCCCGTTCCACGTCTGCAAGAGACCCGTAGGTGCGAGTTGTCTCCTGAACGCTCTCGCTCTCGACTTGACCCAGATAGGGAGCAAGGTTGTCAATGGTGGTCACGCCGCCATTGGACATGATAGCGAGCCGCTCGATGAGATTCTCCATCTCTCTGACGTTTCCTGGCCATGAGTACGCAATGAGGGCTCTCATGGCTTCATCGGAAAATCGCAGGTTGCAGCCGTACTCACGCGCGACCGCGCCGGTGAAGAAACTAACTAGATCCTCGATGTCTTCGCGACGTTCTCTGAGAGCCGGGACCCTGATAGGGAAGACGTTCAACCTATAATAGAGATCCGATCGGAAAGTACCCTGGAGAACCTCTTGGGCCATGTCTCTGTTTGTGGCGGCGATAATGCGTGAGTCCACAGTTCTGGTCTTGTTGCTCCCCAGGCGCTCGAACTCCTTGTCCTGGAGAAACCTCAAGAGCTTGGCTTGTATGGCAGGAGCTAGCTCCCCGATCTCGTCGAGAAACAAGGTCCCGCCGTCAGCCTCTTCAACGCGTCCGGCGCGGGACTCCGATGCCCCGGTGAACGCTCCCCGTTCGTGGCCGAAGAGCTCTGATTCCAGGAGATTGTCAGGAACCGCTGCGCAATTTACCTTTATGAATGGTGCGCCCGCTCGAGTACTGAGCTCGTGGATAATTTGGGCCACAAGGGTCTTACCGGTTCCTGACTCTCCCAGCAGAAGCACCGTAGCCCTCGTTGGGGCAACTTTGCGTATCAATTGCTGGACTTCTACGACCGCCGGGCTTCTGGCAATGGAAAAGAAATTCGTGCATTTGCGGGATATGGTCGCCTTCAGGATACGATTTGCCCGTATCAGGCTGCGCTCTCGTGCCTTCACCTGGTCGTTCAGGCTCACCAACTGGGCAATGACCGCTGACAGAATGGTAAGGAAGCGAATGTCCTCCCGGAACGACACATCTTCACCGAATAATCGGTCAACACTGAGAACTCCCACAGGCGCTCCATGGAGCATGATGGGAACTCCGATGAAAGAAATGGTTCCCTTGGCTATCTCTCGCGCCCCTGTCTTGTTGAGAAAGAGGGGCTCCCTGCTTATGTCCGGTACGGCCACGGGCTCTCCGGTGCTGAATATCAGTCCGGTTATCCCCTCGCCTAGACCATAGACTCCTCTCCCCTTCTCTTCCTGGCTCAGTCCATGGGAAACCCTGATTCTCAGGCGCTCCTCATCTTCGTCCAGGAGCGTGATGGTCGCTCGGTTCATGGCCAAATACTCGGAGAGAATTCCGAGGACCACATCGAGGGTTCGATCCAGATCGAGAGCCTGCCCGATAATCTGGCTGATGTTAAAAAGGACTTTGAGCTCCAGCTCGCTGGTATTCGGACCCGTGACACGCTCACTCGCGTCCGGATTCCTCGGCCACCCAGTCTGCGGTCCCTGCTCGGGTAGGTAAGGGCTCATAGTGTACGCCATGACAATTACCTCGGAACGGAAGGCAGTCTTGCATTCCCCCCACTTTCGGGACGATCTTCGTGGTGCCGGGCAACGTGTTGTCACCCTCGGCGCTCCACGATGACCGGATTCCCGTTCTTATGCCAGTGGCGTGCCAGGTCGTTCGTAGAAGAAACGTTCTTATTTCCGGCATGTTAGAATGGAATGGGCGTCAAGGCGTCTCTCCATTTCTGACATTTTCGTATGACTTCTCACCGTTAGCTACCAATATGTCGCTATCACCCCTCTCTTCTGCCCGCTCTCCATCATCCGCAGCCCGTACCTCCACCCGCACACGTCGCAGCACAGCCGCCGCCAGCAGGGTTTCGCCTCCCCTTCAATCTCGCGAGATTCTTACCCTCGTACACTGCCGCGAGCCCCATCTCGATGGGCCCACTCATTTCAACAGGAGCAATGCCGTGCTCCAGAAGTATCTGTCTCGGGCTCTCCCCCAGCGAGCTGACCAAAATCGCTCGACAGTCTTGGATCCGCGTGGCCAGCTCCAGCCATCTGGCCGTACCCGTACCGGGCTCCGGAGCAGGTCGGACCCCTATGAGCCGGTAACCCTCTTCGCACTGCTCCCATATCTGAAATTCTGGTGCCTCTCCCAAGTGAAGGTTAACCAGGGCCCCTTCCAGAGTCGCTACGGCCACATAGGGTTTTCTGGAGGGAGACCCGCATGATGTGGAGCACGCGACAAGCACATTCTGGAGCTCTTCAGAGCGGTCCTGATCCAAGAGACCTACCGCGTCGGCTCTGCAACGGGTGCAATGCTTCATTTGCGAGAGCTCCTTTTCGGCACGGGCCTGGATAGCGCTCATTCGATCGGGAGAAAGCTCCGGAATATCCTGGAATGGTGTCCCTTCATTGGGGTACATTGCCATACAGTTCTGTATGTCTGCTCCCAGAGCTCTCATACGCCGCGCCACATCGAGGACGTGGTGATCGTTGATACCCTGAATGACGATCGTATTCACTTTGACGATGACTCCGGCCCTCTTCAGAGCTACTATGGCCCGTTCCTGGCGTTCAAGAAGGAGCTCGGCAGCTTTCAGACCGCGATTGACAATCCGCCCATCCCGGACCCAACTGTAGATCTTCGCGCCGATTTCCGGGTCCACTGCGTTCACGGTGACCGTGACATGCGAGACCTTGAGTCGGGCCAATTCCTCGACGTACGGCTCCACATTCAGGCCGTTCGTGGCAAGACAGAGCAGAATTCCGGGGAATCGTTCTCTGACCTGGATCAGAGTGCTCAAGGTTCGCTCCGGGGTGGCAAATGCATCTCCCGGCCCCGCGATGCCGGCAACAGTGATGGCCTTTGACCGGGACAGGACCTCCTCGATATATCGGACAGCTTGGGCTGGCTCGAGGACGGCACTGGTGATTCCGGGTCTGCTTTCGTTTACACAGTCGTATTTTCTGTTGCAATAGTTGCACCTGATGTTGCAGTCTCGAGCAACTGGAAGGTGGACACGCCCACAGGTCCCTTTGGCGTGCACATTGAAACATGGGTGACGGCTGACATCCAGATCGTTCATTGCTCGATTCCTCACTACATATACGTATACCCAATGGGGGATTGTTGTTGTTTTCGTTCGATGATCGCGTTGACGATGCAATCGAGAAGGGCCTGCGCCCCTCGGTACCCAAGATGCAATGTTCGATGCCCGCCGAAGCGGTCGTGGATGGGAAATCCGACCCGGATGAGGGGGACATCCAAGCGCCTGGCCAGGTGGTATCCCTTGCTATTTCCAATGAGAAGATCCGGCTGGAGTGACTCGGCTTCCTGTGCGATCTCGTAGAAGTCTACCCCCTCGAGGCAGCGAGGAGCATCTGCAAGGCCGTGTACTACCTCTCGGACGGATCTCTCCAGTTGACCCGAGCGCGAGCCTGTGGCGCATAGCACCGGTTGGACGCCGATTTCCGCCAGGAGAGAAGCAAGGCCGACCACCAGGTCCTCGTCCCCGTACAGAACAGCTCGTTTTCCGAAAACGTATT
>CAYZET010000253.1:0-8070 GCA_964477215.1 uncultured Syntrophaceae bacterium | reverse complement strand
GGGAGGGGGAACGACTTCCAGACGACCTCCCTGCCCTGGATCAAGGGGAAGGGCAGGGCTGTTGCCATAGTCTGACGGAATGTCCGACAGTCGGATGTGAGTGACTGACATAATTGTTCAGTGTGAGTCTTCCCCTGAAACCAGTATCCCCACTTTTCGTGAATATCCATGTCCGAACTATTTGAGACAACCTGGATCGGCTCATTGGAACTGGAGAATCGCTCGGTACGCTCCGCGACCTGGAGCGGAGTCGGCGACGAACGGGGATACGTCACTGACAGGGCGGTGTCCTTCTATAAAGAGCTAGGTGCGGGGGGAATAGGACTCATTGTAACCGGATATCAGCATGTTCTTCCAAACGGCCGCCAACTCCAATACGCGATTGGAAACTACGAAGACGAGCAGATTGAAGGTTTGAGCCGTCTTGCCGCTGCCGTTCACGAAGCGGGGGGGCGAATCATCCCCCAGATTGTGCACGTGGGATCCCGGGCTAATCCCGAGCTGATTCCTGAGGGACAAGACATCTGGGCTCCCTCTGCAATTGCCGACCCTGTGAGCGGCCGAATGCCCAAAGAGATGACGAAGAGCGATATTCACGTGCTCGTCGAAGCCTACGCAGCAGCGGCGCGACGGGCGAAAGTGGCGGGATTCGACGGCGTTCAGCTCCATGGGGCGCACGGATACGGAATTAACCAGTTCTTGGCGGAGTTCTGGAATAGGCGTGGCGACAGATACGGCGGAAACCTGAAAAACAGGTATCGGTTCTTAGGGGAGGTTCTTGAAGCTGTTCGTGGCGAAGTGGGGGACGATTTCCCGATCCTCATAAAGCTCAATGGTCACGACTACCTCGATGGAGGAATTGTCCCGGATCAAGCTGTTGAGATTGCAAAGCGTCTGGCAAATGACGGAATCGATGCCATCGAGGTCAGCGCGGGGAGCGCACGAGCTCCCAAGGACAAGTCACCCTCGAGAACCGGCATCGTCAAGGAAGAAGACGAAGCATACCTGCTCGATCTTGCCATCCTGATCAAACAGGCGGTCCGCGTACCAGTCATCACCGTCGGGGGCATTCGTTCCTGGAACACGGTGAACGACATCCTTGCCGATGGGAAGGCGGACTACGTTGCCATGTGTCGTCCGTTCATTCGAGAGCCCCACCTGATGAACAGATGGAAATCGGGGGACACTGCGAGGGCCGCGTGTATTTCGTGCAGTGGGTGCTTCGAGACCGGCATGAAAGGATTGGGCATTTCGTGCAAAGTGGCGCGGATGCGGAAGGAAAAAGAGAAGCGAGAATAAAGACTTAGACAGGCCGCGATGGGGCGTGCACGCTATCCTCCGGCAGAGGCAGGCACTTCAAGTATTCCTGGGAGGTGGGCAGTGTCGGACCAGTTCAGAGACAAGGTGAAAAAGTGGGAGGAAGGCGTTAACGAAAAACTGGGAAAGCGCCCCGAAAGAAAGAAAGAGTTCAAGACCGTCTCGGAAATCCCGATTCGTCGCGTGTACTGGCCCTGGGATACCGATGATTTCGACGTCGAGCGCGACCTCGGTATTCCAGGCTCTTATCCCTTTACACGTGGCGTACAGCCTACCATGTATCGCGGCCGGCTTTGGACCATGCGCCAATACGCCGGATTCGGCAGTGCAGAAGAGACCAATAAGAGATTCAAGTACCTCATAGAGCAGGGCCAAACGGGCCTCTCGGTCGCCTTCGACCTTCCGACCCAGATCGGCTACGACTCCGATCACGAGCTTGCCGCGGGCGAAGTGGGAAAAGTGGGGGTTGCCATCGACACGGTGGAGGACCTCAAGATGCTCTTCGACGGGATCGACCTGGCCTCTGTGAGCACATCCATGACCATCAACTCCCCTGCGGCGATCTTGCTGGCAATGTACCTAGCTGTGGCAGAGGAGGAGGGGGCCGATGTATCGAAGCTCCGGGGAACAATCCAGAACGACATCCTCAAGGAGTATCCTGCCAGAGGAACGTACATCTTCCCGCCCGCCCCTTCCATGAGGATCATTACGGACATATTCGCGTTCTGCAATCAGCACGTTCCCCAGTGGAACACCATAAGCATAAGCGGTTATCATATTCGTGAGGCAGGGTCGACCGCAGTGCAGGAAGTGGCTTTCACGCTTGCCAACGGCATAGCGTACGTCCAGGCAGCCGTTGAAGCGGGACTCGACGTAGACAGTTTTGGAGAGCGCCTGAGCTTTTTCTTCAATTCACATCAGGACTTTCTCGAGGAAGTGGCCAAGTTCCGCGCCGCGCGGCGCCTGTGGGCTAGAATCATGAAGGAGCGGTTCGGGGCAAAGAATCCGCGAGCCATGATGCTCCGGTTCCATACTCAGACTGCAGGATGCACTCTGACTGCCCAGCAGCCGGACAACAATGTGGTACGCGTTGCGTTCCAGGCCCTCGCTGCAGTGCTCGGAGGGACCCAGTCTCTGCACACGAATTCCCGGGACGAAGCTCTGGCGCTCCCCTCTGAACAATCAGTCCAGATAGCCCTGCGTACTCAGCAGATCATCGCCTACGAAACGGGCGCGGCCGACACCGTGGATCCTCTGGCAGGCTCCTATTATGTGGAGGCGCTCACAAGCGAGATCGAACGTCAAGCTTCTGAATATATCAGGAAGATCGACGAGATGGGAGGCGCTGTTAAGGCGGTAGAGTGCGGGTATGTGGAGCAAGAGATCCAAGATTCGGCGTACCGTTTCCAAAAGGCCGTGGAATCGAATGAGCAGGTCATTGTGGGAGTGAACCGCTTTCAGGTGAGGGAAGATCTTCCTTCCAACCTGTTGCGTGTGGATCCGGCTGTGCGCGAGACACAAATGCGCAAATTGGCCCAGATTAGATCTGAACGTGATTCTCATAGCGTGCAATCGTCGTTGGAGGCATTGCAAACGGCGGCTCTGGGCACTGACAATCTCGTCCCCCCCATCCTCGATGCGGTGAAGAAGCGGGCTACCCTGGGAGAAATCTGCGATGTGCTGCGGGGGGTATTTGGCGAGTATACGCACGCATCCCGATGTTAAGGTCGCAACGATCCTGAACGTACGAGGCCCGGGTCTGGTCTCCCGGGCCTCGTTTTTTCCACCCTCACCCCGCAAGAGGGAACTACCCGGAGCTTACCCATGAGCCTAAGAGACTACACCAGGGAGACACTCCGGGGACTGGCCGGCGTACTGGTAATCGTAGAGAACATTAAAGAGGACGCCGAAGCGGACGGACTCAGTGCAGCACAGCTTCAGGCGAGCGTGGAGGAGCAGTTGGAAGGGGCTGGCATCTACGCAATGCCCCACGAACGGTGGCGTACCTCCACCGGACGCCCCTGGTTGTACGTCAGCATCAACACGATGAAGGTGGTAACCAGCTATTTCTTTTCGATTGACGTGCAGTTGAAGCAAGAGGTGTCGCTTAGACGCCAGCCCGCAATCATGACGAGCTCTGCTACCTGGGAAATGGGATCAATCGGCTTTACTGCAGCGGAAGAGCTTCCTGTAAGGATCTCCGAGTTTGTCGCAGCCTATGTTGCGGAATTCATAACGGATTACAGGGTAGCGAATTCGGACGCGTAGAATCGCTGCACCCTACCAATCCCAACAACTGACCCGCATTATCCAAAAAATGACTCTTCCGTCTCCCTTTCGCACGAGGAGGTTCCCATGGCTGCTCACACCCCTTCTCAAGCGGAAGCAGGCCCTGGCAGGGTGGTCGTTGAATTCCTGAGGGAAGAAGTATAAACTGCTTTCTTCATGCACTGCTGCGAAATGAAGATCGTCAGACCGGCGGGCAGGCTTTCGACGCGGGCTTTTTCGGAGGAGGCGTGTGAATTGTCCGAAAGGCCCTATACTGGACGGATCGATGGTGGATTCAAGAATCAAAGACGAGGGCTCACGCAAGGAACAGTCAGTGCTGTCCGACATAGCGTCATTTTTCACGTCCGTGAGGACAACCATAGTCATCCTGTGCTGTCTGGCTGTCGCTTCCATCCTGGGAACGATCATACCGCAGAACATCAATCTCGAAGAGCTGAGGCGCACGGCTTCGCCATTTTATTTTCGCATTGTCGTGATTCTGGATTTGCACAATCTGTACCGGAGCTGGTGGTTCATTGTGCTGCTCTTGTTGCTCACATCCAACCTCTTAGGATGTCTTCTCCAGAGACTCCCGAAGATTCCGAAGGAATGGAGGGGTGCGGCTGACAAAGGCTCTCTGAGCTTTCGTCGGTCCGATTCACGCCCTATCCATGAGGTGAAAGCAATGCTCACGGAGTCCGTGAGCAAGCTGATGAACAAGAATCCCACCATTGTCGAAGGTGAAGAAGTCACGCAGCTCGTATGGGTTAAGCAGCGGATATTCCTTCTCGGCTTTCCCCTCATCCACATTGCCATCATCGTCATCCTCATAGGGGGACTAATCGGTCTGCTATACGGCTTCAAGGGAAACATTCAGCTCAGGGAAGGGGAAGTCGGAAACCGATTCGTGCTCTATCCGTCGGGAACCATTGCAACTCTGCCGTTTGACATTGCCATAGACTCCTTCACCTTGAGGAGATACGCGTCGGGGCAGCCCAAAGAATACCGCAGCGACGTAGTGATCTTGAAGGATGGCAAGGAGCAGCTCAAGGGTCCTATCCGCGTGAACCAACCGATGACCTTTGAAGGCATCTCGCTCTATCAGGCAAACTACCAAGTCGTTGGTGTCAAGCATGTTCGGTTGAGCGTCAGAGGTGCTGATGGGACGGAAGAGGAGGTCAACATTCGGCCTGGTGAGTCCATTCCTTTGCCTGGAGGCGAGCTCCGAATCAAGCTGGCAAGCCTGGACCCGGGAACCACCTCCCGAGGAGCGGGAGTAGAAATCGATGTGGAGCGGGCAGGGAAGCAGGATCGGGTTGTGAAGGTGTTTCGGAACGACTCGGACCCCACGAAAGTGGAAGATGCTAAGATCCGTTTCCTCGGGTATGAGCCCCTGTACGCCACCGGACTCCAGATCGGATACGACCCGGGAACGGTCTTTGTCTGGACTGGATGTGGCTTGCTCATAGCGGGCTTCGCCATCATTCTCTTTACCAATCTTTCGGCTGTGTCCATTCGGTTGACTCAGGGAGACGGTCGAACGAAAATACAAGTCCACGGCCGCAGTCGCAAAGACAGGGCCCAGTTTCGAGAGCGGGTGGAAGCCACCATACGTGAGAGCTTGGGAAAGTCCTCCAGCGGTGCTTAAGAGTCCTCCCTTCAGGAGGTATGTCATTACCTTGGTTTTCAGGAACAACCCATGACGAGCATTGAACTTATTACCTACGTGACCTTTTCGTATCTCATTTGCGCAGTGGTATACTTGCTCGCCTGCATATCGACCGAGCAGGAGTCCCGGTTTCGTTCGGGAGCTCTGGGCCTACTCATTATCATATGGTGCGTCCACACCTTTGCCATAGGATTGCGTTGGGTGGAATCGTACCAAATGGGAATCGGCCGCGCACCTCTCTCGAATTTATATGAATCCCTCGTGTTCTTTTCCTGGTGTATCGGCCTCGGGCTCATTTTGGTGAGAATGAGGTTCCGAACGGACATCGTGGTGCTGATAGGTCTCCCTGTGGCTTTCATCGCTCTGGCGTCCACTTCTCTCTTGGATCCCACCATCAAGCCGCTCATTCCCGCGCTCCAGTCAAACTGGCTTGTTGCCCACGTGGTCACCTGTTTCCTCGGGTATGCCGGTTTTGCCGTATCTTTTGTCGCTGCGTGCCTGTATTTGCTCAGCAGAAGCTTTAATGCTTTGGACCCATACCTTCCCAACCAACGCCTGCTCGACGAGATCGTGTACAAGTCAATCCTCGCCGGATACCCCATGCTCACAATCGGTATCATCACCGGCGCAGCATGGGCGGATTACGCATGGGGAAGCTACTGGTCCTGGGATCCAAAAGAAACCTGGTCGTTGATTACCTGGATGGTGTATTCAATGTTTCTTCATGCCCGGCTGGCCAGAAACTGGAAAGGCAGGAGGACGGCTGCCCTTTCCGTGGTCGGTTTCGGCGCGGTGTTGTTCACTTACTTCGGGGTGAACTATCTGCCTGGGCTTCACAGTTACTTCTAGTCCTCCGGTACTACCGCAAGCCGGAGTAGCGGACGTGGGATGCCCTTGAGAGCGTTTGTGTGCCAAGCATGGAGCTTTGTGTCGAAAGGGGCGGTTTCAAACCCGCCCTTGTCTGAAAGCAGGTCCAAGACAAGATTGCCGGTGAGACGCCGGCGCTACGGGAAAGTCGCGTAGAATATTCTGGGGCAGCAGTAGGCATGTCGGATCATATGGATCTCCGCGAGTTGGGCAATTTGTTCATGGTCGGATTCCACGGCCAAGACTTTACGGGAGAGATTCGTGATCTCCTGGATGATTTGAACCCGTGTGGGGTCATTCTCTTCTCTCGGAACATTGAAGGGACGGCCCAGGTAGCCCGGCTCAACCATCGTATTCAGAAGCATGCGCAAGAGAGGTTGTCGAGCGGGCTGCTCATGGGCGTAGATCAAGAGGGTGGTCGGGTCTGCCGTCTGACGGAGCCCTTTTCCCAGTTCCCGCCTGCCCTGGACATGGCCCGGTCACACGATCCTGAGGGAGCGGTTCGCAAATGCGCTCATACAACTGCGAGAGAACTGAAGCTGCTTGGATTCAACGTGAACTTCGTTCCCGTGCTGGACGTGCTTTCTTCAGAGGACACCCCTGAGCGCTCAGTCATAGGGGATCGATCCTTCGGGTCCGATCCCGATTTAGTCGCTCGGTTGGGCAGGACAGTGATTGAAGCGACTAGGGCTTCGGGGGTTATCCCTTGCGCTAAGCATTTTCCCGGCCATGGGGGAACCACGGTCGACTCTCATGTTGAATTGCCGATCGACACGAGGCCGTCGGACACAATCATGCAGAGGGACGTGAAGCCCTTCCGGGCTGCGACAGACCTGCACGTAGAAATGGTAATGACCGCGCACGTTCTCTATAGCGATTTGGACGCTGCATGGCCGGCCACCATGTCGCGGAGCCTTATCGGGAATCTGCTGCGACGCGACATGCAGTATCGAGGTGTGGTCATAACTGACGATCTTGATATGGGCGCAGTGGCGGCCCGGTACACAGTGGAGGAATCCGCGGTTCGCGCCCTCGGCGCGGGAGCGGACATACTTCTCATCTGCCGAACCGTTGAAAAGGCTTTCGCCGGTCGCTCGGCGGTCTTCGAAGCCCTGCGAGCAGGTCAGCTATCCACTTCCCGTGTGAAAGAGGCCTTGGACGGCGTCAGAGGGCTGAAGTCCCGCTACAGATCTTCTCTGAACCCCTGCAGCGAAGAAGATGCCGGCAGCTATTTTGTCTGAGTCGGGGCTTTCGAGGACCGCATCGCTTGCCAAGATGAACGTCGGACATTCTCTGTGATATGTGGGATCCTAGATGGAAGCCAACGGAACCACCCATGCTGATGCCGAAAGTGCAAACGAGTCCAGTCGCGTTGCGGTCGTGTTGAACGCGCTGGTAGTTGCCGTACCTGCGGTACTGTTCGTGTTGCACAGCCTGATGTTCTCCGACTGGATAGTCGACGATGCGGGCATCTCTTTCAGCTATGCACGAAACCTTGCCCTGGGTCATGGGCTGGTGCCGCAACCAGGATCGCCTCCTGTCGAGGGTTACTCCAACTTCACGTGGGTTCTTCTTTTTGTTCCTTTTTTTGTTTCCGGCGCGTTCCATCCGGTCATCGTCCCGAAAATCCTGAGCTTGATCCTTGTTGTCATCTCATTCGCTCTTATCGCCAGCGTCATCAAGATGGCACGACCTGCAAGTTTCAGGTTGCTCACGTTCTTCGTCCTGACCGCGCTTGCACTGAACACGTCCTTCGTTGTCTGGAACGTGTCCGGACTTGAAAACCCCCTCTTTGTGGCCCTTCTCTGTCTCCTGATGCTTCAATCCGTGAATATCGCGGCAGCTTCGGAGAATAGGGCCCTCAATGCGGGCATGGCTGGCCTCACAGCCGGCCTGATCGCGCTTACGAGACCGGAGGGCATCATTTTTTCCGTCGCCTATCCCGCGGC
>CAYZET010000252.1:0-8097 GCA_964477215.1 uncultured Syntrophaceae bacterium | reverse complement strand
GTACGCGTCACGTATAGGTGGAACCCCGCCAGTCTATGCCGCGGCGGGAAATGACTGCGAACAGCGCGGTCGCTGCGACCCATACACTGATGGCTATCCCTATGGGAGCTGATAAACCATACCAACAGCTTCCCCCTTCATCCCGAACAACGAATCCGTAGGGAATCATGACCATGACTGAGGCCGCGGTAGAAAGGGCAGTGAGAGCTACGAGAGGCCACGTCTGGGAGCCCGTGAACAGTAAGAGCGCTGCGAAGATGTTCACCGCAAAGAGAAATGTGAGAGCTACGTAGTTGGTGAACAGCCTGAAGATGAGGGCGATTCTCCGCTCGAGTCCTCCGTAGAATGTCCGCTTCCAGAAGCGGCAGACTTCGGAAAGGCCTGAGAAGGGCACCGTCCTCACAAGGTGGCGGGCGCGCGTCACGTGGAGGTTCAAGCCCTTGGCTTTGACCGATTTGCTCAGGGCGATATCCTCGGTAATCTCTGCCCTGAAGTTCTCCCATGTTCCTACGCGTTCGTACGCTTCTTTGGTGATAAGAATGAAGCATCCAGACGCAAGGGCCCCTGGCTTCCCGGGGTCGTTGACTACTCTTGGCGGATAAACCGAGGACAAGCCCAGGGCAAGGTGAGGATAGACAGCGTTTTCACTGAATCGCCGCTCCTTGAATTGGGGGTAGAGGCTGAGCATATGGAGCTTGTTCCGGATCAGGTGGTTTACCGCGTGGCATATGGCTGTCGGATCCAGGTCCGTATCCGCATCGGAAAACAGAAACAGATCCCCTGAGGCGAGCCGCGCTCCTGCAAACAATGCATGGGTCTTTCCTGTCCATCCAGCAGGCAAGTGGGTCACGGAGAGGTACCTGACACGCGGATCCTCCCGGGCTATCCCTTCGATTATCTCCGGAGTGCGGTCCGAGCTTCTGTCGTTAACGATTATGATCTCGATGTTTGGGTACTCGCTGTCTTGTACGGACCGCAGCGCGCTTTCGATATGATCTTCTTCGTCTTTGGCCGGAATGATGACAGATACGAGAGGGACTGTCTCCGGATCGCAGGCCTGTCCTGCCGGCTCCAGTTCCGGCTCGTGTCCCAACGACCTGATGAGGAGAAGGTTCATACGGATCAGCTCTATGATTACTACAGAAACAAAAACCAAAGCAGCCCACAAGGCCCATGTCGACAAGACTCTTTACCTCTCATGTGATTTCTTGCATGTTCCGGAGGGAATCACAAATAGAGCCAGACGTCCGGCGGCCTGGCACGAAAGGAATCAGATTTCGAATCAGGCACCACGGAAAAAACGGTAGGAAACGACATGCTGCTTCTCGTTGAGATTGGTTTGATGGTGCCGGTGCCCGGCCGACACAGGAGTGCAATATTCGGAATCATTGAGCCCGGAGGGTCAGTTCGTCGATTTGCCCTCTGGGAGGAAGCCACCCCCAAACAGCTTTTGGGCCATGGCATAGTCCTGGCGAGCTAGATCCGGCTTGTTCATCTGCTCATGTATCGTTGCCCGAAGTCTATAGGCGTCGGCCAAGCGGGGGTCCAGCTTGATCGCGGCGGATATGTACGCGTTGGCCTCCGAGAAATACCCTTGTCTCATAAGGTCGTTTCCTCTGGCCAAGTGTTCGGTGGCCCTGCTGGGGTCCTCGTCGTACACCATAGCTTCTTCCCGTGAAAAGTCGCTTTCTCCTGATGTGTTCCAGGCTGAAACGGCAAAGAAATACAGCCTTCCAGCATCCAAGCCCGAAACGACTACCGACTCTGACCGTACATCTGCCATTCTACGATACTGTCTTCGATCCGGTCCCCAGAAGATCGTATAATGGGAAACCCCTGGCAAACGGTCCCACGACACCTGTGCCCCCTCGGCAACCAACTCTACACGAAGATTCCCTGGCGGGGGAGGTGGACCGGCTTCTTTCTGCCCGGAACCACTGCAACATATCAGCACCGAGGACAACAACATCAATGCCAGAAATAGCAATGTTGCTCGAAACCGATTCATCCTATACCTCGAGAACATTCAGCGTCCACTCCTCTGGGGGGAACATGAATGCCGGCCGCAACCGTTCAGCAATTAAGCCGCTCTGGGACATGGTCATTTTCGCAAGTCCACCGCCCGATTATTGCCGCTAAGGACAACAATTGCAATCACTTTTTTTTTGACTTCAGGCGGCTCACGGGTTGAGCCCAAGCCGCTTCAGCTTGCGCCAAAGAGTTGTCTTGTTAATGCCGAGCTCCCTCGCTGTGGCCAGCTTCTTTCCTTCATTTCGCGCCAGAGTTTCCATGATAATGCGCGCTTCGATCCCTGCCAACGTTCCCCCCTGTTGGGAGACATCGAGACTGCTGCCTGCCTTGAGGGGCTCAGGCAAGTGTGGGATGTCGATCAGACCCCCGCGACACAGAATAAATGCATGCTCGATTGTGTTTTCCAGCTCCCGGATGTTGCCCGGCCAATCATAGGCCATGAACGCGGAAAGGGCTTCGCTGGTAAGACCGGTAATGTCTTTGCCCTTGATTCGGCTCAGCCGAATGATGAAATGTTGTGCCAGCAGGGGGACGTCTTCCATACGCTCTCGTAGTGGAGGGAGGGAGAGCTTGAAAACTCGTATCCGGTAGTAAAGATCTTCTCGAAAAAGGCCTGCTTCCACGAGCTGCTTCAAGTCCTTATTGGTAGCGGCCAAAACTCTGACATCCGCTCGAACGGTTTGGGTTCCCCCCAGCAACTCGAAGGTCTTCTCCTGAAGAACTCTCAGCAACCGCACCTGCAGCGCAGGGGTAACGTCACCGATTTCATCCAGAAATATGGTGCCGCCGGCCGCTTGCGCAAAACGGCCGGGCTTGTCCCGCTTCGCGTCCGTGAACGCGCCAGCTTTGTATCCAAACAATTCCGATTCGAGGAGAGTGTCGGGTATGGCTCCGCAGTTCACTGTGATGAGAGGGTTGGCTGCCCTCCCGGAGAGATTGTGGATCGCTTTGGCGAGCAACTCCTTTCCCGTTCCACTCTCGCCCTCCAAGAGGATGGTGCTGTCGCTCATCGCCACGTCGGGCAGAATGGCGAATATCTCTTGCATGCGCTGGTTTTTTGACAGCATGTCTTCGAACGTGAACGCCTTTTGGACTTCTTTCCGAAGCGTCTCCACCACAGTCAGATCGCGGAAGGTCTCCACGCCTCCCACAAGCTTCCCCGTCTTATCTTTCAACATCGATGTGCTTATGCTTATGGGAACGCGTGCTCCATCGGCGCGAACAACGTAGATCGCTTGATTGACAACCGGTTTGCCCGTACGAACACTCTGCTTGAGCGCACACTCCCCCTCGCATATTTCCGCCCGGAACACCTCGCAGCACGGACGACCTATGGCCTCGTCTACAGGGACTCCGGTAATCTCCTGAGCGGCCCTATTGAACGAGGTGATCACGAAGTCCTCATCCACAGTGAAGACCCCGTCCGCTACGCTATCCAGGATCATCTGTATCTGTTCCGCGGTTAAATGTGTTTCCATACTTCGAAGCTGACCGTTCTGCTGATAATGAAAGAATTTTAACACGGACGTCGAATTGTGCAAGCGAAGGAGTGGAACAGGACAACCGACACGTGTGACGTTCATCTTCCTGGAGAGGGTTCTCTTACACGTGTTTCAGTCTGCGCCAGGCCCATTTGAACAATCACGCGCCCCCATGTGTGTCGGATTGAGCGTCTGTATCAAGGGGACCCCGAAATTAACAGCTACAGTGGAGCACATTAAGAACAGGGCGGAACCTCATTAGCAAACGGAGTTATTAACGACAGCGTGAAAAGAACGGCTGCGCTCCGCTATCGTGTTGGCCATAAGCCAAGAGCTCTCCAGGCACGGATGGGAAATCTCAGCCTCTATTATGACCACATCTCGACCCAAGGCCTATTGGCTTTCAACCGCAATGAATGCCACGCATATTCAATGCGTGGCCGCATAGTCGGTCAACCCTCCGACTCGCGGAGATCGGGTTCATTCAATTTCAGCAGGGTGTGGCAACGACGCTGCCCGGCGGTGGATCGCTTCAGCGAAGCGGACGAATTCTTCCGGAGACAGGGTTTCCCCCCTCCTCGAAAGATCTATTGCCGACTCCTCCGCAGCTCGGTTCACCGAATCCGTCCCTATCGTGAAGGAAAATGCCCTCAAGTTGTTCCTCAGAGTCTTGCGACGACCTGCAAATGAGATCTTGACGAGTCGTTCAAATAGCGCCGCGTCGGTCACGTGCAGGGGGGGAGGATCAGGGAATGTCACCCGCACGAGAGAAGAAGTTATCTCAGGCACGGGAAAGAACGCTCTCGGTGGTATGTCGAAGAGGATGTCCGCCGTTGCCTTCGCTGCAAGGACCACCGTCAGGACACCATATTCCTTGCTTCCCGGTTCCGCGAGGAGTCGGTGAGCCACTTCCTTCTGCAGGAGAATGTGAAGAGAGCTGAAGTCTGCGCTGTTCCGAAAAAAAGTGAATAGCAGGCGGCTCGATATGTT
Source organism: uncultured Syntrophaceae bacterium (assembly GCA_964477215.1). Classification (GTDB taxonomy): domain Bacteria; phylum Desulfobacterota; class Desulfomonilia; order Desulfomonilales; family Desulfomonilaceae; genus JBFMDN01. The sequence continues at coordinate 3,595 of CAYZET010000252.1, read as the reverse complement.
GTAGGGCAGATTAGCCACAACTCGCAGCTTGCCAATTCTGTCTCTGAGGCTGTGGAAATCGTATTTGAGGGCGTCTGCATGTATGAGCTCGACGAAAGGCGATCCGGAGAATCTCTCCTGCAAAACGCGAAAGAAACCCGAATCTATCTCGAGAGCATAGATTTTCGCACCCCGTCCACGGAGCTCTTCGGTGAGGAATCCGAGGCCGGCTCCTATTTCTACAAGGGGCTCACCCTCCTCAATACGGGCTGTCTCCCCGATTCGCGTGAGATAGCGTGGGTCCACGAGAAGGTTCTGCCCCATCCACTTCTTGGGAGCAAGACCGTATTCCCGGAAGAGCTGTCTTATTTCGGAGACAGACGGCATGACCACACGGAAAAGCGATGGCATACTCGCTCGGAATGGGCAGAACGAGCGTTTGAAGGGCTTCTCTCTGCCTCGCCACGCTGATACCGCCCTCTTCTTCTTGACCCCTGATCGCCATGACAGCTACTTGGAAGAGACCTTCCACTCAGGCTGTCAGGATTTCCTCATCAGCAGGATTGTGGGCTTGGGTGCAAAACTCCTGGATGACCTTCTGGAACCTGGGACCTTCAGTCGCGGCTACCGTAGTATATCGAATGGGGAAGTTGCCCATATCCAGCGCGCTGAGAGCGTTCTTCACTCGGGCTGCTGCCCAGTCGGTGCCGTCCTTCGAGGCACAGTTACCGTGGTGGCACCCCGCCACAAGAAGTCCCGCGGCTCCAGAAGCAAGGGTGGCCCACAAGAGGGACTCGGAAACCCAGCCGGCACAGGGAACGGAGAAAAACAACACTCCTTCCGGAAGCGGGACCTGGGATACCGCTCGTGCAGCCGAACGCTGGCAGCCGTAGATCACCAGGGGGGCACGGTCTGCCATCTTGGCGACTTCTCCAAGAAATGAAGAAATTGCGTGATCGGGAAAAGACGCCAGCGCAAGGGCTGTGCGCGGGCACTCGGATACGCACACTCCGCATTCGTGACACGCTGCGGGAGAGGCTTGTATTGCTGATCTGGCGGAGGCTCCCTCGTAAGAGATGGCAGCATGTGGGCACACGCGGAAACAGGTGAGGCAACGACAACACTCATCACTCACGATGACCTTTGCTCCTTTTGCGGCGGAATCGGGGAGATTCATCAGCCATGCTCGCGCCCGTGCTGCAACCGCGGAAGCCTGAGCTGCAACGTCCACGAGATCAATGTTCCCCGTGATTTCGCCTACAGCGAAGATGCCCTCGGCAAACGAGCGTCCCGAATGGCAGTGAGTGCTAGAAGAGAGGATAAACCCTTCTGCATCCACGTCTCCGGCTGTGATGTCTACTGCGTAAGAGGGGACGGATGACGGAGTGGGGCCTGGAGGGACAATTACCCTGTGGCACTTGAGAACCGTAAGCTGGCCGGCGTCAACTAGGTCCGGAACGGTAATACGGAACTTCGGCTCATCGGGGCTGGATACAGGAACGACTTCAACGAGGGGAAGGTCGTCGTCAAACCTGAAGAATAGCACGCCCGCCCGCTTTGCCCCCTCGTACAGGGTCTCGCCAAAGAGGTGCCGGACAGGCGCATTCCTCATGAGCACAAAGGATGTTCCGCCCGCGTTCCTCAGCTCAGCAGCGGCAGCAATAGCAGCCATTCCGGCTGCTTGATTGGACGGCAGGCCGTAGTCGAGGAGAAACGCGACAACTTCGCTCGATGTCGGTTGAAAATTCTCTGCAAGTGCCTCCACCTCTGATGGGAGCCCGGAAGGTACCGGTGTCCCCGACATGCTGGGGGCAAGCACGATGCACCCGAAGCGCTGCGGACCTGCTCCCAATCCACGTACGAGAAATCCGTTGTCGACGCGCTGCACGCGGAGCGTGCCCACCAATTCCACTCCTTCGCCTTCCTCGAATTCCGCCTCAAGATTGCGGAGGTACCTCAGAGCATCAATCCCGGGAGCAGTGCGGCGCATAACCGGTGTATTCGCGCCCTCTCTTACGAGAACGACGGACACGCCGATACTTCTCAGAGCACTCGCTGCCAGAAAGCCCGAAGGACCGGCCCCTATAACCAGGGCTGGAGGAAGGTGAAGTCCTTTCCGGTCTTCGATGATTTTCACCTCTTTATCCACCATACTAACTCTTGTCTCCCGTGAATGAGCAGGTGACGGCCAAAGGAGATCGAGAACAGCCTCTCCTACCGCGTAATGTCACTAAGTCAACAGATCGGCTATGACTGCAGCGACTGTCTGCTCCGCGTGCGTGAGTGTTTGCTCGATGTCTCTTGGGCCCGCGCAGGCTCCTGCTACATACACGCCTGGAACTGACGTGCGGCTCGAATCAAGCACGTTTCTCCCTGCGAGAAAGCCAAATTCGTCGCTTTGAATACCCATGATCGAGGCAAGGGGGCTCGCAGAAGCGGGAGGTCCCTGACCGATAGAGAGGACTATCCCATGATACTGCTCCCTGACGCTTGTCCCCTTCTCTTGACGGACAATTTCGACGGTGTTATCCGGGCCAGGCTGAATCTCTCCTGGGACTCCCTGGATAAGTCTCATGTTGCGGCGCTTGGCCTCCGAGAGGAGCTTCCCTGCATATTTGCCTGTAATCTGAAGATCAATGTAGAAAACGGTAATCTCCCAGTCCGGATGCAGATCAAGGAGCTTCAGACCTGTTCTCACCGCTGCCTTGCAGCAGTATTGGGAACAGTAGTTGCGGCCGATGGAGGAGTCGCGGGAGCCCACGCACTGGAAGAACGCCAATCTTCGAGGATCCGATCCCCCAACTGGTAGCTGGGCCACCGCATCGTTCCGGAGGAGATCGTCCATGTCCTGCAGCGTGAGAACCCCGGGAATACGACCATAGCCCAAGAATCCCTTCTCCGCAGCATCGTATGGCTCGAACCCCGCAGCCAATACCACTGCACTACAGTCCAATGTCTTGTAGTCTCCGGACGAGAGAGACTTCAGTTCTATTCTCCTGTTATTCTCCTGGGAATTGAGAAATGCGACGAGCTCCCATTCCCCGAGAACCGTGATTCGGGGACTAGTTTGCGCTCGTTCAATCAAATCGTCTACCGAGCAGCAGTAGCATCTCAGGCATTGATCGGTTGCCATGCATGCCCAGTCTCGAACGTGTCCTCCCAAGCGCTGGGCCCTTTCCACGATGATGGACGAGAATCCGTTATCGGAGAGCAGGTTCGCCACCTGTAAGCCCGCTACTCCCCCACCTATGATGACCACTGGATGATGAACTGACACAGTCATTCCCGTTTCCGTTTCGTCGGACACGCGATGGACAGCCGCTCCGGCTGGCACCATGAGGCCAACAGCTAGTGCTGAGCGATTCCTCAAGGATTGGTTGAGATGTTGGACGCGGAGTGGTGCCCCAGCGATCCTGAGCCAACCCGGATATCGGAACGATCAAGAGGAAACTCCTTGGGTAATTCCGAATCGCCCATGTCCTGTTTATAACTGACCTCCTGAATGTCGTCAACGGTTCGACGGAGAGAGATGGTTCCGTAGGGACCCAAGAGAAAACCTCATACAGATCATGTTGCTGGGGCAGAACCAAGGACAAGCGGTTTTCTGACTGGAGAG
>CAYZET010000251.1:0-8103 GCA_964477215.1 uncultured Syntrophaceae bacterium | reverse complement strand
GAATCATGCCCGAATCCGTTCCCGTACTTCGCTTGCTTGGATACTGCGAGCATCTTTTCGGCAATGTCAAGAAGGCCTTGGAATCATATACGAAAACTGCTCAAGTATCCGGGCGTCCTGAAGACTGGTACAACGTGGCGGCCCTCGCCCTTCAGGCAGATCAGGAACCTTTGGCCTGCTATAGCCTGGGCAAATTCCTGGAAGTCGCGGGCACCCCAGTACCTGAGACGGCTTTTTTCGTTTTTGCCGGACTTGCCGCAAAGTTCAGCTATTACGCGCCTCTTGGAAATAGAATAAAGCGGTTGATGGAAGAGAAACACCCGGAAGACATCGGGGCCCTGGAACTAGAAACATTGGTTCACCTACTTTGTGAGGGAGGAAAGCAGGCGGAAGCCACGGAACTTGTCGCTCGCAGTATGTCGGGCTTCCCCATTGTGCCCCTGTGTTCTGATGGATTGTCTCATTTGGACAGCGAACCATCGGTCGAGGTGTCAAAGGCATTCGCTAATTTGGAATGCGTTCAAAAGGCGGTGCAACTTCAGGATGGAGACAAGGTTCAAGAAAGCGGTGAGAATCCTTCCAAACGGAATAAGGAAAGGACAATCAAGGACTTGGAGAAGGCCATTAGGTCTCCTAAATGGGACCGTGACCCTTGGAGGAACAAACCTTTACCCAGGGAAGGCATCAGTGGCGGGCAGTCAACGTCGGCGTACAACAGGGCTAAACGCGCACATATGGAAAAGGATTTTGAAAGGGCCGAAGAATTCTATAAAAATGCCATCAGAGAAGATGACCATAGGGAAAGCGCCATTAAAGATCTTGCGAGTCTTTATGCTCAACAAGGTCGCCATTCCGACGCGGTGGATTTCTTGTATGAAAATCGAAAGTTGATCGTCGATCAACGCTCGGTGGACAACATCCTTGTTACTTTTTTGCCGGCAGCGGGCAGGTACCAGGAGGCGATTAAACTACTTGAGACCAGGCTGCATACCTCGAGGACGGTAGAGAGAGCTCAAATTCTGTGGCAAATAGCCTTGTGTTGGCAAAAGACTGAACGCTATGAACAAGCAATCAACCGGTGGGAAACCGTCTTGCGGCTTCGAAGGAATGACCGGACGGCCCTCAGAAATCTTGCGTTCTGCCGTTTCAAAAGAGGCGCATTTGACGAAGCGGAGCGAATTCTCAAGAAAGTCATTCTAGACGCTCCGGAAGACACCAAGGCTCAAGAACTCCTCACGGCGATTTCCGCGGCACGAACGACAGGAAGTTCCGAGGAAGTAGACAAGATAGTCTCTGACAGCGGTCTTACCGACTTTTTCATGGGGGAAATCAGTAGGTTTGCTCAGTTCTTCCTTGACGAGTGTGAATTCCAAGGAGTCGCACCCGAAAAGGTGCAGCGCCGCGAATTCCATCCTCAGGACGTGAAAACCTTGGTGGATATTGCCGCAAAACTCGGAACGAGGCGGGCGGACGAGAGAGCCGGTTATTACCTCTCAGCGGCCAAGGTGGCCTTCATCCTGCAAGAAGACCGCAACGAATTCTACCGTTATCTGTGCCGATGCTTTGGGTCCAAGGGGGACTCTGTGATCCTTGAGGGGCGGCACCTGGACGTTGCACGGGATTCTTACTCGGAAGCTCTCGCTTTGTTTGACGGGATTGTCCGCACTCGCGTGGAACAGGATGCTGCAAGTGCCATCGTAAGATTTCTCTTTTCGTATCTGGGGAGAGATGATATCCCGTTGCCGCCAGAGATTCGCTCAATCGATGAGACCGTTGAGACTGTTCTCACGTGTCACCCTGATCCGAACAAGGTTCTCGATGCGATCCTCCATCTGAGCGCGCGCAGCGATTACGCCGCCAGAACCATCCTCTCCAGACTCTGGGAGAAAGAGGGTCTGCGTGATATTGCGATCGGATATCTTTCTTTACAACTGGGCTCCAAGCCCGGTCTAGAAACCGACCGATCAGTGTTTCTCGGACTTTGGGATCAACTTCGCCTGAGACGCTTGGATGAAATGCGGGCATGGTCCGGATTGTGCGCCCCATTTCGCAGGGTGCAGCTTGAAGAGGCTTGGCTGGAAAACACCATGGCGAACATACGGGAACTCCGGCAGAGAGTGTATTATGAACTGGATCGCGTGAGGCTAGGACAACTAGCTGATTTATTTCAGGAAGCAGTTGATTTGTGCCGCCAGGACACCTTTGAGGAAAGAGAGAGACTTTGCATCCAAATCGAGGGAAACGCGTCAAGACTCATAGCGGAAATTCATAAGGATCCCACCAGGTTTTCTCTTGAGGACCTTGTTCCCGTGTCGCGGGGCGTACAGGCGCGTGTTCAGGAAAGACTTCGTGAACTCTACGAAAGATCAAAACCCATAGTTGGTCTCCGACCTTGTTTCGACCAGTACGCGCCGAACGCGGACAAAGAAATATGTCTCCAAGTTGTGGTGTCCAACGCGGCGGGTAATGCTCCCGCTGAGTCCCTGGAACTTCTGACGCACGGGGGGGATGCTGAGGCCTTTGAAAGCTCCGTGCCTTCTGTCAAAGTTGCCGGGTCGCTGCGAGGCGGGGATTCCCGCACCGTCCAAATCCCACTGAAGTTGGCGGATCGGGCCATAGCGTCCGAGGCTTTTTCCGTACCCATTTCAGCACGCTATTCCACTCGGACCAAGGAAATTCTCACCACCGAGCCTCAGTCTTTTTCCATCCGACTGTATTCCCAGGATGAATTCGAGGAAATCGACAACCCCTATGCGTCGTGGGCTGAAGGCGGCCCTGTGTGGGATCCAGAGATGTTCTTTGGGCGTGAAGACCTCATCAGGAATGTGACCACGGCAATTGAGAGGTTCGATTCGGGCGGCAAGAGATTCGTGATTTATGGCCAGAAAAGAACGGGCAAGTCGTCCATCCTTTTCCATATCAAACGTCGATTGGAGGCCAACCCTGCGATTATCGTGATTGACATGGGGAACATCGGGGCCTTGCTCGATGCTGACTCGAGTGTTCCGCTGTACTATCGCTTCCTTTGGAGCATTCTTTCTGGCCTGCGGGACGCGGCCGAAGACAAGCTGGACGACATGACCCGCATGGCTGAACTTGGTCTGCCCACGGATGGGGAGTTTTTCGCACACCATGCCCCGCCCATGCTGTTTTCGGATACGATCAAGAAATGCAAACGGATCTTTACTTCTAGGAGTTTCGGGAGAGCAGTGCATCTGGTCCTCTTGATCGATGAATTTTCCTACATCCATGGGCAGATCGTAGCCGGGAAACTGTCCACCGATTTCATGAAGAGCTGGAAGGCCTTGATGGAGAGGGATTACTTCTCGGTGGTATTGGCGGGTCAGGACGTCATGCCGCGGTTCAAGCAGGAGTTCCGCAACGAGTTCGGAATCTTCCAGGATGAGCGCGTTAGTTATCTACAGACGGAAGACGCGGAGAGGCTGATTGTCGACCCTGTTAGGATCGGGGGTAGAATGGGCGAAAGCAGGTATCGAGAACGCGCTGTCCACAGGATACTCGAATTGACCGCCGGCAGTCCTTTCTACATTCATATCCTCTGCAACCGCATCGTAGAATACATGAACCGTAAACGCGCCAAACTAGTCACCGACGCAGATGTGGAGCATGTGAAGGAAGAGCTTGTGAGGGGAGTAAATTCATTGGGGATCGACAAGTTCGATAATCTCATCAGCTCTGGAGACACGTCGAAAGACGCTATACGCGAAGAAGACGCGCTCGATGTCCTCGTCAGCCTTGCAAAGAAGGGGGAAGGCGCCTTTCGTGCCGCGGGATCTCCCTCGGGCGAGAGTACTCAGCAGTATGAGAGGATTATCAACGACCTTGTGAACCGAGAAGTACTTAGACGTGAACGAAACGCGGAGTTCGCCATACGGGTCGACCTGTTCAGGGAATGGCTCCTGGCGAACCGCTGATTACCCGGAGATCCCGATGGATTATTATGTGGACAATCCCTTTGTCGACTATGGCTCAATAGTCCGAGGTGACCGGTTCATCGGACGTGACAACGACCTGCGCGTCGTGGAGAACCGGGTTATTCATCCGATGGAACCGGGAAACCTCGCGGTGATAGGCGAGCCGCGGATTGGTAAGAGCAGTCTTGTGTACAAGGCGATTATGGAAAGAAAGGAGGATCTGGTATCCAGGCAACGTTTGCCCATCTGGATCAACCTTGCCACTTTCGACCACGCTCCCGCGTTTTTTCGCTCCCTTGTGACCCAATGCTGCGACGAATTCGAGGAACTCGGATGGATGTCAGAACCAATGTCCGTCGCTGCGACCCGCGCTCTTGCGGATGAATTGTCCTGGACCGAGGGGTTCGGCCGAATTCAACGTTTCTTCCGCAAAGTGAGAGACGCCGGGATTAGGATAATCTTGGTTCTCGATGAATTCGATCACGCGCGGATTCTCTTCAGGAGCGATGTATCCGGGTTCCAGGGTCTTCGCGAACTCTCCTACCGTCCCGAATGGCGACTTGCGTTGGTGACGACCTCCAGGCGCACCATCCGGGACATTGAGCTGCAATCCCAGGCGATTTCAACACTGGACGGCATCTTTATGAAGCACTACCTCGGCATGTTCAACGACCAAGACCTGAGAGGGTTTTTCGCGAGGCTCTCAGGGGTCGGACTTCCGGTGGACGATCTCTTGAAGGAGAAGATCCGCTACTATTGCGGCGGTCATCCTATGTTGTTGGAGATGCTTGGTTACCGTCTCGTAGGCGATTTCAGGGATGTTGGGACGGTGGATGTCGATTCTGCAGCTCAGGAATTGGAAGGAGCCTTCCTGGACCAGTACGACCGCCTCACCGAACTGCTGCGGGAGGATGGTCGCCTTCAATCCCTCTTGCAGCTACTTTTCACGTCCCTGGAGATTCCCCGTCCGCTCGTGGTTGATCTTGAGCTGTACGGTCTTGTCAATCAAACGAAGGAAGGACCATACAGTACCTTTTCCGAGCACTTTCGCCTCTTTCTTCAGATGATGGCCAGGCAAAGCGACTTGTGGCCTTTGCTCCGAGAAACAGAGGTCGCCCTCCGAGCGCTGATTCAGTCAAGGCTTACCGAAAAGTACGCACCAAGAAATTGGGTGTCGGGCCTCGAGAAGGCCAAGCCCAAACTCAAAGAGACCATTTTTGATAGATGCCGCCAGATGCAGGAAAAGGAGCAGAAGACATTCGGGAGCCGTGCATCGGCAAACTTGCTCGACTTCACCTATCCCGGCGATCTTTTCACGATCATTCATAGCGAATGGGACGCTTTCCAAGCCGTCTTCGGAATGGATCGTTCCCAATGGCTTCTACGAGGCGCACTCATATCAAGGATACGCAACCCTTGCGCACACTTGCGAGAAGATGTGGTGCAAGACCACGAGAAGATCATCGTCGAAGGCTATTGCCGAGAGATCCTTGCCGCAGTGAAAAAGGCCTCGGTCAAGGAATAGCGGCCCTTCACTACCACGGACTTCGGGGGGATCTTTCTCCGCCAATATGGGTTCACATATTGGCATTCAATTGAAGCCATCCGCGCAAGGCGTTTTCCGACATTACAAGCCCAAGCGCACAAGGTGCCGAATTTGTCCTCTTCCTTCTCGTTCCCAGACTCCTGCCCTGAGCATTACCCATATCCTGGATCGCTGGACACCGTTGGGTCACGGGGACGTGGGACAATGAAGGGTATCATGGACTTGTACATGGATGCAAGGTCGTCAATTCGCTGGAGACCGAGCCAAAGAGGCTTGGTTCCCGGCTCTCCGTCGCACTTGCGGCCCAGGAAGCCTCCGAGTCGAGCGACCATGCGTGTGGCTTCGCGTAGCGAGAGCGTTTCTTTTGGGAGAGGGTCTCTCTTCCAATACGTGACCAGGGATTTCCACTCATGCTCCTCGAAGAATACCGTACAGGGCAGGTCGGGAGTCTTCCGGCCCAACATGGTGAGGTGGAATATTCGCCAGGCTACTACCATGTCTATTGCCAAACAGGTTTCTATGCGATCTGCGTATCCTAGTTGTCTCTCTTTGATTTTGCATCCGCTCTTGAGGATACGATGATAGACTTCAATTCCCCAACGACCGGCATACCAGGCGGCAACCTGTTCTTCGGCCTGCTCGGCTGTGTTGACCTCACAGGTGGTGATGAGCTTCCACTGGATCGGTTTGCCTTGTGCACTCTGCGAGGTTTCTCTAGCCAAAACGGCCCAGACGGTCAACGGAGGCTTGTCGGATTTGAGATCCGGAGGTTTGAGCTTCACCTTGGCAAATCGAACCTCCAGCACGATATCTCGGGGAGCCCGTGGTCCCCTTCGAGGGAGTTGGACAGTCAGATAGGAGGCAATAGGTTGACTGGAGCCCTTGTCCCATACGTAGCCCTCGTTGTCGGCGAGGAGCCTTTTCTGCACTATCCTGCACTATCACCAGAATCGGAACAAAATCAGGGTCATTGATTTCGTACGCCCGGAGCTCATGCGCATGCCCTCTTTCTTCACTGGCATTCACAATGCCTTGCTGACCGTGCCGGAAGTCGAACGGCACGATGGAGTCATGGCGTTCTCCCTGCGCGGTGGCGGCTGCTCCCCGCTTCCCCGGAACTCTCTTAATTTCTCGTGTGGAAACGGGGACTCCCGAGCAAACGTGCGGCAAAATCTGGAGATCCTTGCACGACACCTTCGCATTGAAGCTTCCCGAATTCTTACCTGTACACAGGTTCACGGTGATTCGGTGGCTGTCATGGAGAAGATCCCCGAGCAGCCTGTTCGGGCCGATGCCCTTATCGCGACGGTTCCGGGTTTGTTTCCCGGCATCCGAACTGCCGATTGTCTACCCATCCTCATGTTGGACCCCGTGACGAAGATTTCGGCAGCGGTGCATGCAGGGTGGAGAGGGACGGTGCTCCGCATTTCGAGAAAGGTGCTCCACATTCTGACTGACAGGTTTTCCGTGGATCCGAAAGACCTCATAGCAGCGATGGGCCCAGCCATAGGGCCATGTTGCTACGAAGTGGACGACGCAGTCTTAAAGCCCCTCATGCAGGCACTGCCCAGTGCAGAACGTTTCGTGCGAACCGTCCCGGCACGTCACGAACAGAATCAGGGACATGGCCCCTCCCGCAGACTGGACCTCCAGGCGGCGAACCTCTCCGAGCTGATCTCACACGGAGTTCTCATGAAGAACATCGTATCTGCAGATTTGTGCACAGCGTGTAATCCGGACCTTTTTTTCTCCCATCGTAGAGATGGCAGTCCTTCGGGTCGGCATCTCTCGGTTGTCGGGTTCAGAGAAGAGTGACCCGGAGGCTGTTCTGGACGCATGTAGTGCACACATGTAGCGCCTCTGTAGTCCAGTCCCGCGAAACGCGGGATTCCAGCCTGCATTCCTGAAGAATAGCAGCCTAGAATACCGCGCTTGGCGGGACGACCATTCCCCAAGAACGCACGCTGAAAAGCGTGCGCTACATGTGGGGATGCGTGCGACCGCTGGCGAGCCACCATCTTCTTACCAGCTCAAACGGTTCGGAGGGCGAAAAGCCGCATCATTCCACTGCCTTCTGCAATGTTTTCTCAAATTCCCCATGAGCTTTGGTCCAGGAATCTTCTTCGTCGCCCGAATCGCGATCGAGAGTCCACAGGAGCTTATAGTAGCAGCCCATGAAGAATGTCGATCCCAGTGCCGAGTCCAGATGTTTCAGCACGGGCTTACCCTTGATGTGAAGACTGCCGCCTGCATAGATGGCACCGACCACAACCAGGACCGCAATCAAGGCAATCAAACCATAGCTTCGCATCGGACGTCTCCCTCTATACGCAGGATATGCCGCTCACTGAGCGCAGCACAGTAATCTGGAGAGAAGGACCTGATTTCTGAAACAGACCTCTAGGATGAAACTTTTTCGGGGATATGTATCCACAGCCTTTCTGCAAGAAGGGACATCAGCTTCATTCGCTCCGCCGCGCTCTTGTCCTTCTTGGCCGACTTCGGTCCGTAGGTAGAGACAAAGTGTTGCAGTGCCTGAAAGCACGTGTCCTGAACCTGGCGAAGATTCACCTGGAAGGGCAGTACCTTCAGCAGTGATGTCGCAACTGCCAATTCTCTCAG
>CAYZET010000250.1:0-8131 GCA_964477215.1 uncultured Syntrophaceae bacterium | reverse complement strand
CTCCCATGTCGAGGGAACCCGACCGATAGGTGCACCAGGCCAACAGATTCCAATTACGCAGAATGCTCTTGTCGTCTTCGTAATTCTGATACTGCTCGGAATCAAAATCGCTCGGACGAGCGGGACGAAACCCGAAGCCGATGCGGAAGGGGCCATAGTTTGTGATCAGATTAACGTTCTCGGAGGTGAAGTCGCCTCCGTAGCCGTTCCAGAGCAGTCCCATGCCCCATAAGGTGGGTCTCTTTCCGGTAACGACGATGCCCCAAGGCGTCTGGGCGGTCAGCCACAACAAGGTCCATTGCCCGTCAGACATTGCCACTTTGGTACCCGGTGCGCTATCTGCCCGATAATCGGAGGCAACGGGGTCACCATACGCCCCGAGCCGATAGTGCCCTCGTAGCCTCACCGCTTTGTTGAATCGCATCTCGACGTCAACATCAAAATCCTCGATGAGACGGGCAGCGTCCAGGCCGGTCACCATGGGGGAGCCGATCTGGTGGCCGACATACGCGTTCTGGTTCGCAGCGGTCTGTTGATCGCTGCCAGGAATATACAAATTATTCCTGTCATGTGTGCCGAAAAAACCGTTACCCCCCAATTGAGTCACATATCTGTACTCGTAGGAAAACTCCCCGTTTAGGCGCAAATCCCAGCCAAGCACTGCTTGGGGAACTGCAATGATCAACACAATTTGAAGAAGAATCTTTATCCAAGCACATCGTTGCATTCCAATCCTCCAGGAAATATCTATTCGGAACCGCTCCCAGCAGTGCAGATTAGATTCATTGCGCGCAGGCTGTGCGCTTTGGGAATCTCAAGCGATCTATTTCAGTGGATATTGCACAGGCTATAAAGCTGTGGAGTTGTTTGTCAAGACAAACTTAGCGATGTCTGCGAAGATTAGAACATTCTACCTTCCGACGGAAGCCGGTCCGCGTCAGGCGCGAATGAAACGCTTTCCAGCCGTCGTATCAGGCGGATCACGAAAAAGCTTGACGATCGTGCTGAGCCGGAGGAAATTAGAGCCACCGAAGGCAAATAGATGGTGCTAATTTCGTGCTCGACAGAAGGAGACGTAGTGAAACGCGACACGCAATTGACGCCAAGCCGTCAATGCTATCTGGGGCAAATCCTGCTGCTGCAAATGAAATGCGGACGTGTCAGGCAGAGTGAGCTGGCAGCGAGAATCCGGGTAAATAAATCGAGCGTCACCGGAGCTCTGCGTGCTTTGGCAAGATCGGGAATGATCCTCTACGAGCCGTACGGATCTGCTACGCTCACGCCAGAAGGGCGACGGGCAGCGGAAGGAGTTGTCAGACGTTGGGCGCTGCTCAGGGATTTTCTCATGAGGACCCTTGAAATGCGGGAAGGAGCAGCGGTAAGGGCTGCCTACGAGATGCACAATTCGATGCCCGAAGCGGTCATGGAGCTCATCGCGCGGCGACTGGAGCAGACCTGGAGTCCAAGCGTCGAAAATCGCACACCGTGCGGCAGTCATGGCCAAGAGCAAAGAATCCCACGAACACTAGTGGACAATGGATCAGCCAAATCCTCCTTGATGTCCCTCCATGAACGCCAGAGGAGGACGAATGCGGGAACTTGTTGTGGTACACGCGACTGCACGCGATGCTTTGCTCATGCTCATCGGCAGACTGACCCGAAGTCTTGCACTCACCCGGAGTCGCCCGGCGAGAAATGGGCCTGCGCCTGGTGCCAATGCAGATGTCGCAGATCCTATCAGTCGCGTGGAATAAACGGGATCGCGGCCATGGAATCGACCAATTCCGGTGCTCATTCGATTGACCGTCGAGAAAACCGGAGTCTATCATAAGCAGTTAGGAGTGCGTCATGTCAAGAATCGGTGCATTGATTGTGGCTTTGGGCTCGATCATGATTCTCTCTCTCGGTCAGATTGCAGACGCCCACAAGCCGTTGCTTGCAGTGGAAGACAACAGGGACGGCACGATCTTCATCGAGGCTGCATTCTCGGATGGTTCCTCCGCGGCGGGACATAAGATCGTGATCAAAGATAAGGAGAGCGGGAAGGTTCTTTCCGAGCACAGAGTAGGCGAAGACGGTGGCTTAACCATCAGCAAACCCTCTGTAAAGTACACGGTAACGCTCGATGCAGGCAAAGGCCATGTGATCACCCAAGACGGACCGTAGCCTGATTCGAAGCCGGGGAAGGCCGTCGCTCCCGACAGTGACAAGGGCGCGACAGACCCTATCCCCGGCACGAACGATTGAGAGCCCTCATGCGCACAACAATGGCCAGTCGCTGCTGAAGCCCGGAAGTCCGGTAACCGGCAGGGGCCCGAGATGTTGAGTCGCCAGGGTTCAAAATGCGTACGCTCTGACATTCCCATGTACAGGAGAGCTCTCCCAATCCCGCATCGGCCCTCGACAAGACTCTGTTTACCCCTGCCGGACTCTGCTTGATACTTTGCAAGCAGCTCACGGATTGCAGGGACCAGAGCAGTTGGTACTTCCATCACCGTGAGCGCATGGTCTTCAAGTGCAGTTTCGTTCTCTGCAACCGCTTCGTCTTCAGTTTGCTCCTCATAGTGCTTAAGCACATTCCTCACTCGCTCTTCATTCCACCAGGCGGGAACTCGTTCCCTTTCATCGATTGCCCTTCCTGCGGCCCCGCCGCCTATACGCGGTTAACGGTTTTCCGCACAATTCATAAGCGGTGATCACAAAGACGCTGTCCGGCCTTGGATCTGTCACATAAATGACCCTCAAGTATCTCCCCCGCGTCCTACCCAAGAATGAGTGTACACGATGCGAGATTTCTCGGCTATACCACCGGTTGATTTCGTGCTATGGCCTATTCTGGGAGAACGGGGTGTGTCTGCAGAAGCGTCTGACATCCTCGGTTGGCCATGAGCCCGACTCGTGGGGGAACTGAAAACGGAGAGGAGTACTAACCCGTGCTAAGAAAGTTCAAAGAATACAGGTCTCGGCTCGCACTCATCGTGCTCTTGGTCGGGATTGTCGGCGTGGTCCTCAGCGCAGTTGAGACCGCTGCGCAAGACAAGATGTCCGCAAAGGTACAACAGGAATTCCGGATTACACTCCCGGAAAATCCCTCCACTGGCTTTAAATGGGAGGCTCGCTTTAACGGGGATTTCCTTGTCCTGCAATCGAGGCAGTACGTCGACGCGGGCACCGGCAGGATGGGGGGCGGGGGCCAGGCAGTCTTTTCCTTCTTGCCTTTGAAACAAGGAGAAACCTCGCTCGTCTTCCGATACAAGAGGCCATGGGAAGATGGCGCGACCCGAGAGAGATCCGTCCATCTTTCCATCACCGAATAGAGTCGCTGCACCCCGTCATGTGTGACATTGCGACTCAGCGGGCTGCTTCAGAGGCATACGCTGGAGCAATCTTGTCTGCGTATGGTAGATACGTACTTGAAGTTTCTCCTGAAAAACATGTTCTAATATAGAAGCGCCAGCATGCAATTTCCGTATCTCATGCATGGCGACCTTTTTCGATAGCATACGATGTCTCCTATCTGTTCAGATTGAGGAGTACCCCTTTGTCAGTGCTAAAGAATGCTCTTTTTTCCGTTACTTCTTTTTTCTTGAGTGGCGAGAAAAGGTATGCCATATACGACAAGATATGATTGACCCCGCCTCGAATTGAGGACGTGACTTGACTACTGCTTGTCGACCTCGCGCCTGAGGGCATCAGCGAGAGGGGTGAAGAAAGCCACGTGCATGTGGGGCAGAGTCTGTGAATTCCTGCCCTTCACGCACAAAAAGGGACTTCTCGCGACAGCGAGACCCTTGGGGCGAGATTCTGCCCCAATGCGACATTCCGTACATTCATTTTTTTCTCGCCGAGTGCGCAGATCGACACGTGCGTTTCATCGGCGTTACACAGATCAAAATCCGCTCCAGTCCGATGTTTTTCAGGAGACGCCTTCCTTGATCGACCCGGACTGCCGGGTTGCGGTTCGGTGATTTCCTGATTGCTCGCTTGACCGAGCAGTTTCCGTTCCCAAGGTGCAGCCGAAGCCATGGTGCCTTGGAGAATTTGTCCAATTGGAGGCGGCAGATGGCCCGCTACGTATTGAAGAGCCTGAGAGCCAAGTTGACGGTTTTGCTCATGCTCATAGCCATGATCCCAGTTGTGGTTGTGGGCTACGTGTGCTTTGACCGTGCGCGAACCTCGTTGGAACAGGCGGAATTCGGTAAACTCCGGATGCTTTGGGACTCCAAGCAGCACGGATTGTTGGCATGGTTTCGAAGTGTCGTGGATGACCTTACGTTTCTCGCTAACACCAACCGGCTGAGGGTGGCTTTCGACGAGCTGATCAAGCATGGTTCTGCAGCGGAAAGTTCTGGGGCTGCCATGAGGGGCCTCAACGACGTATTGCAAGGGTATCTTGAGCTGAAAACCGTGCAAGAGGGTTTTGAGGATCTTCTTCTCATCGGGGGTGAGTCCGGAAAGGTCCTTTACGCCATGAAGGACCGTGGTTCCGATGGCGCTGATGTGCGGGCAGGTTCGCTGGCAGAATCCGCAGTGGGAATGGCCTGGCGTCGGGTGGTGAGCCACAGGAAACCTGTGGTTGCCGATTTTGCATCCTATCCATCCGCTGTCTCCGCGTGCGGGGCTATCGCGGTGCCGGTGTTTCAACTTCAGACGCAGGAGTTTCTGGGGGCACTCGTTCTAAGAATCAATTCCAAAGGGATTAATGAAATCCTGTCTCTCCACGCTGTTGGAGGCAGGACGAACGAGGTCTACGTAGTAGGCAGAGATTTCCTCATGCGAAATCAGTCCCGCTTTTCCGCAGATTCGACGGTGCTCGCGTTGAAGGCCACAACGGAGCCTGTAAAGCAGGCCCTCGCAGGCAAGACAGTCGGGATGTTCGCACCCGATTATCGAGGCGAAGCATGCCTGTCGGTTGCCGCGCCGGTTGGAATCGACAAGCAAGCAGACTTTGTCGCGGACTTCGACTGGGCAATGGCAACAGACCTGAACGAAGACGAGGCAATGCGAGGAGTCGCAAGCTTGGCTTCGTGGGTCGCAGGCATAGCCGGTTTCGTAGCAGTGGCTGTGGTGATAACCGCGTTCTTTGTGGCTCGCGGTATTTCTAAACCGGTCGTGACAATGGCCAATCTGGCCGCAGAGGTGAGTCGCGGAAACCTCGCCGCGACAGTCCCGCATTTCAAGCGGGAAGACGAAATCGGCACCCTCTTGGAATCATTCAGGTTTATGATTAAAAGTCTGCGAGACCAGACGACACATATTTTGGAAGCGGTGGAAGTACTGGGTACTGCCGCTACCGAGATATCTGCCTCGGTCTCCCAGGTGGCCACGAGCACTTCACAGACCTCCACAGCGGTTACGGAGACCACAGCCACCGTGGAGCAGGTCAAACAGGCGGCCATGCAGGCGGTGGAACAAGCGAAAAAGGTTGCCCAGGACTCTCAAGTTGCCATCGAGATCACCCGAGAAGGCAAGCTGAACGCAGAGGATCGTGTTCAGCGTATCCACCGCATAAAGGAGCAGATGGACTCTATCAGCGAGATCGTAGTGCGACTCAACGAGCACAGCCGGTCCATTGAAGAGATCATCGGCACGGTGCAGGACATCGCGGATCAGTCGAACCTGCTGGCGGTCAACGCGTCGATCGAGGCGGCCCGAGCGGGAGACCAGGGCAGGGGATTCACTGTGGTGGCTCAGGAAATCAAGACGCTTGCTGACCAATCCCGAGAAGCCACTGCTCAAGTGCGAACCATTCTCGAAGACAACCGCAAGTGGGTCTCCGCTGTGGTGATGGCAGCGGAGCAGGGAGGGAAAGCCGTAGAATCGGGGGTTGAACAGGCGGCTCGAGCCGCCGCGGCCATTGTGCGCCTGTCGAAAAGCGTCGCAGAATCCGCCCAGTCTGCGAATGTGATAGAGGCCTCCATTGATGAGCAGTTCGTAGGAGTGGATCAGGTGTCCAGCGCAATGAGAAGCATCGAACAAGCTATGCACCAGACGATCGACGGGGCCGCGCAGGTGGATATATCGGCCAAGCGCCTTGCCGAGCTAGGGGCCCGACTCAGTGGCATGGTAGGCGCATACCGAGTGAAATAGGGACCGTATTATAGTGGAGCGCACTAAGAACAGGTCCCGACCTGATTCGTAAGCCGAGTCATGGAGGACACCGGGAAAGCACTGGCCGCGCCCCAGGATCGTCTGATGCGTGACATTACAGGGTACTCTGCTTGCCAGGTTAATGGGAATTGCCAAGCGTTCTGCGCGCTTCCCGTGTGTCGAGGACCTTTGTGGGAGAACCGCATACTGGTGGGACGGGTGCGTCGCCCGTCCTTGTCCAACAGGACGAACTGACATTATTGTCAGCAACCTCTACCGTTGCATACACTCCTGGCCCAGATTTCTGAGCTTGCACCTCTTCGAACGGGGTGGGGCCGCATCGCTCTTCTTGCATCACCCCCATAGTCGGAGCATATGCCGGGAGAGTCGGTGAGCGCCGGGAATCAGCGGCCCGAAAAGACTCTTCTACTCTTATCTCGAGACACGTCCCCGCCAAGGTACGCCCACTTGCCCAAGTCGGCTTCTGAACACTAGCCTTTCTCTGTCTCAGTGCAACGATAATCCCATCGAGATCTCAAACGCGCGCCAACCGCTAGCATTGAGGCAATCTGAGCGAAGAGTTTTTCTTGCCGGCAGGTCTGGTTCCGCAAAAAAAGTCTTGCCAGAGGTTTGTTTGCCGTCTAATATTGACCATGTGGTCATTTCTACACCACAATATAACCACTACTGGTAAAGATAAAATGCTGACCTATCGGTCATATTGCCAAGAGAACAGCCAGCAAGACCGGTATCGCTTCACGGACCCAGCACTCACTGCGGTCGCTCGAAAAGTGTCTTCCGGTCAGCGACTGGACCGGGCCGATGGAATCGCATGCTTGCAGACCAACGACCTGCTTGGCCTCGCGACGCTTGGTCATAAGGTGAGACGTGCCAGATTCGGCCAGAGGGCCTTCTACGTAGTCAACCAACACCTGAATTACACCAATATCTGTTCCAATGGATGCAGGTTCTGCGCGTTTCGCCGAAAAGCCGGATCCTCCGACGGATACCTTTTGAAGCCACAGGAGGCCGCGGCAAGGATCTCAGGGTCGTGTGTGTCCGAGTTGAAGGAGGTCCACATTGTCGGCGCTATCAACCCCGAACCGGATTTCTCTTACTATGTCGATCTACTCCGGGCAGTCAGGGCAGCAGCGCCAGCCGCGCGTCTCAAGGCGTTCACCGCTGTGGAGATCGACCACATTGCGAGAAAGGCAGGGCTGTCTTGGGAGGAATGCCTCATTTCCTTAAGAGACGCCGGTCTTAGCGCGTTGCCGGGCGGCGGAGCGGAGGTTTTTTCAGAGCGGGTGCGAAAGATTCTCTTCCCTTCAAAGATCTCCGCCGACACGTGGCTGGCAATCCATGCTACGGCGCACAAGCTCGGCATAGGAACGAATGCAACGCTGCTATTCGGGCACATCGAGACTCCGGCAGAACGCATAGACCATCTTCTGCGGCTGAGGGAGCAGCAGGATGAGACTGGTGGATTTCGAGCCTTTATCCCACTGGCCTTTCACTCGCAAAATACAGAGTTGGCCCATTTGCCTGGACCGACCGGTGTCGAAATCCTGAAGCTCATTGCAACGGCTCGGTTGGTTCTGGACAACATCCCTCACATCAAGGCCTATTGGGTAATGCTCGGGCTCAAGCTAGCCCAGACGGCCCTGTATTTCGGGGCAGACGACATGGAAGGAACTGTCGTCCACGAGAGCATTAGCCATGAGGCCGGGGCAGCCACCTCAGTGGGGCTGACAAAGTCAGATCTGGAAGACCTTATTAGGGATGCGGGCTTCATCCCTACCGAAAGAGACTCTTTCCATAAGGTCGTGGCTGTTTCATGACCGTGGACCAGGCCATCTACGTGGCGGAACGAGGGCATCGCCTCTCGTTCAGGGCTGCTCGAGCTCTCTATGAGCAGACCGATTTGCTCACTCTTGGGCAATTGGCTCACCGCGCCCGATTTAGGCACAATCCACGCCAAGTTGTCACGTACGCGATTGACCGCAACATTAACTACACCAACTTCTGCACCGAGTACTGCTCC
>CAYZET010000249.1:0-8131 GCA_964477215.1 uncultured Syntrophaceae bacterium | reverse complement strand
ACCAGCCAGGAATTTCTGACTCAAATCTCTGTTGGGCGACGGCAACAGCCAGGAGGGAAGGGCGGAGAACCAGCGGTAAACGGGCCATTTGGGACCCTGCAGAACAGGCACTCCCCAATTCGAAATCACTGCAATTGCCGAATCCGAGGAAGCGCCCGCGATAACCACGCCGACTCTGCCGGGGAAGGAGTTGGAGAACTGATCGACAAGATGGGAGAAGCGAACTTCTTCTTCGGGACCAATTACGAAAAGGATACTGTCCCGAGGAATCGCTTTTTCCGATCTCCTTCGCTCGCTTTTACCGCGGGTAAGGAGAGCCTCGGTCACTCGCGAAAGAGCGCCCCGTACCCGGGTGGGGGAGAGGTCCGGAAGGACCTGATCCAGCAAGATATGCACAGACTTGGAACAGGCCTCCTTTCCCCACAATGTGTTGCACGCGTCGGAACGAGGATGTCCGACAGTTGCCCTCGGGAGGAGATTCCGGAAAAAGGAGAGGGAACAATTTCGTGATTGAAGAGACCGGGCCAACTCCAGAGCCAGGAGCGCGTCCATCCAAAACCACTTCATGGACGACTTGTCAACCTCGGGCAGACAAACCCCCTCCACGGTGAAATGCTCTCTTGCCGGCTCGAACCACTTATCGGAGCACAATATCGAATTCTCTACCGCCCTGGCGATAACCTCCGGCTCCAACCAGTCTTCCAGCGTGGCATACGGAAGCCCCGCTCGTACGGCCTGAGCCATCGCGCGGGAATCCAGCGCGAGGAGCTCGCATCCCCGCTCATGGGCCCTCCGAAGGAATGCTGTTGCATTGCGACGGACAAGATCCGATCCGAAAAACGCCAGAACATGGGCCATCAGCTCTCTGTCCGGACCCTTCGAAGTTTCTTGCGGATGGGTGCCTCGCTCGGGTACACACGTTTGACTCCGTCACCCATAGCTTTCTCAATCAGACGAATATCTCTTACCAATTTGTGCAGACCATGCGGTTCCAGAGACGCGGCCTGATCGCTTCCCCACATAGTCCTGTCCAAGGTTATGTGGCGTTCCACCATACAGGCCCCGAGCGCTACAGCCGCGAGGCTGACCTGAAGTCCCCGTTCATGACCGGAATAGCCGACCGGAACTCCAAATTCCTTTTCCAGAGTGGCCATTACTCGGAGATTGATCTCGTTTTCACTCGCCGGATATGAGCTGTGACAGTGAAGAAGAATGAGACGCTCGGGGCCGAGAGCTCCGACCGCAGCGCGGATCTCGTCCATAGTGGACATTCCTGTCGACAGGATCAGCGTTTTCCCGGTCTGCCGGTATTGTTCCAGCAGTGCCAGGTCAGTAAGACAGGCCGAAGGGATCTTGTGACACGGCGGCGAAAACTGCTCCATGAATTCTAGTGAATCCTCATCCCAGCTCGATGCGAACCAGAGGAGCTCGTGTTGGTCGCAGTATTCTTTGATTACCTTGTACGCGGCGCCGTCGAGCTCAACCCGGGAGCGGTATTCCAGGTACGTCATGGGGCCCCATGGAGTCTCCAATGCGATTCCCTTTTGTTCGGGAGGCACGCATTTTTCCGGATTCCGCTTCTGGAACTTGACAGCATCGCATCCCGCAGCGCGTGCCACATCCATCAGGCGTTTTGCTACCGAGAGATCCCCAATGTGATTGATGCCGATTTCGGCCACGATAAAACAGGGAAAGCCCCGTCCTATCTCTCTATCACCGATTCTTACTGAAGATGTCATTTTACTCACTGAAACAACGGGTCAGGTCTTGTTTCTTGATCTTCCTGTCACCTCTTAAGCTCGCCTGATCGCTCCAGACCAGGCCATTGGCATTTCATAGACTATCACACCATAGATTAGTCAAGAAACAAGACCTGACCCCCATTGAGATAAGATCAGCTCGCACAGCTCCCGGACCGCTCCCTTCCCTCCCGCGGCATTCAAGACGAGCCGAGCCGTTTTTCGGACCTCCGGATGAGCATCAGCAACGGCAATGGGAAGGCCCACGATCTTCATGCATTCGATGTCGTTGATATCATTGCCGACGTACGCCACCTGTTGTAGCGGTATGCCTGAATCGCGGCAATAACTATCGAGGAACGCTTCCTTGTTATCGATTCCCTGGTAACTCGAGATCCCGAGCTTTCGGCACCGGTCGGCCACCACGGAATTCGTTTCGCGAGAGAGCACAACTATGGGCAGGCCGGTCTTCCTCAGGAGACCGATCCCCATCCCGTCCCCTCGACTACACCACACAGCCTCTTTTCCACCCTCCATCACCAGCACTCGATTGTCGGTGAGCACGCCGTCAAAATCGAGCACCAGGAGTCTCAGATCTGAGAGCGTCTCATGGGACGGCATTGGTACCCCACGGGAGCGAGCTATCCACTGAACCAGCTCAAAATCGAACGCATTGTCTATCTCGAAGGAAGATGACGCATCCATCTCAAACAAAGCGATCTTGCCCCCAAGGCGGTTGCGGAACTGCCTGAGCACCCATGGCTTGAACACGTAGATCGAACCGTTTTCGACAAACTCAGGTGCCCGCTCCTGTCGTCGCGGACGGTGGACGGGGTCGTAATTGACGGGCTTCGCGTTGCCATTCACTCTACTCCACAAAAACCTGTGCGACGGTGCGACTGACAGGAGAGAGTCTGCCTCTTCTGTCACTAGCGTGGCAACGGCCCGATCAATGTCTCCTTGGTAGCGAACAGGGGATGTGCATTGCAGGAAAACCACGAGATCGGGCTCGTATCCATCTCTGTCCCGGAGGGAATCGAGACTGTGCAGGAGAGCGGATTCAGACGAAGCAGCGTCATCGCTGATATCTGGTGGCCGCACAATGATTTCGGCTCCGAAGCGCCCTGCGGCTGCCGCTATTTGCTTATCGTCAGTGGAGACGACGATTCTGGAAATGCTGACGGATTGGGCTGCCTGCCAGACGGTTATAGACACGAGCGGGACTCCACAGAATAGTCGAAGGTTCTTTCGATGGAGCCCCTTTGATCCGCCCCTTGCAGGAATTATGGCGAGTACATCAGGCAAGAACAGCTCCGCTCAGTGAGTCTGTCTCATCTCACTGAAATCATTGCGGTACTATCGTATTGTTGTGGCACGCGTTGAGAATGGCGGCCCGGTAGACGACGTGGGGACAAGAGAGGGATTCAAAGCGTCCCCCACAACTCTTGACCCATAGCTCAACGTTGTCTCGTAGCTGTCAACAACCGTGGCCCCAGTTCTCGATTACGGGCACCTGAGGATCAAGAAAAAGGGCTGCTTCAGGCATCGGGCCAGCCTCTCGCGCACAAATCGGCAACACCGCTCGAGTATCGAAATGTCGCAATGACAGCCTAATCTTTTCCGGGCATTATATGGTATAGCCCGGAAAGAGTCAATTTCGATGCAGTGTGTGCACGCAGTTCAGCGAGAGTGACTTCGGATACGGGCGGTCTGCGACAGGGTGGTACGGGGTAAGGGACGGGGGGATAAGGGAATTACGGCCAGCTTGGGGGAGAAAGGATCGTCCTAGCAGACAACAAATGCGATTGCTTACTTGTTTCAGCTTTGTTAAGGGGAGGGCGGGTTTCAAACCCGCCCTTGATTGAAAATGGTCGCTCTTGCTACCATTCTTAGCGTTGGCCACCGCAATGAGGCAAACCGCATTGATTGGATGCCGCGGCATCTACTGCCTCGATGATCTTTTTGTATCCCGTGCAACGGCATAGGTTCGATGACATGGACGTGATGATTTCGTTCTTGGACGGATTCCGATTCCTATCCAGGAGCCCTTTTGCAGTGAGAATCATCCCCGGTGTACAGAACCCGCACTGAACGGCACCTTTCGCCATGAAACTTTCCTGAAGAGGATGCAGACGGTCTCCCTGGGCCAGGCCCTCGATGGTGACCACCTCTGCCCCGTCCACTTCAGCAGCGAGCACGATGCATGATCGAGTCGGCCGTCCGTCGAGCAACACCGTGCACGCACCACAGGCTCCGAGGCCGCACCCCTCCTTGGTACCGGTGAGCTCCAGCGTATCCCGCAGCGTTTCCAAGAGCGTCTGAGACGGCCTGACATCAGCCTCGATCCTCTCTCCGTTCACTGTCAGTGTCACATGAATGCTTTCCATCATCTTGCCTCCTCAGTCGCTCTTTGAGCCAGCCTTTGAACGAGAACTGCGATCATGTCTCTCCTGTAAGCACTGTCCAGCACGGTATTGGGGGCAGGCCTGGCTGCCTCCCGCGCTCCCTTGACCATCTCATGAATTCGCCGATCTTCCAGCGAATCCACCTCGAAGACATAGGGCCTGGGCCCGACGGCCCCCACCGCGAACCGGCTCGTGCCATTGACACAGGATAAGGCCACGCCCAGGAGGGGGTAATCGATCGAGCCTCTCAAACGAAGCTTCTCGTAACCACCCGCAGTTCTCGTCTTGGGAATAAGAATGTGCGTGAGTATTTCTCCTGCGTTCAAAAGAAAGGGTCTGGTTGACTTCCCGCTGTACAGATCTGCCAGGCGGATCTGCCGTTGGCCTTTGGGGCCCGCTAGCCGAATTTCTGCTGATAGGGTGAGCAGTGCCGATGCGTTATCGCTGCAATAGTTGGCTAGGCATGTCGTAGCGCCTGGGACTGCGTTGCACGTTTCACCACCCATCTTCAGACAGAACCCCTTGGATTTTCGCCAAAATTCAGACTGGTTGTAAAAGATGCACCGGGAGTTCTGAAGGAGATTTCCGCCGATTGTTCCCCGCATCTGGAGCGATTCGCAGGAGGTTGCTTCCAGCGAGGCCCGGAATGCGGGAAAATACCCCTGTACACTGGGGTTCTTCTTGAGATCGGCGATTCTTGCCAGGGCCCCGATACTTATCCGATCACCCTCGTCCTCGACGGTCTCAAGGGCCCTGATTCCCTTGAGATCTATCAGTACTTCCGGTTTGGTCAGTCTGAGCTTAACGCGTGGCACCAGGTCCGTCCCACCGCTCAGATAGTGGGCCTCTCCGCCGCATTGCTTGTACAGGGCCAAAGCCTGATCGATGCTCGAGACCTTCCTGTACATGAACCGTGGCAAGATCATCTTCCACCTCCCAGCTTGGCAGCGTGTATTGCCTTGAGGACTCTATCAGGCGTGAGCGGCAGTTCTTTGAGAGGAACGCCCAATGCGCTGTAAGCCGCACAGGCAATGGCGCTGTGCGCGTTCATCCGAGTCGTCAGCCCTCCCTCTTTGGCGCCAAACGGACCTTCCGGATCGTCTGACCGTACTATCACGGCTTCAATCTCCGGCATGTCGCATGCGAGCGGAACTTTGTATTCCAGGAGATCCGGGTTAAGCAGATGACCGCCACTCCAGCGGGTTTCTTCCATGAGGACTGCCATTCCAGCCTGTTGGATCGAACCTTCTATCTGTCCTTCGATGGCCATGGGGTTTATGGGATTGCCGCAATCATGTGCGGCTGTAAATCGCGGTACCGTGACTTGTCCTGTTTCGCTGTCAACATGCACCTCCGCGATGGAACAGCCGTAAGAGAAGGTCCCGGCCATTTGGCCATACGGCCTCTTGACCCACTCTCTCCGGAAATCGATGTTGGGCATGTACGCTCCCGTGCCGGTTATGGGGTGTCCCTGCAAGAAAGCGTCGCGTACCACCCATCGCATGGGCATTCTTTTCTCTGGA
Source organism: uncultured Syntrophaceae bacterium (assembly GCA_964477215.1). GTDB lineage: Bacteria > Desulfobacterota > Desulfomonilia > Desulfomonilales > Desulfomonilaceae > JBFMDN01. Next base: position 2,464 of record CAYZET010000249.1, on the reverse strand, counting down.
TCGGTTTTCGCTACGATCATGCGATCTTTCAAGTCCAGATCTTCGAGAGGGTGGTCTATTTTTGCCGCCGCTAAGGCCAACAGTTTGCTCTTTGCATCCTCACAAGCCCGTTTGACGGCGTTTCCTCCGACAAACGCGGCAGCTTGCGAATATGCTCCTGGATCGAGATTTGTGATTTCGGAATCGGCATTCACCAGATTGACATCCTCGACGGGCACACCAAGGACCTCGGCAGCTATTTGAACCATCATGGACTCGTTGCCCATACCCGTGTCGATGACGCCCGTGACGACCGTGACTTGTCCATCGTCATTTATCTTCACGTAGCAGGTGGAGCCTGATCTGAACCCCATTGGGAAGCCGCACATAATGGCGATGCAGCCCATTCCCTTGCCTGTTCCAGGAGGCAACTCCGACCGATCTTCTTTCCAACCGGCCGTCTCCGCCGCTCTGCGAATCGGCTCAGCCAGTCCGCCGCTCTTGACCACAGACCGTGTCGCCGTTTGGTCGCCCGGAGCGAGGCTGTTCTTCAGCCTGATCTCCATGGGGTCCATTCCTAGCTCACGAGCGATCATGTCGAGCTGCATTTCATTGCCCGCGAGAAAGGCCCTGCCATGGGCGCCATACATTCCTCGGATTCCCTTGTTGGTAAGCACTCGGTATCCGTCATACTTCACATTAGGTAAACGATATGCCTCTTCGTACACGTAGTAGGGAATCGATGTCGCAATGGGACCCGTGCTGCTGTATGCGCCTCCGTCGTAGATCACCCTGAGCTCTTTGGCCGTTATAGTCCCGTCCTTGTTCACGCCGGTCTTTATAGTCGCGCTCATGGCGTGAACTTGCCTCGTGCACGTCGCGTTTTCCTCACGGGTGAGTAACAGCTTGACAGGTCTGCCTGTTTTCAATGAGAGGAGCGAAGCTACAAAATCCCCCGGAGAGACTTCCGATCTCGAGCCAAAATGCCCTCCCACGCTAATGTGTCTGACGCGAACTCTGTTCAAGGGGAGCTTCAGGAGATTCGAGAGGGCCTTCGCGCGCACATGAGGACTGGCGTTAGGCATCCAGAGATCGAGGAATCCGCTGTTATAGTGTGCGACTACCGCATACGGCTCCAACGTGGAATAGGCCTCTCCCGCGGCATCGAAGGTGTCTTCCCTTATGAGATGGGCCTTTGCAAAAGCCTCCTCTACGTCTCCTACTTCTATGTGTACGTGGATATTGATGTTTCTTGGGTACTCGTCGTGGATCAGGGGAGCGCCTTCCTTCATAGCCTCTTGGGGATCGAAGACCGCTGGAAGTGGCTCGTATTCTACCTCGATCAGCTCCAAGGCTTCCAGAGCCGTCTCCTCATCAATGGCCGCAACGCCAGCCACGTCCTCGCCGATATATCTCACCTTTTCGACGGCCATCATCGGGTGGTCCTGCGTGTACTTGAAAACGCCCCATTTGACCCCGTGCCCATCAGCCGCTGTAACCACCGCCTTTACTCCGGGCAAGCGCTGTGCATTGCTGACGTCGATGTTCAGGATTCGCGCGTGAGGATGAGGACTTCGGAGTACCTTGGCATGCAACATCCTCGGAAGTTTGAGGTCGGCCGTGTACAAGGCCTGACCTGTCACCTTGGCAAGGCTGTCGGTTCTCTTCTGCCGCTTACCGACAACAGCGAATTCGTTTTTCATCAGTCCTCCTGTGTCCATTGTTTCGGACCGCCATTTTACAGAGCCGTCAGGCCCAAGAGATTATGTAGGTACAGTTCTCAGCCCCGTTTCTCCTGCACGGTTTGGAATCGTCATGCCTAACGACAAATTGCAGATGATGTGGACGACACTTAATCACTCGAAACCTTTTGCCTTCAGAGCTGCTACTATCCGCTCAGGAGTAATCGGGAGGTCTCTATTTTTTCCGTCCAAGGCCACACCGGTGTGTTCGTCTGTAAGATCACCTACGACTACGCATACAACTTGCTCGATCGCGCATTGGCAAAAGCTGTTGATAACCACCTTGCTCGCGTCAGTCCGCGCTGGTAATTCGGTCTGAGCGCAGATTGGACCTGATCCGACGCGCCTCCATAAGAAGAGTCAACACTTCAGACACAAAACCCGGCTCTGATTCTATGCTGCCACGCATTGAACATGCGTGGCACTTATCGCATCTGTAAGCTGTGGAGGAGCGCATTGACACTTGCACTGGCAGCACAGCCCACAGAAGAACGCTTCCGGCCAGTGGCAGACTTCATGGCTCCGCCATGATTCGATAAGTCTTGCAAGAGCCCATACTGTCCTCGTTTGGCAGCGATGATCGAGGGACTTATTACTCTGGCGCCTTGGAAGCAACAAACATGCCACATGAGTCTTTGGGTCTTGGTTCTCAGTAGACTGACATTACAAACGATTTTGTCCGGCACTCATCGATCACTCGCTTCCATTGAAAGATTCTTTTCACGCAGCGAGAAAGGTTCTTT
>CAYZET010000248.1:0-8139 GCA_964477215.1 uncultured Syntrophaceae bacterium | reverse complement strand
GGGATCGAAAATGCACATGCCGGATGAGCCCATACCCAACCAGCTTCGAACCGAAGCTTCAAACGTTTGCACAAATATTTTGCCCACATCTCGCCGAACCCATTCATCAAATATGGCAATGAGGAAACTGCCCCACTGTTCGGACTCTACCGTGCGATCCGATACGGTTGACCCCTGCTGGTATGGGGTGACCACTCCTTCGGTGAGACGCTCGACCACCGGAATGAACTGCATCCAGCTAGTGCCCGCGTCGTCACGCAAGAAACGGTAGACGTCCAAAGGGCGGTCGGCGTTAGCACGATTAACGGTGACCAAGACATTGTATTCGACCCCGTGCTTCTGCAGCAGCCGGAGGCCTCTCATCACCGTTTCAAAAGTCGGCCTCCCTCTCTTGTCCACTCGGTACACATCGTGCAAATCGCGAGGACCGTCGATGCTTATACCGACGAGGAAATTGTTCTCATGAAGAAACTCACACCATTCGTCGTCCAGCAAAGTGCCGTTTGTTTGCATGGTGTTCTCGAAAGTCATGCCCGGCCTGCGATACTTTTCCTGCAACTCGATGGCCCGCCGATAGAAGCCGATGCCCATGAGGGTCGGTTCGCCACCCTGCCATGCAACCATCACTTTGTCGGCGTGGTGAGCCTCAATTAGCTGGGTTATGTATTTGTCAAGCACCTCATCGCTCATTCGAAAGCTACTGCCGGGGTAGAGAAGTTCTTTCGGGAGGTAGAAGCAATAGGAGCAATTCAAGTTGCAGGCCGAACCAGTGGGCTTGGCCAAAACATGAATGCGTGGGGAAATTGTTCTCGGTTTCATAAGGCTGAATCCATTCAATATGAGATATCGCCTCAGGCTTAGTCTAATCTCTTTTGCTGAGCCATTCTATTGCGCACGTCCGTAATGCGGAACATCGACCGGGCCAAACACTTTAACCTCTAGGTTCTGTACTTGCGAACAAGCCACACCCCCGAGAGAAAAATCAATGACCCGATAAATGCTTCTGCAAGATCTTCAAAGCTGACCACTATGTTTCTCAGACCGAGACTAATGTTGAAGATCTTGAAAAAGAACCCTCCGACAAGGGCTCCGACTAGGCCAATGCCAATGTTGGCGATTCTTCCAAACCCTTCCTTGCTGCGCGTGACGGCCATGCCCGCCAGGGAACCCGCCAGTGCGCCAACGATCAGCCATACAACGATTACCGACCATGTAATCTGCATTATGGTTCTTACCTCCGCTATGGAATTTGGACTTGCCTACACCTTGGGTGACCTCCCGAAGACAAACGAGATCCTCCGAAAGATTTCGCTATGGCTCCTCTAGTTCTTCGAAGTGGTCTTCGCGATGATCGCACGATCAAACTCTAGGCCTACCGCCTCGTTTTCCGTCTCACCGCGCCCAACCATTCTACATTCCTCAGAGAGCGCATATTTTGGTCGTTATCTCAGCCAGTCGACCGAAAAGGCAACTCATGGTAACTCTTGTTTCATAGGACCCCTCACGACAGCCATGAAAGGCCGATCACATACAGTCCAGAGAGTGCCAGCTGGGCTAGAGCGATCGGCAGGCCATAGCGAATGAAACGTCCAAAACTCACATGCTGACCGTGTTTGTCACATATGCCAACGCTGACGATGTTGGCCGAAGCGCCGATCAAAGTGGCGTTGCCGCCCAAAGTCCCGCCAAACATCATGGCGACGAAGACGGGCAGGGTCGCGGCCGGCCAATCCGTAAAGCCGCCGGCAAGTGCTGCATCCGGTACCGCTTCTGCTACTACAAAGTAACCTTTAGTCATCACGAGCGATGCAGCAACAACCGGAATGTTAGCGAGCACGCACGACATTGCACCGATACCTCCCAATAACGCAAGCGCCACGAGAACAAAGTTGGTGCCAAGCCAGTTGTAAAAGGTGATGGACATGCCCTGAAGCAGGCCGGTCTTAGAGAATGCCTGAACCAGACAGAAAATCGCGCTAAGGAAGATCAGAGTCTTCCAGTCAACGTCCCTTATGACGTTATCCAGAGGCTCGATCCTCACCGTGTAGATAACGAGTAGAGCCAGTGTGGCCCCAACAATTGCCACGGCAGGAGGCACGATCGGTGTGGGCAAGTGTTCGCCGATGAAGAATAGACCTATCATCAGCCCGAGGACTGACAATGCGAGAGCGACGAACCACGGGTGCTCTATGGGAGACTTAACGTCCTCGGTTGAGAGGGTGCAGCGGGAACGCCAGATTTCGGGCATCAGTACGGGAAGTAACGGTATGACCATTAGAACTGCGAGCACACCACCAAGACTGACCTTCTGCAGGTAATGGCCGAACGTCATGCCGATTGAACTGCCAACCAGGAACGTCGCTGGATCGCCCACCAGTGTGAGCATGCCAGCAGAATTACTAACGATTGCCGTAAGTATCATTGGACCGACAAAATCTAATTTGAGCTCCTTCGCCACTCGAATGATCACTGGGGCAAGAAGAATCACTGTTGTGGCGTTAGGCAAGACTGAGCACGTCGCTGCAACCATGAGCACCAACAACAACAAGAAACGCTTCCCACTGCCCCGGGTTGCACGCAGGTACAAGTTTCCCACACGTTCGAATATTCCCGTCTTTGCGAGAACACGGGCCACGACCATGCCACCGAACAACAGGGCAATAGGGGCACCCGCTGTTCGGAATGCCGCTACCAAGTTCTCATCCTCTAATACCCCTAAAATCAACAGGATGCACACGCCCAGCAGTGCCGCTACTGCCATGTCGATCAAGTCGAAAGCGATAAGCGCGATCACTGCCGCAAAAGTTATCAGCGTCACATAAATGTGTAGGTCTGACATGCCGGTGTCCTGTTATTCAACCGGGGGAGCATACATCAGTCCCCCCTCCGTCCAAAGCCGGTTCAGGCCGCGCTCGATTTTGAGGAGGCTGCCGCTTCCCAGGTTGCGCTCGTACATCTCCCCATAGTTGCCGACAGCCTTTACGGCGCGAACGGCCCAGTCGGTCGGGACGCCCATCGCCTTGGCAACCTTTTCTTGCTCGCCTGTCAGCATCCGCTAGACTCGGAGATTCTTCTCCGGGATGGTGGAATGCAGGTTGTCGCTGGTCACACCGATTTCCTCGGCCAGTATCAGCGTGTACAATACCCATCGGACAATTGTTGCCCATTCCTGGTCACCGCCCCACACGACCGGGCAAAGCGGCTCTTTGGAAATGCGCTCCTGCAAGATTTTGAATACCGATGCCCCTCCTGGTGCCTGCAAGCGCATGGCAACCAAATGTGACGCGTCACCGGTGCATGCAGCGCAGCGCCCGTTGAAAAGTGCGGTGAAGATCTCGGCAGGTGAGTCGATCAAGATCGGATTCACCGAAAGCCCATGTGCAATAAAGTAGTTTTTTAGGTTTGGAACGCTCGAGGTGCCTTTTTCCACGCACACGGTCGCACCGTCAAGCTGTGCGACTGTGGTTATGCCTGATTTGGACGGAACGAGGAACGCTTGGCTGTCGTAGAACAACACCGCAGGAAATTGTACCTTCAAGACCGCCTCGCGTGTAAGAGTCCAACTCGTGGCACGCATGAGCAGATCGATCTTGCCCGCCTGGAGCGCCGGAAAGCGCATGGACGCCTTGAGAGGAACGAACTGTACCTTGTCGCCATCTCCCAGCACCGCAGCGGCTACGGCATGGCAAAAATCGACCTCGAATCCGCGCCACTTGCCGCCGGCATCCTTTTCAGAGAAGCCTGGTATGGCTTCGCCGACGCCGCAGTGCAGCCGGCCCCGAGCTTTGACAGCTTCCAGCACGGGGCCGGCACAAACGGAACCGGCCATCACCGCTGCTCCCAGGACAGTAGCAGCAACAAGAGCAGAAAAAGTCCCTGAAATCAGTCTGATCTTCTGTCCTAACATGGGACCCAACCTTGTTGAATTCGGTTTACATGTTTTCAGCCTGGGCCCATTGATTCCTCAGCAAGCCTAAGTAAGGCTGTATGCAAGGATTGCCACTCTGACCAAATACCTGAAGCCAACCAGCGCCATACGGCGATAATCAGCGGGCATTCACTGCCGCGCTTCTGCTCAATAAGACTTCGACGACGCGCTATCGATACATTCTTAATCACTCAGAGTTGACTTTGCCGGGGAGCCGGTTAGGGTGTCGGCTGAGGCCACGCTGAATAGCATCAAACAGGATTTTCTCATCAAAGGGTTTTTGCATAAAGGCCACAGCCCCGGCCACCATTGCAGTCCTTCGCGCGTCCATATCGTCATAAGCCGTCACGAAAATCACTGGTATATCAGAGCCCTGCTGAATCAGTTTTCTCTGCAATTCAAGACCGCTCATTCCCGTCATACGCACATCCAGGATTAAGAGGTCGGGGCACGGTGCTAGACCCGAGTCCAAGAATTCCTCTGCAGATTTGAACGTCTTTACATTGAATCCCACTGTTCTTAGCAGCCTCTTGAGTGCGGTACGCACGGAATCGTCGTCATCTACCACAGATAAGGTGATATCGTACTCCGCCATTCATGATCTCCGCACCAAGGATCGGGGCCGGCTTTAGGGATTGTACCGAGGGAAATCGAGCGATCTCACCTTCCCTACGTAGAAAATGCTCTATGACAAACGACAGCCTTCAGTGAGAGCATGGTACTATTTCGGGCGGTCGCTCCACCAAGGCACGCTTTCTTCTATGGCGGTGAGAGAAACCCAAGTGAACAGGTGCACCTGGTGACAGCGACACTGTTAGAGCACACGCTCACAGAAATCATTATTGTTTTACATCACTCAGAGCGCTCTGGAGTTTGGCTTCATTCTCGTGTGAGAGGGAGGTCTTGAGAATCTTGCCCCCAGTTCCTTTGAGCTCCTCGAGCACCTTGTCCGCCTTTGCGCTCCTGACCAAGGCGAAGAGCGCCGAACTCCCGGGATGCAGAGTATCTGCCAATTCCTTCATGAATTTGTTGTTGATGCCTACATCGGTGAGGGCCCCGGTCACCCCGCCTGCGGTTGCTCCTACAGCCAACCCGAGAAGCGGATTAAGAAAAATAAGCCCAATAAGGGATCCCCAGAATCCACCCGTCAGGACTCCATTGGCGGTCAGATTCTGAGCTTGGAGCAGCTTGACCTTTCCCTTGTCGTTCTTTTCCGCGACCACGGCATCCTCAAGGTCGATGAGGTATTCCTTCTGCATTTTCCAAAGCATGAGGCGTACCTCTTCTGCCTTGAACTGATCGTCATAGCCGACAACCACTAAATCACTCATGCTCCGTACCTCCTGTAATAAAGGATTGTTCGTCGGTTCGTGATGTGCTGGGGAACAATTTGGGCTCACCCCCTCGTCCGAAATTAGACTCACCAAAAAACATCATCATGTAAGCGTGATGACTCTCTAAAAGTAAGTGTAACCGTGTAGGGAAGACCTCGTCAATTGGACTCTGGTCTTATGCGTATGGGACTTTAGTCCTATAAGGACTGGTCAACGCTAGTCTTGATGCCTACCTTTACGGCCATCCGTACCAGATCGGCTAACGAATCGGCGTGCATTTTTTTCATTACTTTAGAACGCTGCACCTTGATCGTCTTTTCGCTGGTCCCCAGCTCGAAGGCGATTTGCTTATTCAACTTGCCGCTTACGACAAGCCCGAATACTTCGCGTTCCCTCGGTGTGAGAGAATTGACTCGCTCGTGGATTTCTTTTAATTCGCCTTTGTTCTGCCTTGCTTGTTGGTCCTTTTTGAGTGCCTCCTGAACCGCATCGATCAGGATTTGGTCGTCGAAAGGTTTCTCAAGAAACTCCACAGCTCCAGCTTTCATCGCTTGAACGGACATGGGAACTGTTCCGTGTCCGGTTATGAAAATGACGGGAAGGGGAGTCCCAGATGCGGACAACTCTTTCTGAAGGTCGAGGCCGCTCAAACCTGGCATTCTTACATCCAGGACCAGACATCCCGGACCGGGATGGGGTTCGCGGGCAAGAAATTCGCTCGCGGACCCAAACGTCTCCACGTTGAGGCCCACCGATTTCATGAGTCTTGCCAGTGCTTTTCTGACTGAATCATCGTCATCCACCACGAAAACCAAGGATTCGGAATCTGTCATCGCTCCTTGCCTTTCCATGTCGGGACTGTGAAGGAGAACATCGCACCCCTGCCATCTGCACAATTCTCAGCCCATATTCGCCCACCGTGGGCCTGGATGATTGAGCGGCAAATGGAAAGTCCCATACCCATGCCCTCCGGTTTAGTAGACTGGAATGCTTGAAACATTTGGTCCTTGGTCGTTTCCTCAATGCCCGGCCCTTTGTCCTGCACGGAAACCTTTACGCTATCCTCGTCATATCTTTCGGTGGATATTCTTATCTCGCAATCTTCGGTTCCCGAGCATTCCATAGCTTCAATCCCGTTAAAGACGAGATTGAAAATCACCTGCTCCAGGTGGAGGATGTCACCCTCAACGGTCGGCAAGCCTTCTTCCAAATCAAGCACGAGCGAAACTCCGTGCAATTTCTCATTGTTCCGTGCGAACTCTGCCGCCTCTCGGACAACCTGGTTGAGGTCAACCGTGTCGAAGTCCACCGTACCGGTTCGGAATAGGGTTCTCAGCCGTCGAATGATGTCACTCGCCCTCTTATCATCTTGAATGATATCCGAGAGCGTCTCAGTTACCTCATCAAGGTTCGGTTGCTTTTGGGAAAGGTATCTGGCGGCGGCTTGGGCGTTGCTGAGGATCGCACTCAGAGGCTGATTTATTTGATGGGCCAACGCTGCGCTCAGTTCGCCGAGGGAGGCAAGACGGGAAACACGGGCGAGGTCTTCTCGATGTTTTTGGGCCTCCAAAGCTGCCTGCTTGCGCTGGGTGATGTCAAGAGAAACGCCCATCAGGCGGGTGGACTCCCTGGCCGGGAGTCTCTGCAAGCGGCCTCGGGAGGCAATCCAGCGAACCGTGCCGTCTGGAAGCCCCACGCGGTATTCGATGGGGGGATCCTGTTCCCCCCGCAAAGTCTTCTCTACAGCCCGGCTAACAGTCTCGCGATCCTCGGGAAGGATAAGAGTGAGAAATCTTGCAAAGTTCAGTTCTTCATCCAAAGCAATGCCAAGCAACTCCTTTGTCTTATCCGAGGCCCAGATGCTCCCAGTGCCCGGGTCAAGGCTCCACAGACCGGCACCTGCGGAAGAAACCGCCAGCCTTGTAAGCTCTTCGCTCTCGAGCAGAGATCGTTCAGCCTTTCGACGCATAAGAAGATTTGTCACAAGACTGAAAATGAGAATCGTCTCAACCACTACCAAGCCTACCAGTCCTATGAGCACCCACTTGTACTTTTCCCAAAATGACGGCTGTCGGTAGAGGATTTCGCTGCCAGGTGGTATAGCGGTTTCAGGGATATTCCAACGCTTAAGTTCTCGCCAGTCGTAGAGGCCGGCGTATGCCTGCTCCCCGGCGAAGGGTATAGAGGCCGGGGACTCACCACCAAGGATACGAAGCGCGAGCGCGGCTGCCTCCCATCCCTGCCGCTCGAAGCTCACCAGCCTCCCGCCGACTATACCATGGCCCATGTACGTGTCATAGACGCCAAACACCGGCGCATTGGCGGCTTGGGAGATCAGAGAGAGCGCTTCGCGGGGAACATGGCTCCGACCTTCCCCACTTTCAAGAATGCCTGAGTAGAGAACAATGCTATCCGAAGGCAGAGAAGCGACACGCGCAAGAATATGCTCCATCGGCAGTTGGGTAAGGTCGATCAACTCAAGCTTCCCGGCATAGTCATTGAGCGCATTAAGGAAGACCCGGCTGCTATGAGCGTCGTTGGGCGTTGTCCCAGCTATCAGGGCGACGCTCTTTGTGCCGGGTCTCAATCGAAGGGCGGTATCTAGAAGGCCGGCTATGTTTTCCGCCATGACTACGCCGGTGACAAAGGCTCTCGACGGGGAGTTGTCCAGGTTCCCGGCGTAAGATCTAGACACCTCACAGGCCACTATGGGGACTCCGGAGAACGCTTCTTGAGCCTCGCCCAGGAGCACGTCCGCCACAGCCGGGTAGACGCCGATGATGGCGTCGATCTTTAATCCTGCGTACTTGCGCTGCAGGTAGTCGGCCACCGCGCGGCGGTGTGCAGTGCCCCTGAACCGAGACAGGTCCAGGTATT
>CAYZET010000247.1:0-8150 GCA_964477215.1 uncultured Syntrophaceae bacterium | reverse complement strand
GTGGAAGAGATCTTCCCCTTCGCGTACGTGGTGACGCCGAACATTCCGGAGGCAGAGCTCCTTCTCGGAGACCGGATTTCCGACGTTTCAGGCATGATCCGAGCTGCAAAGGAGCTCCAGAAGATGGGGCCGCAGTATGTCCTTGTCACAGGTGGACACCTGCCGGAGGCGCCCGTGGACGTGCTCCACGACGGATCGCAACATTACGAATTTGCCACCCGTCGTGTCCGCACGAGACACTCTCATGGCACAGGCTGTACTCTGGCCGCGGCGATAGCTACGCTCCTGGCACGCGGGCTTCCTCTCATGGAGTGTATCGACAAGGCGAAGCAATACCTGTATCGAGCATTGAGATTCTCTCTCACCATCGGCCGAGGAACAGGTCCGACCAACCATTTCGCATCTATCGCTCGGGAAATAGCCCGGACACAGGTGATCGAGGAGCTCGACAAGGCGTGCGACAGGCTCAAGCGGCTGAGCATTGCTCACCTCATACCAGAGGTGCAGTCGAACCTCGCGTACGCGATCCCTTTTGCCGAGTCACTCCAGGACGTGGCCTCCTTTCCGGGTAGGATCATTCGCGTTGGAAATACTATTGACACTCTCGCCTCTGCCAGGTTCGGGGCATCGAGGCAGATTCACCATCTGGTTCTCGCTGCCATGGAGTACGATCCTGACAGACGAGCAGCGATGACAATCGCGTATTCAGACTCTCTCGTCAGAAGGATCAAATCCCTCGGACACAGCGTGGCCGAATTCGACCGGAACCGCACTCCGCCGGACCTTCAGGAGGAAGAAGGGAGCACACTGGCGTGGGGCGTGCAGGACGTGATGGAAGAGCTTGGGAGAGTGCCCGATGCAATCTTCGATCGCGGTGCCGTGGGCAAGGTTCCCATGATACGGCTTTTTGGAAAAGACCCGGCATCTATTGTGAACTTGATCGCACGACTCTAAATTACAAGTATCTATTTTCTTGGGCCCAGGGCAAGGAGAGCACATGAATCAGCTTTTCGATCTTCATCATCGAGTTGTCCAGTACCTGCGGGTTTCCATCACGGATCTGTGCAATCTGCGATGCGTTTACTGTCGGCCTCCAGAAGGGTTAAAGCTGACGACTCATGAAGAAATCCTGCGCTATGAAGAAATCCTCAAGCTCGTAACCATAGCCCGTGACATGGGGATTAAGAAGATCCGTGTCACAGGAGGGGAGCCGCTTGTCCGGAGGGGTGTTCTTCAGTTCCTTGCCCGCCTGACCAGCCTGGAAGGTATCGAGGACGTGGGATTGACCACGAACGGTGTGCTGCTCGCAGAGATGGCCGCGGATCTCAAGGCAGCGGGGCTCCGGAGAATCAACATAAGCCTCGATTCCCTGAGACCGGAGGTGTTTCGCGATATTGCCAGGGGCGATCGGCTTTCTGCTGTGCTAGCCGGCGTGGACAAAGTGCTTGAGTTGGGATTTCATCCGGTGAAGATCAACGTCGTTCTTCTCCAGGGGATCAATGAGATCGACGTTCCTGCATTCGCTGCCATGACCTTTGAGAAACCGGTGGATATCAGGTTCATTGAACGCATGCCCTTTGGCAGCGACCCGGTGCCCGAAGACTCACCGCCGCCCTTTAGCGCACAGGCCACTCTGGCAATGATCCGAGACGAGTTCGGGGACCTGCTTCCCGTGGAGCGTTCTCCGCTGGACGGACCTGCGACGATGTACAGGCTCGAAGGCGCAGTCGGGCGCATAGGGGTCATCGACCCCGTGACGGGTCACTTCTGCGGCACATGTAACCGAATGCGGTTGACCGCGCGAGGAACTTTGAGGCCGTGTTTGCTCAGCCCTAATGAGATCGACGTCAAGGGCGCGCTTCGAAGCGGAGCTTCTCGTGACGAGCTTGTCCGGATCATCCAGGCCGCTGTGCTTGCGAAGCCCATGGGTAACACCGGGGCTGTTCGCGGCCAAAGCAAGGGCATGTACCTCATAGGAGGGTAAGAGCTCGGCCACGTTCCGGGTCCTCGCAAGCAAGCATGAACGGGTCATGTCCCAGCATCTCCTTCATAGTGGTGAACAGGAACACCGCTGATCTGCTGATTGCCTGCCTTGAGCACATCTATGCCTCCGACCTGGATGAGATGCCCCAGGTGATCGTGGTGGACAATGGCTCTAAGGACGATTCCGTGGCTCGCGTGGCAGCGGCGTTCCCTCAGGCCACCGTCATCGAGGCAAACAGGAATCTGGGTTTTGCTAGAGCCAATAATGTGGCGTTCGCACGCTCCGATGGCGAGCTCCTCATGCTCGTCAACACGGATGCCATGCTCGAGAAGAGTTGTGCACGGGTGCTATGTTCGCTGATGCTTTCCCGGCCAGAGGTGGGCATGGCAGGACCCCAGCTACTCAATCGGGACGGGTCACGGCAGACTTCGTACGAGGCGGTTCCGGATATTGCCACGGAAACCCTTAACAGAAGCCTCTTGAAGCGGCTGCTCCCCTCGAAATATCCCGGCAAGCATCGACTACTGTCCGGCCCGGAACACGTGGAAGCTCTCATTGGAGCCGTCTTGATGATCCGTAGACAAGCTGTCGAACAGGTGGGAGGCTTCGACGAAGATTACTTCTTCTTTCTCGAGGAGACGGACCTTGCTGTTCGCATGCGAGCAGCGGGCTGGGCCGTGATGCATGAGCCCCGAGCCAGGGCAGTTCATCTGCAGGGAGCTACTGCACGGAGCAATGAGGCGGCCGCACGAATCGAATTCTACCGTTCCCGCTATCACTTTTTTAGGAAGCATTATGGGAATCGGTCCGCTTCCCTCCTCAAAGCTATACTCACGGCCAACCTCGCGCTGAATGTGGTAGGCCTCGGGTTAGGATCGCTCGTGACATTCGGACAGTCCCAGTCCCTGGTCAGGCGATTCCGAGTGCGACGGGATCTCTGGCGGTGGCATCTCAGGGGCTGCCCGCAGGGTCCCGGCCTTCCGCGGGATTGACCATTGCCTCGGGACATCGGCTCCGCACCGGTCCATAGTCGGCCGAATCCACACGATCTTCAATGGAACAAAGTTACGGATTGTCTTCCGCTCCTGTGTCGGTCCCGGGTCCGAAAAGCCGCTCTTCCCATGACTGGCCGGTCGTTTCGGACCTTGTGGGGGAACGGACGGGCTTGTCTCTCCGTGCCCGTTCGGCTCGGAGACGCCCTTTGGACTTGGACGGAAGATCCTCCTCGCCAGTGACTGCAGTCTCTGCGCTCCGCTTCACGCTTACACCGAGCGAACCGCCGGCAAAGGGGAGGAAGAGCCAGAGCCCATCCGCCCCCCGTTTGCGCACGGGTATGGTCTGAGGGCTTCTGCCCGTGTTGGATGAATCATAGATGACCAGTCCCTGTTCCGTCAGCTTCCAGTGGCCGCGCTCAGGCTTAAACAGGTTGTCCATAACGATCGTGCCATCGGGGGATAGAACCATGCTGCACTTGTTTCTCATGCGCCCCGAGTGAATTTCTTTCACGTCTGTGACGTCCCAGCGTACGAAAGCGTCCGAGCAGCGCCATGTTCCTATGAGAAACTCTTCGGTTACCGTGTCCTCGAAGCCGAGCATCGCCAAGGGGGACGTCCCTGAAGGCGGATCGATGCCGGAGAGAAATGATGCCATAGTCAGGATGAGTACTTGGAGAGAAAGCACGGTGAATATCTCCGTGAGCGAATGCGCCCGATTGCTTACCAGTGTGTGCGAATGCCCGGCAGCCTGTCCGATGAGCAGCCGCTATTCCCCCTTGGGGGCTTGTCGGGCACGATTAGCACGAGGCTTCTTATGTGAGCTGGGCAGCCGCGGTAATTTCCAGCGAACGCCCCCACATACCCTCTTCACCAAGAAACCGAACACTTCTTTTGGTACTTGCTGTATATCAGAAAGAGGTTTAGCCTGTCCATTGCTGTCGCGGACTCGCGCTCCATGCTCTCATTTGCGGTTGCTTCGGCGCGCAGTCTTGTTTGTGTTGGAATTCCTACTACTGCATGACAGGAAGGAAGATGCCAGGAGCGCTCGGCATGAGAAATGTCCTTCTCCTTTGCTATCATCTGCTCTCGAAGCGATTCGATCACAGAGGTTGGTGGCCTGCCGAGACTCCCTTCGAAGTGTGTGTGGGCGCGATATTGACCCAGAACACCGCGTGGAAAAACGTGGCGAGGGCAATCGAGAACCTCAAGACAGCGTCCGCGCTCGACCCGTTCAAGATCTACAACATGAGCGAGGAAGAGCTGGCTTCTCTCATAATTCCTGCAGGTTATTACAATGTGAAGGCCAGAAGACTGAGGAATTTCATTGTTCATCTTATGGAGAAGCATGCCGGGCAGTTGTCATCGCTCTTCAACTCGGAGGTAAGCTCTCTCAGGTCCGAGCTTCTCTCAATAAACGGCATCGGCAAGGAGACCGCTGATAGCATGATTCTCTACGCGGCGGGCAAGCCCATTTTTGTAGTGGACGCGTACACGAGGCGTGTGCTGACGCGCCACGGCCTCATCCGTGAGAGGGCGACGTACGACGAGATTCAGGACTTATTCCACGCCGCACTTCCTGCTGACACAGCCCTGTTCAATGATTTCCACGCCCAATTCGTAGCGGTGGGACACCATTTCTGCAAGCGCATTCCCCGTTGTGAGGCCTGTCCCTTGGGTGAGCTGAAAAAGTTTCTTCCTGCGGCCTCCCTCGGGAGGCCGGGCCGGTAGCGTGTCTCTGCCGATGCTCGGACCGCTCAGTCGGCGGATCTTAGCACAAAATTGCGTAAGTACGGTTACGTATTTGGGAAACAGCTCCATTTTGGGAAGTGCATGTTCAGAGCCTGTTTCAATACAGGGCAGGTTTTTTCCTTGACAGAGGGCCTTTTAATGGGTGCCCCTACAACTGTGGAGTGGAGCGTTGATCTTTGCGGTAGAAGTACCGTAGTAGTGGGTGTAGGGGCGGGTTTGAAACCTGCCCTCGCCTGAATTCGGCCCTCGCCGCCATTCCCAACGCGTGCCACCGCAATCGGATCAACAGCTTTGCCGTGAATACGCAACCGTATTTGTGAAATGGCTTAGCACTCAGTGGCTCAAGTACGGTTGCGCATCCAACAGCAACGCGGCTGACCCGGGCATACCCGCACGCGGTGAGAATGGCGCCGCGGCCGACGTTCACTCGAGGGAGGTGTTGAATCCTACCACGGGGGCCGTGGATCGAACTTCTCGTAGGGCCGGCGTCTCGCCGGTGGTCTTTTCCTGAACGTCGCCTTCACGCAAGGAGGGGTGAAAGCGGCTTTGTCAAGAGGGCGGGTATGAAACCCACCCCTCCTTTTGCCGCGAAGGTTAGTGCGCCACACCCGAATCAGAAAGAGAGGGCGTCTCTGTCCTTTTCGCCTGTGCGAATACGCAGTGCTCCCAGTATCTTCCTGACGATGATCCGCCCATCTTCGGTCTTTCCAGCGTTTCCGTGGAGGCAGATTGCTTCGATGATTCGTTCCGCCTCATGGTCGGGGACGGCGATTTCTATTTTAATCTTTGGAAGGAAGTCTCCGCTGTCTCGCACTGTCCCGAAGGAACGACCTCTTGGTCTGGCTTGTGCCTCCTGCATGACTTCCACCACGGTCATGCCTGCCACGCCGAGCTCTTCCAGCGCTTCTTTCACGTCATCAAGCTTGAATGCCTTGATATACGCTTCTACGAGGACCATCGTCTCCCTCGTCTCTGTTCGTCCGTACACGGCTGTATACACCATTGCGCCACATATTGAAAGGCTTGCAGGGTCCTCGTTGACTTACGCCGCAAGACCGCCCCGTGGAGACGGCAACTGCCGTGTCCACTCCCTCGGCGAACCCTGATCCAGTCCCGAGAGAATGCTTGACTTGCCGGACTCTTCCGTCATATGTTAAAGGATCATCTCGCACGTGGTTGACTGTGCCCCCGTAGCTCAGTGGATAGAGCGACGGATTCCTAATCCGCAGGTCGCAGGTTCGATTCCTGCTGGGGGCACCAATGGATCTCGGGGTCAGGTCTTGTTTCTTGATTTTCGCCATGGCAAGAATGCTTTTTGACTCACCGCTGACCTACCTCTGGAAAAACTCTCACCGTGTCTGAACGACAGAGCCACCTTTGCCGAGATCAATCGTCCCCGTCGGCTTTCGATCTGCTGGCCCCGTCATTGTTCCTTGGCAAGAGTCAACGCCAAATCGGAAGCGAGACCGGGCAATCGCCAAGAGTTAAGTGCAACGCGGCTGCCTCAACAGGAAATCGCAGGACGTGTCGGACTCCAACGCTCGGCAGTCAGCACGATGGTCTAGGGGGCGAGGAAAATGGCAGGAAATAATGCCTGGCCCCACGCCGATTACCGCTATGGAATGCATTTTCCGAGACCTGCTGCCATCAGGACCGTCTCATCGGGACCCAGACCGGCGCAGCAGTCCGCGAGTTTGCCGTCAACGACTACCGCCGGAACAGACCGTATGCCGAGGGTCTTCGCTCGATCTGCTACGGCAGGTTCCTTCATGTCCAGTACGATGACCTCGCACGACTCGCATTTCAGACGGTTCACCATGTTCACCGTCTCGTTGCAGACAGGACATCCCGCGCTGAACACCTCGATCTTCCGTTTCATCATGTCGCTCCTCTAAGATGCTCGGGTCTTCTCATAAGCCCTCATCGGTTTCCCTGCGAGACCGAGTTGCAGAGAAAGGCTTGCTCGCTTTCGCGGCCCTTACTTGGAAGCGCTCAGCAGTGCTTCTCTTACCAGCTCGTCGGGAGGCATCCCCGATGCCCCGTAGCGGCGTCACGTAAGACCAAATGCGAGGCTGTCACGGGCTGAAGGCTCGATATCCGATCCTGCGATCTGGACCGTCGGACTTCCCAAAAAGCGCAGTTCCCGTGCTTGTTCCTCAGTGCTGACCATGACCGTCTCTACGTTGACCGGGACATTGAAATCTTGCGCAATTGATTTCACCAACTCGACGGTTGGAACCGTGCTACCGCATCCCTCCAAGTGGAGGACTCTGACCTGAACTGCTCTGGCTCTATCAGTCATCGCTCACCCCCTGTCTTCACGTTCGAGTGCCTCCAGGATCGGGCATTCGGACAGCTGCCCAGCTTCCACACAAGACCCCGTCAATCTGGTAAGGACGTCTTTCATCCGCTCGAGACACCGGATTTTGCCGTCTATGTCGGCAATCTTAGCCTCCGCATGCTCCCGGATGTCTGAACAGGTAGCTGTCGGATCAACCCGAAGGGAGAGCAACTCTTTGATTTCTCTCAATGAAAATCCGAGCTCCTTTGCTCGCTTGATGAACCGTAGCCTGGAGATCACGCCCTCAGGGTATTGCCTGTACCCCGACAACCTTCGTGGTGGCTCGTCTATGAGTCCGTTCCGTTCATAGAATCGTACCGTTTCGATCCCGAATCCGGCTCTCCGAGCCACCTGGCCTATGGTCAGTCCTTTGGGTTCGTCAAGATTCACGGCCTTTCCCCTTTAGTTTTAATATAGACCCTGGACTATACTACAGAGTCAAGGACTATTCACAAAGTTCTTGAGTTGCGGGGTCAGGCTACTTTCTGGTCTGGTTCACGGCAAAGATAACGGACGAACAGACCGCTGATCCATTTTTCAAAGAATCTTCACCTCATCTGGAGGCTAGAGCGGCCCTTACCGAGACCCCTTGCGCCCAACGACCTTCCACCTTCTGGCCTCTCAATCGGCCCTCGGCGAGAATCCAGTCGAACCTATCCGGCTGAGCCGTTCCTGGCTGCTATCGAGAAGGCCATCACTTATGGCCTGTATGATCTGTCCCGTCTAGAGAAGATGATTATAGAGCATGTGGCCGGGGACTTTTTCCGTTTCCCTCACGAGTGTGATTGATGCAGACAAAGATAATCGATCTTATGAGAACACTCAAACTCACGGGGATGTCGCAGGTCCTCGAAAGAGAGCTTGCTCTGGCTGAGAAAACGGGACTCGCCGTCGCCGAGGTGATCGAACGACTGCTCGTGGAGCAGTTTCACTACAGACAGGAGCGAAGCCTCCTCTACCGGATCACACAAGGGAGAATGCCTTGGCCACGGACGTTGCAGTCCTTCCCGTTTGATAAGCAACCTTCAGTGAGCAAGTCCCAGATCATGGGCCTGGCATCCCTGGCTTTCCTGGACAGGGC
>CAYZET010000246.1:0-8172 GCA_964477215.1 uncultured Syntrophaceae bacterium | reverse complement strand
CGTATTGGTTTCAAACCTGCCCTCCATTGAAACAGGCTCTGAACCTGCCCTCCATTAAAGGGAGCAGTTTCCCAAAACCGTGACCGTACTCAGGAAAAAAACCTATTGCTTGCGTCCCGTTCGAATCGGGAATCCATCATGATATAGTGGTTCGAATCCTCATGAATTTCACGGAGAGCCTATGGCAAGGAAGCCCAGGAAGAGAGAAGTCACCTTGCGTGGAAGCCAACTTCTGGCCAGGGGCGATATCATCCAGATGATGGACAATGACCGGCTCGTCAGATGCCGCGTTCTGTCATGCCTGGCCCGTGAAGACGGGGCCTGTATGGCTGGATTGGAGATCTTGGACGGCGAACGTGCGGGTGAAAGAATACAGACGATACTGCGGCCTTCGGATGAGAGAGTGCAGGACGTTGCTCCTGAGGATTCGCAATGAGACCGCAAGGTTGTGGGGGCGCGCATAAGGCAGAGCTACCGGCGAGACGCCGGCGCTACGGGAAATCCGTGCGAGAAAGCCCCGGAAGGGGCGTTTGGGGAGATGAATCCACAGGTTTGGCAGATTTTCGCAGGTGAAGTGCGGAGAGCGCAGTATTTGCGGATATGGCTCCCCGCGCATCCTCCACAAGAAAACAGGCAGGCGATCAGGAAATTTTCGCGGTTCCGGTCTTTTCCACTTCCTTCAGAGCCGCGGAAAGCATCCGAATATGCTCCATTTCCGCTCGGATTAGTGTGTCAATTTCGGTGCGTCCGTACACATCGGGAAGAATTTCCTTCATACCCATGAAAAAAGCGACCGAATCTTTCTCGAATTGCAGAGCCATGTTAAGCGCGTCAACCGGGGTGTTTATTCCCTGCAAACGGGTTTCGGCAGCCTCTCTCGTGAAGATGTGGGTGTCCGCGGTGGCCTGCAGATAGCTTTCTGCCAATCCTTCCGGGTCCCACACGGCGTCCGCGGGGAACGATCCGGGAAGCTCACTTCTGAGCTTGCGAAACGCGGCCACATGGCCGGCCTCCATCTGCGCTAAACTCTCGAAAAGCCTCTTTATTTTCTCGTTCTTTTCCCTGGCAGCAGCGCCTGAGTAAAAGGCCTCCCCGTTTTCCTCGATGCGGACGGCCATGGTGAACACGTCGTCAGCAGTTCCAAAAACAAACATACAGTTCCTCCTTTTCACGCTGGAAGAGACGGATACGATCTTACTGGAAAACGCTTCTGCGTTGCATTTGCAGCGGTTGCCAACAACGATCTCCGTTTCGCCTCTTAGACAATGACGGGCGAGACGCCCGTCTCGGCGGTCTGCGATCCTCCCGCAAATGTCGTCGACACACGGGAAGCGAACAGAGCTCTTACACCGACTACATGCTGAAGCTCAGCCGTGAGAGCGAGCTGTCGTGCTATTCTATCGATCGGTAGACATTCAGACCGATCTTTTCCTCTCTGCCCGGCACCAATTGATTCCCGCCGGTGGACCCAATGATGACGGTCTTGCCCGATTTGGACGGCCCGAGCTCTTCAGAAAGATTCACCCGTATGGTGAGGATCTCCCCTGCCACCTCCATGGTAACATTCTTAAAGGATGTCTTCCTCCCTTTGCCGGGTTTCTTGCCCTCTTGCCTGTAGACGTTCAGACCGATTTTCTCCTCCCGGCCGGGGAGGGATTTGTTGCCCTCCGTGGAGGCCACGATCGTGGTCTTTCCAGACTTGGAGGGGCCAAAATCCTTCGTCAGATCGATGGTTATCACGAGCTGGTCGTCATCCACCGCCATTTCGACATTCTTCATTCCCGCACGTCTGACCCGAGGGACTGCATTCTTGGTTGGCTCCGCTTTTCGGCCAGACTCCGGGGCCGGTCCTGCAATTTCAATCGTCGGCCCGTTTTCGCCTCCGAGAGCAGGCCATTTGATCACCGCGACCGATTCACTGAGCAACAATGTTTTCAAATCGTCGTCAAGAGCGACGACGCGGCGGTAATCGTCTTCAGTCAGGTTAGCAGGAATCCGCGCTCGTGTCGCCAAGCGATTCCTGAGCTCCACCACCCCCATGTCCGGTTCTTCAAGTAGGGCAGCCACCGCGTCTCGCAGGAAAGTCCTGGCTGCGTCAAAATCCGAGAATGCATGGTCGAAGGACTTGACAAAATCCATAACGAGGGAAATCCGCCCCGATTCCACCATACCGGACTCCGGGTCTGTTACCAGATGGCTCCAACGGCTCGGGGTCGGCTCATCCTCCCTCCTGTAATAATTCTGAATATCCTCAGCTCTTATTGCAAATTGGAACCCATCGGGGGTACGAACCATGTAGGGCGATCCGGAATTGTCAACGAGCTCGACGAAAACCCCGGGCTTCGTCCCGAGAAACTGTTGAAATCGTTCAGCCATTCACCCTCCTTGCGCGAATCTGAAACTGTTATCATATAGCAGTCCACCCCTGACGTCCAGTCATATAGAAAAGATCGCCCCGAGGGTCATGACCTATCTCGGGAAGGAGGCGGACCACGGTATAGGTCAAGAGGAGGCCCACCATAAAGCCACGCATTGAATGTGCGTGGCTTTCAACCGGTCAAGTGCCGCGAATTTCAATGAGCGGTACTTCAACTGCGTTTGGCCATTTCCTATTGACAATCAGCTCTGTGGCTTCTACCAATAACCGGCGAGACAAGTTCACCCGAGCCCCCGTGCTGAACCCCAGGGGCTGCATCAAAGACAGATACTCGAGGAGCCCGGATATGGATTACCTCTTGACAGAAGAGCAAAAGATGGCTCGAGATATGGCCCGCAAGTTCTCGGATAAAGAACTGAAACCAATTGCCGATCGTTTGGACCGGGAGCATACTCATTCGCCTGAAGTCCTCAAAGCGCTTGCCGAAATGGGTATCATGGGAGTGGCCGTCCCGGACGAGTACGGTGGAGGAGGCATGGATTACGTCTCCTATGCCATGATCGTGGCGGAGATCTCCCGCGGATGTGGTGGTACCGGTACCATAGTAGCCGCGCACAACTCGCTCTACTGCTATCCAGTCCTGAAATTCGGCAATGAAGACCAGAAGAAGAGATTCCTGGTCCCCTGTGCGTCCGGCGAGTCCGTCGGATGCTACGCCTTGACCGAAGCAGATGCTGGAAGCGATCCCGCGGCCTTGCGAACCACAGCGGTCCTGGACGGGGATTCCTGGGTGATCAACGGAGAAAAGAAATTTATCACTAACGGAAATATTGCGGATTACTGCGTCTTTGCGGCGAGCACCGACCGATCCAAGGGATATCGTGGCATAAGTCAGTTCGTATGCGATCTCAGGGAGACCCCCGGCTTTCGAGTGGGAAGAGTTGAGGAAAAGCTGGGTATCAATGCTTCAGGAACGGCAGAGCTCGTGTTCGAGGACGCGCGAATACCAAAGGAGAACATACTTGGAGAGCCGGGAAGCGGCCTGAGACAGATGCTCGAAACTCTCGACAGCGGTCGAATCAGCATAGCAGCTCAGGCACTGGGGATTGGAAGAGCCGTGTTGGAAGAGTCACTGGAATATGCCAAGCAGAGACACCAATTCGGTAAGCCCATATCCGAATTTCAAGCGGTGCAATGGAAGCTTGCGGACATGGCTACGCAACTGGATGCTGCGGAGCTTCTCATCTGGCGAGCGGCATCGCGTGAAGATCGCGGACTTCCATTCGAGAAAGAGGCCGCGATGGCAAAGATGTTCGCGTCCGATGTGGCAATGCAGGCAGCGATCGAGGGGGTCCAGATCCTGGGCGGTTATGGGTACTGCAAGGACTACCCCATGGAGCGGCACTTGCGGGATGTGAAGATAACCCAGATCTACGAAGGGACTAACGAGATCCAGCGTCTCGTGATCGCAAGAAATCTTCTCGGAAAAAGAAGTTAGGTCTGCCCCGCGGAAACGGACCAGCAGGTGGACCGAACCGCCCGCGCAAGAGAAGAGAAAGGAAGCTCTTGTCCGTACAGAAGATCATCAACGGTGACATTCGAGCCACGGCGCGGATGATCCGCCGTATCGACGACGGAGACCGCGAGGTGCTGAAAGATCTGGCCGAGCTCTATCGCCACACAGGGAAGTCGCATATCATCGGCTTTACCGGGTCACCCGGCGTGGGCAAATCCACAGTGGTGGATCGGATCGTCACGCGGTTCCGTCGCGACGGGAAAACCGTGGGGGTCCTCGCGGTGGACCCTACCAGCCCTTTCACCGGGGGCGCCATCCTAGGCGACAGGATCCGAATGCAGAAGCACTTCCTGGACGATGGGGTGTTCATACGGTCTCTGGCGACAAGAGGAAAGTTTGGCGGGCTCACTCGTTCCACCGCGGATGCTATCGTTGTTTTGCAAGCGATGGGCAAAGAAGTCATCATCGTTGAGACCGTGGGAGTGGGGCAAGACGAGGTCGACATCGTCCACAACGCCCACACCACGGTTCTTATCACCATACCGGGCATGGGGGACGACATTCAGGCCATAAAAGCAGGTCTCATGGAGATCGGGGACATTTTCGTGGTCAACAAGGCCGACCGAGAGGGCGCAGCGAAAACGATCCGAGAGATCAGAATGATGCTGGAAATGTCCGGACAGCGTGTGAGCCAGTCTGCCTGGAATCCTCCCGTAATCGGCGCGACAGCTCTGAACGACGAGGGTGTTGACGAGCTCTACCAGGCCATCATAGAGCATAGGAAGTTTCTCCTGGAACGGGGCGCAGGCGAGCTCAAGAAATTGGAGCGAGACAGGGTTCGCAACCAGTTGCTGGATCTCCTCAAAGAAGGCCTCATGGAGAATTCTCTCAAGCTTCTCGGGGGGATTGACGGCTTGGAGGCGGTCATAGAAGAGATCGCGGAAAAGAAGAAAGACCCGTACGCAGTCAGCGAGGAGCTGGTTCACAGCCTCTTGGGAAGAGGAGCCCCATGAACGTCCTCAAGCAATTCCTCAAAGCCGACATCGATCCGGCGTGGTTGCTGAGGATCTTCACGATAATTCCCGTGGTATTGATCTTGTTGGGTGGCGCCGCCGCCGTCTGGATCTACTTCTTCGCCCTGTCTCTCCTTCCACAGACTGATACCCACGTTGAGACACCAGGGCTGTCCGCTGAAGTGCAGGTAGTCCGCGACGGAAATGGAATTCCCGGCATCATTGGGGAGACAGAAGAGGATGTGGCACAGGTTCTCGGGTACGTCATGGCGCAGGATCGTCTCTGGCAAATGGACTACCTTCGCCGGGCAGGCCAGGGGAAGCTGGCCGAAGTCTTCGGTCCCGCGTACCTGGAACGGGACTACCTCATGCGTGCCTTGGCGGCGGCCTGCGGCAATCTCGTCGAAAGAGAGGAGCTTGGGGAACGGGAGCGGACCTGGCTGCACAGGTTCGTGACAGGCATCAACCGGTACATAGCTACCCACACGAAAAAGCGTCCCGTCGAATTTTCTTTCCTGGAGTATCAACCTCGGCCGTTCACGCCGGAAGACGTCATGTCCATCGTGCTTGGGCTTGCATGGGAAAGCTCCTACGCGCCGAGAGTCGATCCACTCATGACCCGGATTTTGGGACACCTTGGGAGAGAGAAAGCTCTCCAGCTCTTCCCTACGGATCCTGCCGCGCCTGAACCACTCATCGTCTCCGATCTCATCGGCTGGGAACCCAGGGGACCACTCTTTTCTCTGGCAGGGGGATGGCACGACCACGAACGATTTCCAGGATTTCGGGGAGGATGCGCGTGGGCTGTCGGACCGCAGATCACACGCAGCGGAAAGCCGATGACAGCCTGCTCGACCTACCAGGTGCTCAGCGCTCCGGGATTCTGGTACCGAGCACGGCTGGTGGCAGGAGATTTCCGTCTCTCCGGGGTTTTCGTCCCCGGTGTGCCCGTGGCTACGGCGGGCACGAACGGTCAGGTCAGTTGGGGAAGCATTTCCACGCCTGTGGACGACGCGGATCTGTACATCGAGCGGATGGACACCGATGAGGCGGAGAGCTTCTGGCGAGTGGACCGGCCCGTGAAGGTCCGACTCTCGAACGAGGTGTTTCGCATACGAGATCGCTCTTCGGTCACCCGCACGATGAAATTCACCGATCACGGACCTCTGGTCTCAGATGTACGGAATTCCAAAGCTCTGTCGCTTCGATGGACGGGAGCTCACGGGCTGGGGCTGGTGCGGTCCTTCTATTGGTTGAATCGCTCGCCTGACGGCAACGGATTGAAGAATTCCCTGGCCACGCTAAAAACACCGTGCCTCGAGATCGTGTGGGCCGATGAAAAGGGAAACTGGGGAGCCCAGACCGCGGGGCTCGTTCCCATCAGACCGAGAGGCAGCGACGGTATTGTGCCCATGCCAGCATGGACGGGCGTCCATGACTGGGTCGGATTCATCCCCTTTGCGGATCTCCCCTCGTCCAGTAATCCCTCTGCAGGCATGGCCGTGGTGGCAGACGGCAGGCCGGGCGGTGACGGCTATCCCTATTTCGTGAGCTGCTATTGGAGCCCCGATTCTCGATCCGACCGGGTGCGCTTGCTTCTCGAGCAGGGTGCGCCTCACTTTCGTGAGAGCTTTCAGCGGATCCTCAACGATACAGTCTCTCCGCTCGCGCAGAGCCTATGTCCTCTGATTTTGAACGCGGTTGAGAAGGAAGGGACCAAGAGCGGCCCGGAGGAAGAGGCACGAAAAATTCTTTCGGCCTGGGATCACGACATGAAGCGCGACAGCGCCGGCGCTGCTCTTTTTGGGCTGACTTACAGGTCCCTCGTGAAGGAGCTTCTCCGTGCTCCATTAGGTGAGGAGCTCTATCAGGGATTCACCTCGTTCGGTCCCGCTGGCTCGCGAATGGTGCAAAAGGTGTTTCTGTCCGGTCAGAAAGCCTGGATCGGTGACCGAGAACCGCAAACCATTCTGACGAAGAGTTTTAAAGAAGCCGTGGATCAAGGGACCAAGCTGCTGGGCGCGGACCCCAAGCACTGGCAGTGGGGCGAGAGCCATCGCGCGGAATTCCGGCACCCGCTCACGGAGCGGTCCCGATTCCTCGAAATCCTTTACGACGTGGGGCCCATATCATATCGGGGATCGGAGGACACGATCGATTACGCCGGATCGTCGTTGGCCTATCCATATCGAGTCGTGGAAGGGGTTTCGCTGAAATACGTGTCAGACATGACGGATCCCCCTATGGTTTCGAGCATCACGCCGTTGGGAAGCTCGGCTCATTTTTTCTCTAACCACTACAAGGACCAGACCAGAGCGTGGCTCGCCGGAAGATCGCTGGGTGATCCTCTCGCTGTTTCGGACATACAAAAGACCCGATCTTCCACAATTCTCTTCAAACCGTTCCGACAACCTGCTGTGACAATGAAATAACCCCGGAAGGAGAGGCTTACCGCGCGAAACATGGGCTCAATACCATCGCGGATATTGTTGGCGACGCGCAATGAAGGAAAGATCAGGGAAATCAAAGACCTGGTTCGAGATCTTCCCGTGGAATTCCTATCGCTTGAGGATGTAGGCCCGGTCCCCGATGTTGTCGAAGACGGGGTCACCTTTGAAGAAAACGCACGCAAAAAGGCCTGTGAAATAGCCCGATCCACCGCCATGCCTACTCTGGCGGATGATTCCGGGCTGTGTGTGGATGCTCTCGACGGCAGGCCCGGCGTTTATTCTGCTCGTTACGTGAGCGAGAGAGCCTCAGACGAAGAAAGGTGCGCGGCCATTCTCGCGGAAATGGCTGACATTTCCGATGACAGCCGTTCCGCGCGATTCGTGTGCGTGCTCGTTCTGGCATGGCCGGATGGTCAGGAGACCGTATTTCGCGGCCAATGCGAAGGGCGAATAACGCGAGAGCTTCGTGGAACCGAGGGGTTCGGGTACGATCCTATTTTCTTTCATGAAGAGTCTGGCCGAACGTTCGCGCAAATGGATCGAGACTCGAAAAATGCTGTGAGCCACCGAGGTCGGGCTCTAAGGCAGCTCGCGGATTACCTTCGGGGTTCATTGACCTGAGCACACCGTGGCGCCAATGCGATTGTCCGTTGCCGGCAACTCGATTGTGCCGATTGCGGTGGCACGCGTCGAGAATGGCTAGCCAGGGCACACAGTTTCGGAGGGAAGGCGTCGAAATCGGTCTTCGGAAGAGGGCGGGTTTGTAGAAACTGTCTCGGAATTGCGGCAAATGTTAAGATCGTGGCACGCTTCTTT
>CAYZET010000245.1:0-8185 GCA_964477215.1 uncultured Syntrophaceae bacterium | reverse complement strand
AGAAAGACCGCTGTCAATGAATGAAAGGAATTCTGGTTTTGAGTGTCTCCAGCTCCCTATTGACGTGGTTAAAGTCCTCAACCCGTCCCAAGTCGTACCAGGTCCCCGAGAAAGGATAGCAAATTACCTTCTCATCATTTTCTATGAGTGTTTTTACCAAGTCCGGGAAGTCCAGGAACGCATAAGGGGGAACATAATCCAGGATTTTCCGCGAAAACACGTAGATCCCGGTACTAACCTCGTAATCGATAGACGGCTTCTCCTGATAGTTCAGTAGCTTGAACCCGCTTCTCTGAAGAACTCCGTAGTCGATGCGAACAGTCCTGCGATGAATCACTATCGTTGCAATTGCCTGCTGATCGTGATGAAAGTGGATGATATCTCTAAAATTCAGGTCCGTCAGCACATCGCCATTCATGACAAGGAATGTATCATCAAGATCCTTTATCAGAGCAAGCGGCCCTGTCGTGCCAAGAGGTCCCTCTTCAAGGGAATAGTCTACTTGGACGCCGGGATGATGGCCGTTTTCCAGCACAGCCTTTATTAGATGCGCCAGATGACCAAGCGCCAGCGTGATACGATCGAACCCGTAGTGATGAAGTTGGCGTATTACCACTTCCACAATCGGCTGCTGCCCTATCGGCATCAACGGTTTAGGCAAGACCGTGGTATAGGGCCTCAGTCTGGTCCCTTTTCCCCCTGCAAGTATGACGGCTCTCATTGCACACCTTTATCGTTTGTTGTATTGATTGGGGCCTGCTTGTTGTTGCAGAATCCCGTGGTTTGGCACAGTCGCGGAAGGGGTGCCTCGAGATGCGCCCGGATTCCGAGCGATTCGGGAGCTGCCCCGGCAAAATCCGGCGGCCGCTGCACGTGTTAGTAAGGTCTTGTAACCACTTCTAAACGTTATGTTCTCTAGGCGTACTTTCGGATTGCCTCACACAGAATACGAACTACGCTTGCCACTTCAGAGGCGTCTTCACCTTCAGCCATTACTCGACAGACCGGCTGGGTCCCCGAGTGTCGCACAAGGAGCCTGCCGTTCTTCTTGAGACGTTCGCGACCATGCTGCATCAGCTTGCGCAATTCCGGTATTTCTTCGATGTCAATTTTTTTGCTCACTTCTACATTTTGCAGAACTTGCGGAAACTTCCTCACCCAGGACGTAAGCTCGGACAATGGTTTCCCTGTCTTGTTCATAACCTTGAGGATCTGGAGGGCTGCAATAATGCCGTCTCCCGATGTGGAGTGATCGAGGAATATTAGGTGGCCGGATTGTTCCCCGCCGAAATTGTACCCTCCCCGGCGCATCTCCTCTACCACATAGCGATCTCCTACCGGCGTCCTGACGACGGTGCCTCCCATTTCGCTCAAGGACACATCGAGGCCGGCGTTGCTCATGATTGTCACGACCAAGGTGTTTTGGAGAAGTCTTTCTTCAGAGATCATATCTTTGGCTATTAGACCCATGATCTGGTCACCATCGATTTCTTCGCCGCGCTCATCGCAGAAGACAACTCGGTCTGCATCGCCGTCGAACGCTATGCCGATGTCTGCGCCAGTGCTGCGAACAGCGTCGCAGATTCCTCGAGGATATAGGGCGCCGCACTTGTCGTTTATGTTGAGACCATTCGGCTGGACAGCCAAAGGCTTCACATCCGCACCCAGCTCATCGAAGACAACAGGTCCAGCGCGATATGCAGCTCCGTTGGCGCAATCCACGACAACCTTCATGCCGTTGAGCGTCATATCTTTTGGAAACGTGTTCTTGGTGAACACCACATATCGGCCCAACGCGTCGTCGATACGAGTTATCTTTCCCAATGCTGCCCCGAGAGGTCGATGGCCGTTTATGCAGTCCAGCATGACCGACCGCTCCATGGCGAGCTCCATCTCATCGGACAGCTTGAAGCCTTCGCGGCAGAAGAATTTTATCCCGTTGTCGTCAGGAGGGTTGTGTGAAGCCGATATGACCGCTCCTGCATCACATCGCATGCTGGTCGTCAGAAAGGCAGTCCCTGGGGTGGGCATGGGGCCGACAAGAAGGACGTCGGTTCCCATCGAGCAGATTCCCGAAGCAAACGCATATTCGAGCATGTACCCTGATGCCCGGGTATCTTTGCCCACGAGCACCCTGTTTGTGCCTCTCGGAAACTTAGAGATCTCGTGAGCCAGGGCACGCCCCAGCTTTAAGGCAGTCTCCGCTGTTATTGGCTCCACGTTTGCCCTTCCTCGGATTCCGTCGGTGCCAAAGAGTCTTCCCTTCATGTTCTTGTCCTCCGGTATCCTACGAAACGCGCCACGCTTCCTATTCAACAGTTACGCTCTTGGCGAGATTGCGTGGTCTGTCCACGTCGTTGCCCCTGAGGTCCGCGACATGGTAAGCGAACAATTGTAGTGGAATGGTGAGAAGAATGGTGCCCAGATATTCGTTTGTCTCAGGAACGGATATCACGGAATGGGCCAGCTTCCGTATCCGTTCGTCAGGCTCTCCGGCAACAACTACAATAATTGTCCCTCCCCGACTGTGAACTTCCTCCATGTTTCCCAACATTTTCTCGTAAACAGAATCGTGTGATAGCAAGACCACGACCGGCATCTCTGGGCTGATCAAAGCAATCGGCCCGTGTTTCATCTCTCCCCCGGCGTACGCTTCTGCGTGGATGTAGGAGATTTCCTTGAGCTTGAGCGCACCTTCATACGCGATCGGCGTATTGACTCCTCTGCCGAGGAAAAGAAAACTGCTATAGTCTCTGAACTGTGCCGCCACCTGAGATATCTGATCGGACAGTGCCAGCGTCTGCTCCATCATGGCAGGGAGGCTGAGCAAGTCTGAGATGAGACGTCTTCGAGTTTCTCTGGAAACGGAATTTCTCTTGGAAGCGAGATGCACTGCCAATGCATAGAGAATCGTCAATTGCGTAGTAAAAGCCTTCGTGGAGGCCACCCCGATCTCAGGCCCGGCCTGCGTGTAGATGACGCCGTGTTGAGCGAGGCGCGCGAGACTCGATTCGATGACGTTGCAGATGGCAATCATCTTGGCTCCCCGTCGAAGAGCCTCCTTTGATGCTGCCAAAGTGTCTGCGGTCTCGCCCGATTGGCTAATGCTGACGAGCAGAGTATGCGGTCCTATAATGGGGTTGCGGTATCGGAACTCACTGGCAATGTCAACTTCCACTGGAATCCGCGTCAAATCCTCGATAATTCTCCTGGCCACTAACCCCGCATGAAACGAGGTGCCGCAGGCTACAATCACTATCTTTTCCAGGTTACGAAGTTGAGCATCGGAAAGCCGCAACCCATCGAGCTTCACCTCCTCGGTGTCCGCAACAATCCTCCCGCGGCACGTATTTGCCACGCCGTCGGGCTGCTCGAAAATTTCCTTGAGCATGAAGTGTTTGTATCCACCCTTAACGGCCAATACCGGGTCCAGCGCGATTTCCTGTACGACTTTCTCCAGGGGGTTGCCCTCAAAATCCATGAACGCGACTTCGCCTGCCCGTAATATGGCGATCTCACCGTCATCCATAAACACCATTCGCCTCGTATGCTGGAGCAAGGCCGGAACGTCGGACGCTATAAACGCCTGCTGTTCGCCAAGACCGACGATGAGAGGACTTTCCTTCCGGACCGCGTACAGGGTATCCGTATCTCCTTCGATCAGGATTCCTGCAGCAAAGGATCCGACAAGCACCTTGCATGCATTCTGCACGGCTTGAAGAGGCGTCGCTCCCTGCCTGAGATTACGATCGATCAGGTGAGCTATAACCTCTGTGTCGGTGTCGGAGGAAAACACGCTGCCCTCTGCGATCAGCTTACTCTTCACCTCCGAGTAGTTCTCGATAATCCCATTGTGGACCACTATCGCTCTACCTGCTTTGTGCGGGTGAGCGTTCTCGGTGGAAGGCTTGCCGTGGGTGGCCCACCTCGTGTGGCCTATGCCCGCATGGCCGACAGGCATGGCAGTGGAGCTGAGGAGATTCTCAAGCGAGCCGATCTTTCCCTGGATCTTGCAAATCTCAGCGGTACCGTTGTGGAGCACGGCAATGCCGGCCGAATCATATCCCCGGTATTCGAGCCTCTTTAAGCCATCCACTAGCAGTCCGCACGCAGGGTCAGGACCAACGTATCCAACAATTCCGCACATCTTTGCACTCCTTTACTGCAAGCTCGTGTCAAGAAAAATTGAGGTTGTCTGAAAAACAGGCATTTTCCCGAGATGCTTCGGGACTGGGATCTATATCAGCGGTATGTTCCCCGCTCTTACTCGCTTCACAATGCTTGTCCCCTGCCTGGCACCGCATGTGGTGCTTGAGAGAATTCCTGGATATGCCTAAGAGTTTTGCTGCCTCCTGACGCCTACCCCCAGCTCGGCTAAGTGCTTCGTCTATCAGCGAGTGCTTTACATAGTCGAGCACGTCGTTGAGGGACGAACCTTCAGGGAAAGGTACCGAAATGGCCCACTTTTTCCCACTTTCGCGGAGCCCCAGACAATCCAATGTGATCTGATCTCTGTCAGCAAGTATTACCGCTCGTTGAAGGACGCTTCTCAGCTCACGAATGTTGCCGGGCCAGTCATATTCTTTGAGAGCATTCATCACCTCAACATCCAGGCGAGGCACGGACGAGAGCTTGTTTTGGTGGGCCAATTCTGCCAGGATTTCTGCGATGAGTGAGGGAAGGTCTTCCTTTCGCTCCCGTAAAGGGGGAACATTAACACGAAGTACGTTGAGCCTAAAAAACAGATCCCTTCTGAATCTTCCCGTTTCGACGTCCTTTGCAAGGTCCCGGTTAGTGGCTGCTAGAAGGCGCACGTCAACAGTGATCTGTTTTTCGCCTCCAACCCTCGTGAATGACCTGGTGTCGAGAAACGTCAGCAACTTTGCCTGGAGAGGTAGAGGCAAGTCACCGATTTCGTTCAACAGAAGCGTCCCACCTTCAGCGAGCTCCAACAGACCCCGTTTGCGCTTGTTTGCTCCGGTAAAAGCACCGGGTTCGTGGCCGAACAGCTCCGATTCCGCAATCTCCAGCGGCACAGCAGCACAGTTAATGCTCAGGAACGGCCCTGCAGAGCTGTTGGAATTCTCATGGATGCAACGGGCAAGGAAATCTTTGCCTGCACCGGTCTCCCCGGTTATGAGGATCATTCCCTCGGTCTTTGCTGCAATCCACAACTGTTCAAGGGTCTTGCGCATGGATTCCGAATAACAGACGGGACGGCGGAACGGGGGCTTGTCGTCGTTAGTGAGATTTCGCTCGGCCTGCCTGCGACCGGGAACCTTGTGACCCAGTTCCAGCAATCCCAGGACCCGGCCGTCATAGTCGCGAATCGGCGTGATCACCAGATGGAGTGTGCAGTTTTGACCACGTGCGCTCTTCGTGAAAATGAATTCGGATGTCTTTCCCTCCAGCGCGAGAAGATCGCCGTTCCTCATCCTCTGGCCGATCTCTGCATCCCATACCTCTTCAGCGGTTTTACCGATGATCCTGTCACTACTCAACCCTATGACACGCTCGGCAGCGGGATTTACGCGAGTGTAACGAAAATGCAAGTCCTTGATGAGGATCAGGTCATGCACATGGTCGGAAACTGTTCGCAAACAACCCTCTGCCTTGCGCAGGGCCGCTTGAGCCTGATGGAGAAACCGTTCGCTCCGTTTAATTATCCAAAAGGAGACCAAGCGACTGTCCTGTACGTTTGCCGCAAACACGGTTTCGACAGGTACAGATTCTCGCCCAACCGACTCTTCTATCATGACCCGATGGATTCCCGTTCTGCTCTCAAGCCAATCGCGCACAGCGCTTTCAAGCCTCCCACCAGGGAGGGTGAATTCGGAGAATCTTGCCCCGTGCAACTCGCTGAGCGTGGCGAACCCGTGAAAAGTTGCGAATTCCTCATTCCCGTCAATCAATTGCGAGCTCATGATGCCAGCCATTGTCGCACTAAGGGAATCCTTTAAGCTGGATGGTGCATTGAGCTCGAATCGAGCCGCTGCCGCGGGAATGACTCTCACCAGCATGTTGTACGAATCATGGATCAATTCTGCCCTACGGTGAGGAGCCTTGTCCTGGATAAGTAAGAGAGTGAAGTTCTCCTGCAAGAGCACAAGCGCCCCGAGATAGATGTGGCAGCTCAGCCTCTCGTGCCCGAAGCGCACCTCTCCTTCCTTTATATGTGCATGTCCCGTATAAACTAAACTTGCCATCAATCCGAGCACGGCTAGGTAGTCGCTGCGCTCCGGAAAGAGCACCATAAGGTCTTCTCCCTCCAGGTCCCGGCAATCGCTACTCATCTTTATCGTGGCTTGATTCACGAATCGTATCTTGTGGTGTCGATCGACGAGAATTGCTGGATTGGGAATCAACTCAAGGAGATCTCTGAGTGGGGAACCGATCAGAAGAGACTGTGATCCGAACAAGTAGTCGAAGTCATCTACGTCCGCCCGCTGCTTCAACCGCTTTTCACGGTCATCAGAATCGGTATTGGTTATCGGCATTTTCAGCAACAATGAGTCCTTCACCTCTTCCATGGCTGTTCCTCATGAGGCTCGCTATGATTGATCAACAGCTCCGCTTTCGCCTTATCGTCGTAAGGGGTTAAAATCACGTCACATCCCATACCTTGTTGATTTTCGTTACCTACTGTTGGCTGCAAAACGAGCCGGCTCATGTTAAACAAATTCTCTATCGCCCGCTCGTTCACGGACAAATCCACCGATTCGAGACTCAGTGGAGCCGAACTGAAATGCCATGGACACACGTACCCTCTCAAGACAAGCCCCACGCTTGTCTCCCTGCGGATGGTGCCCCCACCTCGTACCTGGCTTATTCAAATTGAATGACAAATGAATCGTGGCTTCGAGGAGTCTGCAGTTGCAAGACCGCCCTCCAAGCCACGCCCCCCCAGGGAGCACTCGGACCCTAATCCCCCTCTCCCATGCCTGATTATCTACGCATGCTTAAACTTTCACCACAGTAATGCCTAATTCGAAAATCTGGCAAACTTCAAGTCATTTGGCTGCCACTATTTCACATAAATGGCGCAATCTGCTCTCTCGTCAAGGGTGGAATTCACCCCCTGTCTGCCACACCCCTCTCTGTTAGAATTCCTCCTACACGAACTAATTTTCGCCATATCCACTTTTCGCATAGTATAAAGCAATCAGTGTGCCAAATTGCTCTCAGGGCACCTAAATACCGACATGATATTGAAATAACCTCACTAATAATGCGCATTCGCGTCCATTTGCTTTCAAACCTAAATGGTGGTTTGGGCCCAAATCGCTCGCGAGAGGATGAAGATGCGCCGCGATCACAGGCTACGACCAATTTTTCCCAATGGACATTTTCCGACCACACTGTCTTTTCAGTGGACTCCACGTGGGTCAGATCAGGTGATCGTTAGGGGAACTATCTGCTGAGCTCAAGAAGCAAGTTCCACGAGACGCGGGAGAGCAAGACATGATGAAGCCAGAGCAGGATTCTCTCGACGTAGTTTCAAAACCTTAATGACAAGTGCAGCGCCCGCCGCAATTTGTAAGGCAGGCTCGCGAACCGCGCCTACCGGCTGATCTAGCGGATTCGCAGCCCGAGCGTGTAGCCGATCGCGTGATTTCGTAACGCCGACGTCTCGCAGGTATCTTCGCGAAGGTCAAGAATCACCCCCTGATGCCGGCGCTACGGGAAACGGCTCGTCCTGAAATTGATTCTCAGTTAAGTTTCCCCAATTCCCTGCCGGAAAACATCCCAGCTCCGTGGACGCGCATCATTCTTCGCCTGCCATGAGTCCGAGGTTCGTCATATGCCGCTTGAGAGAGTATCGCGTGATTCCCAGAAGCTTGGCGGCAAGCTGACGCTTCCCCTGCGCACGCTTGAGGGCTTCCATTACCAGGCGACGTCTGGCCTCCTGAGTGAACTCATTAAGGTTCCCTCCCGGAGGGAATTCGAGATTAAAGGACCACTTTTCTCGCGGCTTCCCGTCGAACATCAAAGCGAAGGATATCTTCTTTCCCCCAGAAAGCGCTATAGATCGCTCGAGTCTGTTGCGGAGCTCTCGGATGTTCCCGGGCCAACTGTAACCTTCCAGCAGAGCCATGGTTCTCGTATCCACCTCGGCGCGACACTTTACTCGGAGCTCTCTGGATATTCGTGTAATGAGCTCCTCGATGAGAACCGGCAAGTCCTC
>CAYZET010000244.1:0-8200 GCA_964477215.1 uncultured Syntrophaceae bacterium | reverse complement strand
ATCCCGGATGAGCGCGTAGGAGAGAGAATTAAGGCCTTCGTGGTGCTGAAAGAGGATGCCATGGGAGTCACAGGGGCAGAGCTTATCAATTGGTGCAAGACTCGGCTCACTTCTTACAAAGTTCCCCATTACATTGAGTTCCGGGACATGCTGCCAAAGTCAAAGGTCGGGAAATACTTGCGCCGCGAGCTGCGCAAGGAGGAGCGAGATCGCGTTTCGTCCTGAAAGCGCACCCTCGGATGAGGGCTATTGAAGGGAGCCCGACGCCCCACCAGTGGGCCTGGCAATGGCCGTACACGGATGGAATGCGCGCAATCCCCAGATTTGGCTTGACTTGGCACCCGCATGCCGCGCATTATGTCACCCGAAGCATATGTCACCATAGACGTCAGCGGCTGTTGGCCAACCGCCGGGACGAAGGCGGGGAGTGAAGCGAAGGCCCCCCCGGCGAAGGCAGGGAGCGCGGTGCCTTGGAGGCGCGGCCGGAAAGCCCCACTTCTGGGCATTGCTGCGCCCTGAAACGGAGAGGATGAACCTATGAAGAGAATATTAGTTGCGCTTTTGAATGCAACGTTCCTGTTAGCGCTAGCGTCATATGTGTCAGCAGGGGATCGTCTGAAAATGAGCACTACCACCAGCACTGAGAATTCAGGGCTACTGAAAGTGTTGCTTCCACCGTTTGAGAAGAAAACTGGCTGCAAGGTAGACGTCATTGCTGTTGGCACCGGAAAGGCGCTCAAGCTCGGCGAGAACGGCGATGTGGACGTGGTGTTCGTGCACGCTCGGCCGGCGGAAGATAAGTTTGTCGCTGAGGGACACGGTGCGGACCGTCGTGACGTGATGTACAACGATTTTGTGATTGTCGGGCCGAGCACCGACCCGGTGGGACTCAAGCAGGCAAAGACCGCGGACGAGGCGTTCAAGCTCCTTGCGGCGGGCAAGGCCCCGTTTATTTCCCGGGGGGACGATTCAGGCACCCACAAGATGGAGAAACAGCTATGGAAGAAGGCGGGCATAACTCCGTCGGGACCCTGGTATGTGGAAGCCGGACAGGGTATGGGCGCTGTCCTTCAGATGGCCTACGACAAGAACGGGTACACCTTGGCCGACCGCGGCACATTCATTGCCTACGAGGGGAAGACAGATCTGGCGCTGCTTTTCGAGGGAGACAAGAGCCTCCACAATCCGTATGGGGTCATATCGGTCAATCCAAGAAAGCACCCGTCTGTAAACTTCGAGTGTGCGAAAAAGTTTATAGATTTTGTTACCAGTCCGGAAGGACAGGGAATAATTGCCTCTTTCACGCTAAACGGAAAGCAACTGTTCTTCCCGAGCGCTGCCAAGTAGGGCGCCCTCTGGAAACCCGGATCGGATCTACACTTTTGTAACAACAAATTGCATCGGGAAGGGAGTTTTTCATTGACACGTCACGACAAAATCCGTAACGTGGCAACATACAGTCCATATCGGTAGAGATTGGATGAGACTTCAATGGCCGAGGCCGTGAAGCAGGGATCGTTGTCCCGCCTCGGTTCGGCTGCCGGCCATGTGTCATGTGGTATTTGATTCATTTGTAAGGAGGGATTGGAGAATGTGCCGCACTAAGCTATCGGCGCTCTTCGCAATCGCAGGACTTGCAGTGGTTTTCATGGTCGCTCCTGCGAGTGCGTGGGAATTCACTATGAAAGGGGCGTGGTCCTGGGAGGTCGAGTTCGTCGGCCAGACAGGAGACGCGGGGTTCTTTGGCCCATATGACGTGGATGCAGGGAGCGGTGTCGCGGGAACAGGACCTGGCTTCTTCGCGCCGTACAACCTGTGGACAGGACAGCTCGGGTACCGAATGGTATCGGGCTCTGATGCGAGCTGGAACACGCAGTATTTCACGTCCTTTATGGAATTGCGTATGAATAAGGCCCTGCGCGTCCGGGGCATCTACTACATCGGCGAGTGGAATCTGCCCAACAACGCAGCTACCGGCAATCTAGTTGCATCCGAGTACTTCAACGACCGGTTCCCCGGTATTCAGCAGTCCTTCTCCCCTGGCTATTGGAACGCTCTGTGGTTGACTGCAGAGCTGCCCTGGGGCGGGCTTTCTATAGGGAAAAGGCCTTCTACATGGGGCATGGGGTTAGGCTGGAACGGTGAGTTTACTCGGTCCTCCGAGTCTCTCTCGCTCTTTGCCCCGTACGGTCCGTTTCGTGTCGCACTTTCGATCTATCCGTCGAGAAACTCGGGAGCCACGGATTACTACAACCCTGATTACGACAAGAACAACAAGCGGGACTATGATGCAGCGCTCAATGTGACGTACCGGTGCGGCCCTATGGACTTCGGCGTTCAGGGGAACATCGTTTCCACGCATCGCGGTGGCGAGCGCGTCATTGCTACCCCCGCAACCCGTATGGGCAATTCCATGCGGGACCGGTCTGACTTTTACGGCGGTGTGTACCTCAAGTACTATACAGGGGTGATTTTCTTCAACGCTGAAGTGGACTGGTACGCGCGTACTGACAGAGTCAGGGATCGGGCGGCCGGTGGTGCGATTGTTCCCGGTGTTACTGATACCTACATCGAGCACTGGCGTGCAGCCAGCGAGCTGGGCATGCTCGCAGGGCCTGCAAAGTTGGGGCTCCTCTGGGCCTGGTCGACCGGTGGAGACCGTAGAAACGGCGCGCAGATCGATCGCACCGGTATTTTACGATCGAACAGCTTCGCGAACACGGGTCTTTTCAAGCCGTACAGCTACCTGCAGGTCTACAGTTACGGTCTAGGAAACTTCATTGACGGGACCACGGGCTACGGGTACGTGGAAGACGCGAACGTATACGGCGCGCGCCTCGACTATGCCATTGCTGCGAACCTGAACATGTACGGGACATTCTTCTGGGCTGAACGCCAGTCCAAGAGCGGCTTCGGATGGGGAGCTCTCTTCCCGGATCCCACCGCCACAGATGGAACCGTGGTGCTGGGCACCGGGCCTAACGGAGCGCCTTCCATTCCTGACACCTTCCTCGGATGGGAAGTGGATTTGGGCGTGGACTGGAAGCTTCTGGAAGGCCTAACGTTGAACACGACATTCGCTTACTGGCAGCCCGGGGGCTGGTACAAGTACGCGTGCCGAGACAAGAACGTTGTTAACTGGGGTGTACCCACCGCGGCCAACAACTGGGGCATCAATCCCGACCGATCGATCGATCCGGTATGGGGTCTTCGCTTCCTCGTCAACGGGGAATTCTAACAACGCAATCTGCTTCACGACTTCATAATAACGGAGGGGACGGTGTCCCCTCCGTTGTCTTTTTCGGCACCCGAAGAAAGCACTCTGGAATTTCATGAAAGAGCGATGAGTGTCCCATAGGCCAGCTTGACAAACCCCGCCAGCGATCATTACATATTCAGAAGCATAGCGAACAGCGTCCCCAAGGAAACGCACGTACAATGATGTCTATACCTTGTAATCTGATCGGGAGCAGGGTGCCCGAGTGTCACCAGATGGTAGCCAGGGCTGGGAGGCCTTGCCATGGCGGCTAAGGACTACTACGCGATTCTCGGGGTGAAGCGTGACGCTACGACGGATGAGATTAAGAGGGCTTACCGCAAGCTCGCTCGCAAGTACCACCCTGACGTGAATCCCGGAAATGAAGAAGCTGAAAGCCGGTTCAAGGAAATCTCCCAAGCCCACGACGTCCTCGCCGATGCCGAGAAGAGAAAGATCTATGACGAATTCGGCGAAGATGGGCTTCGGGCGGGGTTCGATCCTGAGCAGGCACGACAGTATCGTCAATGGCAGGAAGCTGGAGGATTTGGCGGGAGCCGGGGCGGGTACGAGTTCCGTGGCTTTGGCGCAGAGCAGGGCGGATTCAGGTACTCAGGATTTGATGATGTGTTCTCCGACCTCTTTGGCGGCGGGCGAGGAGCAGCCCCCGCGGGCGGGCCTACGAAGGGCGCCGACGTGGAGTCGTCTCTCGAAGTCGACTTTCTCACGGCAATCAAGGGGGGGACGACGAGGGTTACGCTGCAACGAAATCAATCATGCTCCCAGTGCAGTGGAACCGGCCGCGTTCCTCTGCAGGGAAATCCCGTTTGCAAGCGATGCAACGGGACCGGTCAGACGCGTGTATCTCAGGGGCCGTTCAATTTCACGCAGACATGCCCCGAATGCGGGGGAACCGGTCGTGCCGGGGAACCCTGTAAGGCATGCCGCGGGACCGGAATGGTTGCTGCATCGGAAACCATTGACGTCAAGATTCCTGCGGGGGTAAACACAGGATCGCGCATCCGTCTTGCGGGAAAGGGAGAGCCGGGAAAGGCCGGCGGACCATCCGGTGATCTGTATATAGTCACCAAGGTGAGGCCTCATCCGGTCTTCACTCGTGAGGGAGACGATCTCAACGTGGAGATCCCGGTCAGCGTCAGTGAGGCAATGAGCGGGGCTGAAGTTGACGTTCCCACTCCCACAGGAACCGTGCAACTGAAGGTTCCCAAGGGAACGAAATCCGGCCAACGGCTTCGACTGAAAGGGAAGGGGGTCCCAAATCTGAAGACCAAGACTCCTGGAGATATGTTCGTGACCGTGCGGGTTCAGGTTCCCTTCACCGACGATCCCGAAGCATTGGCCGCTGCCAGGACCCTGGAGCGGTTCTATAGATCCGATTTGCGGAGGAATATTCGGCTGTGAGCCACTGCAGCAGTGTTTCGCGCGGTGATGACATCAAAATCGGGAACCGCCTGGAGGCATGACGAGGTCACACGGCCTGGAGATCGCGGACATGGCGCAGGATTACTACCGCAGAGAACAGGTTATCGAAATTCTGGAGATCGAGGAGCAGTTCCTGGACGAGCTCGAGGCGGAAGAGCTCATCCACTCCCAGGCGGTATCGAGCCGTGAGCGAGTGTTCTCGCCCGAACAGGTGGAACGGATCCGTATCATCGCTAATCTTGTCAGACAATTGGATGTGAACCTTGCAGGGTGCGAAGTCATACTGGAGATGAGGGAAAACATAATACGGATGCAACACCAGTTTGATGAGATCCTTGCCTGCCTGGTAGACGAATTGAAGCGCAGGCTTTCCTAGTGATGTGTGGGGCTGCCAGCATGACAAAGGGAGGGGTGGCCACCTTCGTTAAAGCGCCATCCTGGTGGCGCGATTCCCTCAAATCCAGTACTGCATGCCTTGGATTCCTTCTGGCCATTCTCTTCGCGTTGGGCGCCAACGTCGTATGTGCACAAACCGCTTCCGAGATGCTGGCTCGCGCCAGGCAAGAATCGGACGCGAGCAAGAAGATTGAAATTCTGAGCGAAGCACTCAAGACGCCAGGCCTACGAGGAGATTTGCTGTCCTCTCTGCTCTTCGAGCGAGGGTTGGCCTACAAGAAACTGAAAGACTGTTTCCGGGCCATCGAGGATTTCAGCTCTGCTCTCGCGCATTCCCGAAAGGCATTGCCCGCAAGATTGGAAAGTGCCGAATGCCTGATCGAGGTAGATCAGCTCGAGGAGGCGACGCGTGAGGTGGAGTATTACCTCCTGAGCAGGACCACTGACGCCCGGCCTTATGTCATCAAAGGAAAGATCTACGAGCGCGAAGGCTTCCTCACCAAAGCCCAGGACGAATACACACGTGCCCTCCATTATGATCCGCAATGCAAGGCAGCCAGGGCGGCCAGAGCCAACGTGTTGCTGCGAACAGGAAACCTTCGTGAGGCTCTCAGCGATGCACACCTTCTCGTCGAGCTGGACGCGAAAGCAGCGGATGTTTTCGAGATGCGTGCTCGGATTCACGTGAAGCTCAAAGACTATGAGGCAGCTCTGCGGGATTACAAGACCGCTGAGTCTCTCAGGCCGGGAGACGATGACCTGATCACCAAGAGGATCAAAGTCTACTTTGAGATGGGCGATCCGGACAGGGCACTCGAGGCGCTGAACAAGAGAGGCGGTGCGTCCGAAAGTCCCGACATAGAGGGGTTCCGTGCCAAAGCGTACTTGCTGTCAGGTAACTACGACGAAGCTGAGAAGATCCTGAGGCAAATCCTGACAAAGTCTGCGGGGTCAGCGCCTGCCCATGTATACATGGGAATGACATTGACCCATCGCCGGAAGCTGGATGAGGCTCTCGAGTACCTCAATAGGGCAATCGAGCTGGATGCTACGCTTGTGGAGGCGTATAAGGAGCGCGCGCGGATCTTTTCCGAGCTCGGGGATTCTGCTCGTGCGGCCTCTGACCTGACCAAAGGGTTGAGCATGGACCCTGCGGACGGAGAGCTCTTTGCCTTGAGGGGGCTCACGCTCATGAAAAGACGGCTGTTTAACGCCGCAATCAAGGATTTTTCCCGCGCGTTGGAGAATCGGCCGGATGATTCGGCAGTTCTCTATGAACGAGCAGTGGCTTATCTCCAGATGGACGAACCGGAATCAGCGCTGGCGGACCTGAATCGGGTCCTGGAGATCACTCCCGGTGCGGCAAGGGCCATCAGCCTTCGCGGGGTCGCCTATTTCAAGCTCGGTAGGACGGCGGAGGCCAGGGCAGATTTGAGGAAAGCTCCCAATGTGGAGCCGCGAGACGCGATGATATGGAATAATCTGGGATTTTTCCATTACAAGACCGGAGATCTCAAGGCTGCTATGGACGCGATCAACAAAGCGCTGCAGCTTGATCCACACTATGGGAAGGCCAGATACAACCTCAAGCTGGTGTTGGACCGCGAAACGGCTAAGAAGGCAGCCTCCCCGGATTCGATGCCCATGAGCCCTCGAGAGGATGAGTGATGCCAATGGCACGACCTTCATACCGGGCGATCCTTGCCGATCTGGATGGTACCGTTAATCGAGGTAGTCTGCTCATGCCCGGTGCGGCAGAGGTGTATCGAAACCTGTCCCGGAAGGGCATCAGGTGGATTTTCGTGTCGAACTCCGCCACGAGATTGGCCGTGGATCTCGCTACAAAGATCCGGAAGCTCGGGCTCGCCGTTACTCCCGATCAGGTGGTGAATTCTGCTCTGGTTCTGATCCACGTGGTGGAGCGGGGCTATCGCGGCACTCGGATCATGGTGATCGGAGAGCCGCGGCTGGCGGAGGGGGTGGCCTCCGCAGGGGCCGTTGTGACCGAAAATCCGGAGGAAACCGAGATCGTTGCTGTCGGGCTTGACACAGGCTTTACCTACGAGAAGCTAACGAGGGCTCATCAGGCCATTCAGAAAGGCGCGAAGTTCTGGGCCACGAATCTCGATGCCACTTTTCCTTCGTCAAAGGGATTCCTGCCTGGAGCAGGCAGCGTGGTAGCGTCAATCTCTACCGCTGCCGGACGTCCGCCCGATCGTGTGTTCGGCAAACCTTTTCCCGACATGGCCAATCTGGCACTCGAGATTCTCGGACTCCCCCCTCGGGACTGTCTCATGGTAGGTGATCGGATCGATACGGACATCCTCTTTGCCAAGAATGCCGGTATGGATTCGGCCCTTGTGCTCACCGGGGCATCACGGAGAGAGGACTTGGAACACGCACCGCACCTACCGCAATATATCTTTGACACAATTGGGGACATGGCGGAGCTTTTCGACTGAAAGGCTTGCTTCTCAAGCGGTTGGGAGTGATTAAGCCCGTCAGGTACTGGCACGGTGCATTGTGCTTCGCGGCAAAGGGAGGGCTGCATTCAGACCCGCACACTGCCCGACGTTCAGGCTGGAAGCAGGTTCAGAGCCTGTCTCAATACAGGGCGGGTTTCAAACCCGCCCTCTTTCACTACGGATAAATGCCTCGTATCACGATAGCGTCCGAGATCCTCTGGATGGCTAGTATGAGGGCAGCGTCCCTCAAGGGCACAGATCGGTCCTTTGCACACGCCAGGACATTGTTGAACGCTTGCGTAATCAGGGCGTGCAATTTGACGTTGATCTCCTCCACAGGCCAGAAAAACGACTGAAGATCCTGGACCCATTCGAGGTAGCTCACCGTTACACCACCCGCGTTGCACAGAATGTCCGGTACGAGAAACACACCCCGCTCACTCAATATCTCGTCCGCTTCCGGGGTAGTCGGCCCATTGGCTCCCTCGGCTATGATTCTAGCCCGAATACGATCTGCGTTCCGACGCGTAATCTGGTTCTCCGTGGCTGCCGCGATCAGGACGTCACAGTCCAAAGTGAGCAACTCTTCGTTGGTCACCGAGTCGCAGTCTCCGTAACCTTCCAGACAGCCTTTTGCCTC
>CAYZET010000243.1:0-8253 GCA_964477215.1 uncultured Syntrophaceae bacterium | reverse complement strand
TCGGTGGCTTGCCGGCTCACCCCTGAGAGACACCGCCGAGTTCGAGCGGGATAAGAACTAGGACGTCCGCGATGAGTATTTTCCCACGAGACTTCTGACCTTTTCCACCAACTCGGCCATATCCCCCGATTTAACTACAAAGGCATCGGCCTGATTCGCCGCTGAATCGCCCTCGAGATAAGGGTAGGCGGTGCTCACCACCACTGGGATCTTGGCCTTGAACTTGAGCTTTTGGAATTTGTCGAGAAATGCCCTGCCTCCCATGCCTGGCATCTTCAGGTCCAGGATAATCAGGTCAGGCCGTCTACCTCTCAATACTCGCAAAGCCTCCTCTCCCGTCGTCGCCTGGATAACCTCGTATCCCAGCTCTTCGAAAACTTCTTTGTAGAGCAATCTTACAGAGCTTTCATCTTCGACGTGAAGGATTACTGGCATCCGCACCTCCGGCCTTGATTCTAACATTGACTTCGGGTACAGGCAAACAGGTTCATCAGGATACTGGGGAGCAGCGAAAATGGTCGACATCTGCGGCACGCACACAATGCGGCGTCCTCTCGTACCAGGGCCTCTCGGCAAGGGAGACATCATCGGAGTAGTTGCCCCCTCAGGACCGGTGGACACCAACGACCTGAATGCAGGACTTCGATACCTTCACCAATGGGGATTTCGCGTCGTAGTGGGACGAAACGCAGCTCAGCGGGCAGGCTATTTGGCAGGCAGTGATGAAGAGCGAAGCTCCGATGTTAACGCGATGCTGCGAGCGACGGAAGTGCGTGCCATAGCTTTTGCTCGAGGAGGCTATGGGATAATGCGGATTCTCGAACGCATAGACCGAAACGCGGTGGAGCGGGACCCAAAGCCTCTCATTGGAATGAGCGACATCACTGCGTTACAACTTTCTCTGTATGCCCGGTGCGGTCTCGTGACCTTGTCGGGCCCCATGGTCGCAGGGCAAATCGCTCAAGGGTTGGACGCTCACTCCGAAGCATCGGTGGTAGAATCCTTGAGCACTCCTCTGGCAGGTCGAGATCTCTTACCGAAGAATCAGTCAGTCCTAAAGGTCTTGAGAGGCGGGTCTGCTTTCGGACCGCTCCTGGTGGGCTGTTTGTCTCTTATCACCGCACTGATCGGCACTTCACACTGCCCGAATTTCGACGGAACGATCCTGCTGGTGGAGGATGTCCACGAGGCTCCCTATAGGATCGACCGCATGATGACCCATTTGAAGCTCGCTGGGGTGCTGGACGTTCTGAGCGGTATGATTCTGGGACATTTTCTTGGTTCCGGAGATCGGAGCATCCGTTCCTCTGTGGAGCGCCGAGCTTTGGAGCTCACCTCGGACACCTCCATTCCTCTGGTTTCCGGCTATCCCCACGGGCACGCTTTGCCGAATCTTACCC
The DNA here is from genome assembly GCA_964477215.1 of uncultured Syntrophaceae bacterium. Lineage (GTDB taxonomy): Bacteria > Desulfobacterota > Desulfomonilia > Desulfomonilales > Desulfomonilaceae > JBFMDN01. The sequence continues at coordinate 6,853 of CAYZET010000243.1, read as the reverse complement.
TCCCATGCGGGATGCCAGTGGAACTGGAAACTAGCCCCCTGCGCTTTTCGGTCTCAGGACAGAAACGTGTCGCCTAGAGGTCGTTACGGATCCTTCTCATCTTGCATGGCTTGCGTTAGGCAGGAGCCTGGTGCGATACGCGGAATGAATCCTGGAACGAAATCGCAATCCTCGCGAGTCTATCCGTTCCAGGATACGAAACTACCGCGGAGCGCCCGGAGCCAGCAATGCCGGCGTACTCATCGTTAAGGAAACTTTGGGTGTCGGCCTTGTTGCCGGCACGCTCCCGTACTCAATCAGGACGCATTTTTGTCATCTTGCCAGAGACCAAAAGAGTTTCTCTGGGGATCATGCAGAATTGCGTACCATCCTAGCCCAGCGACCGCAGACTTTGGGACGATGATCTTGGCCCCGCGCATCGTCGCTTGTTCGAGCGTCTCGTCAATGGAGTCGACGCAGATATAATTTACAGTTCCTTGACGGGGATCCTGGCGCAGGATCATGCCACCACCCAGAGTTTCCCCGGATGTTTTGATGACATCGTAATCGAAGGGTTCGGGAATGTGCTCGAAGGACCAGCCGAACACGTCACTGTAGAATCCCTTCAGAGTGCCTAAGTCATCGGCGGGAATCTCAAAATGGCATACGTGACCAGCCATAATCGCACCTCCATCGTTGGGATGCAGTTTCAAAGGTAGATTTCCGGCTCTCGTACCCGAAATAATTTTTCCTTCCTATCAAGAGATTATGTCCCGATTGTGCAGGTGGCAATTCTTTTCTTGGTGCCGTCTGAAACGGAATAGGCTCTTTCAACGATGCTTCTGTGATCGTAGAACCGTGCTTGACAGCAGAAAGTCTCGTAAGATAGGATTATTCAAGTCGGCACGAGTGCGTGTGAAATCTCGCACCGGTGCTCTCAGCGATTGAGCGCACGTCGGAACGAGCGAGCCGGAGGGATGGCCGAGCGGTTTAAGGCGGCGGTCTTGAAAACCGTTGACCGAAAGGTCCGGGGGTTCGAATCCCTCTCCCTCCGCCAATAATATATTGATATCATTCAATCCCTCCAAGAATTTGGCAGCCAATTGTCCATGAATTCTGGATTCCTCTGCCTTTTAAGCACTTGTGCTCCATGAACTTCTTGCTTGACACGGAACACAGTCGCTTCAGGGTCCGGCTTGTTTGTTTCCTCATTCCGTGGGCTGAGATCCCGCGTCCCGCCGGACTACTCACGATTTGCCCTTTTCGAGCATAAAGCAATCAATCATCACCATCGTTCCTCTTAGCAGTGACGGTAAGACACCGACCGCAATTACGAAAACAACTACTTGGCCGTTTCGTCAGTTGCCCAATCGGTTTACAAAGATGTTCTGAGCATTAATGATCATTACGTCTTGATCCACTTTGGCCACGGTCCCCCGGATGATCACTTCTGCCAATGGCTTCAGACCGTTGATCCCTTGTACTGAAACCTTGAGAGGATGTCCGGCATTGTCCACAACTTGAACAGTGGCTAGATTGGCGATGAGCTGCGGGCGGGGTATGTGGCATAGATCGGCACACGCGTCTTTGCAGAGAGGCAGTCGCGGATCGCTGATCAGGAACATGGCATACTTGTCCGCAATGGGCTTTGCGATCCCTCCGACTCGGCCGCTGATCACTATAGGCTTGCCCTCCTGGGCCGCTTTCCTCGCATCCCCTACTGCAACAGCGTTAGCAGGGGCAACATCCACGAAAAGATCGGCGGGCAGTCCTGTCTGGGTTCCCATTAGGCTGTTGGGAACCAGTATCAGGGTGAATATGGCTCCCATGATAGCGGCCGCCTGAATCCTTTTATGGAACGTTCTTAGCATTCTCTTCATTGATGACTTCCTTTCTTTCACGCAGCCTTCAGAGACTGGTTGATCGGTAGGCGCAGGCACTTCCACGCAGGAGGTAGAGCTCCAATGACGCCCATGATGAGACCGGCGGAAACCCCGATGAGCAGGACTCTGTAGTCCACAACAAGTTGAAAGACTCCCATACTGAATTTCACAGCTCTTCCGTCCAGGAGGACTATTGCTAGGATCGTCGCTACTAAGGTACCGGCTGACGACGTCAGGAGGGATTCCTGTATCAGACTGAACATGATCGCAATCCTGGAGAATCCGATAGCCTGAAGAGTGCCCAGCTCTCTCACTCGGGCTGCAAAGGCCGCGTACATGCTGTTGAGCCCGCCGAAGAGACCGGTCAGGCTTATTAACAGAGCGCTGGTCCAGACCATGGCATGAACCGGCTTGTAGAATTGTATGATCGACGCGTAGTAATCGTCCTCGGCAACTGCCGTCAACCCGAGGTCGAACCTCTGCTTAGTCAGGGCATCCACATCTGCGAAGTCGGCTCCATCGAGGGTAATGACAAGACATGATACGGTGTCCCGTTTTGTGGCAGTCTGAATGTCTCTCAGCGGGACCCACACCTCGCAGTCCAAGACCGTGCCTTTGGCCAAGAATCTTCCAACAATGGTCCAGGAGCGGTTGTCAAACCACAAGGAATTCCCGATCGCCAATCGAGCCTCCGTCACCCCCATCATCTCCGCGGCCAATCCGCCTACCATAATTTCGTCGCGACCCTGGGTTGGCATTCGTCCTTCCACAATATGCACCCGCGGGTGCACAAGAAACGCTTCGTTGAGGAAACCGCGCACAACCGCATGCCACTCGTCGGGACTATCCTTTCTATCTTTCACGAGGATAGCAGCATGTATTTCCGGCGAGACGAATGGTACCCCTAGACGGGTCTTAATTCCCGGTAAGCTCGCGGCCACCACTCCCGAAGCGCCTCCAGGAATGAGGCTTCGCTCTAAGCTTTCCTCGCTCCCTGCAGCCATGAGGATCACGTTGGAAGGGCCTGTGTTGCTGACGAGTGAATTCGCCATGCCCCCCACGAACGACGCGGCGGTCAGGACCAGGAGCACCACCAAAGTGCTCGCGACAACCGTCAAGGCCAGTCTCAATGTGGACCGTCCCAGATTACGCACAGCATAGTCAAACGGCAGCAATTGCATGTTACCTGCTCGCAACTTCTCCCCGGTCAGCTCTGAGGCCGCTGTTCAAACAGCGCGGAAGCACGCGGCAATTTCGCGTTTAGAGGCCTGCCAGGCTGGAACAAGGCCTGCAAGAATTCCCGTCATAACGGCGAATCCGAGTCCCAGAATGACGTCACTGGGCCCGGCATGGATGTTTATGCTCAGTCCTTCCACTGACAGACTGAACTTGCCCCAGGAAGTGACTGCCACTCCCACCACGATCCCTATCAGCCCGCCGGCGAGACTCAGTATCATGCTTTCTACGACGACAAGCCGAGCGATCAGGCCACTCGTGTAGCCGAGCGTTTGCATGATCGCATGGTCCCTGACACGGTCCTGGACAGACAGCACTATGGCATTGAACACGAGCGCGAAGACGCCCGCAAGGCATCCCCACCCCAGCCACTTGGCAAATCGCACTATTGCCAGAATGTCAGACGCAGCCCGAGCCACAAAGCTCTTCTCCGGCCAGGTTGCCGTTGGTTCCTGTGCTGTGCGGAATTCATCGTCTATGGCCTTTGCCGTGGCTCTCAAGAGTGCGGGATCGGTTACCGTGACATCGAATTGTGTAACTGTTCCCAGTTGGTTGCCACCAGCCCTCTGCAGAAGACCGAGATGAGCGTAGGCCGCATTCTGATCTTGTGGCTCCGAGGATCTGATAATCCCAGCCACATAGATCGTAAGCCCGGAAATGTGCACTTGATCGCCCACCTTCAATCCTCGGCGGGTAGCAACGCGTTCTCCTAGGAGCACCGCATCGCTTCGGCGCTTCCAATTCTCGACCGAACCTTCCAAGAGACGAATGTTGCCCTGAACTGAGCGGTCGAAGGCCTCCTTAGGCACCCCTCTAAAGGTCACAACGTCAAGACTGGTCCGACAGTTGCTCACCACTATCTTGACCGGGAGGACACTCTTAACTCCCTGGACACGAGCAATGCGCGACTCGTAGTCCTGAGGAAGGTTGCTCGTGAACGGGCAATACCTGTCGAGACGATAGACGACCAGCTTCGTGTCCTCCGCGTTCAAGGCAGTTGCATCCCTAACCCCTTGTTGCATGGCCTGGACCGAGCAAAAGAGGAACATGGCTGTTGCCACCCCACCGATAGTGAGCAGGCTGCGTGTGCGCTGCCGAATCACGAACTTGAGAACAAGGGGCAGAAATCTCACTCCTGACACGCAAAACCTCCAGAGCTTTCTTCATGTCCCATCATGCCTTCTTGTAGGGCAGAAGGCTCTTGTTCCAGAAGCTTGCCCTTGTCCAGGTACAGGGTTCGCTCTGTACACCGAACGGTCTTGGGGTCGTGAGTAACCATCAGGAGGGTGCAGCCCAGTTCCATGTTGATCATTCGCAGTAGGGTCAAAATCTCCACGGCTGACGTCCGGTCCAAGTCACCTGTTGGCTCGTCTGCTACGATAATCGTAGGGTCTGCAACAATAGCGCGTGCTATGGCCACTCGTTGTTCCTGGCCGCCGCTTAGTTGCCGGGGAAAATGGTCGTGTCGGTCTGCTATGCCGACTAACTCAAGCGCTGCGGCAACCTTCTTGTGGCGCTCCTGAGCAGAAAGGCGGCGGAGCAGCAGGGGAAGCTCCACATTCTCGTACGCGGTGAGCACTGGGACCAGATTGTAAAGCTGAAAAATGTATCCTATGTGTCGGCCTCTCCAGTGAGCAAGCTTCGAGCGCGAAAGGGAACTGATCTCAACCCCCCCAACGAGGAGGGACCCCGAGGAAGGGGTGTCTATGCCCGCAATTAGGTTTAGCAGCGTGGTCTTGCCACTGCCTGACGGCCCCATCAAAGAGGTGAAAGAGCCTTCTTCAATGTCCAGATCGAGACCGTCCAGGGGAGTAATTGTGGTTGACCCTTTCGAATAGGTCCGAGTCAGGTTTCGACACTCAATAAATGCCATGATGCATCTCCATGTTGAGCCCGAAGATACAGGTAGGGCTTTACAGCAAGGGGCAAAGACGATGCGCACCTTCTTATCACTTCCGCCCGCTTCCGCGGTCGGCCATACTCTCCCATATCGCTAATCGATAACGACCTTTACTTTCCCGCCGCTCTGCAAATCGGCAACAGAGCTCTTGATGACGAGATCTCCCGGCCGTAGTCCTTCAAGGACGTCAACCCAGCCTTCAGTCTTGAAGGTCCCCAGCCTGATCGGTACCGGACGCGCTGTTCCCTTATCGTCACCTGTGGTGCGGACAATCCAAGCAGCAGTGTCGGCACCGCTCCCCTTGACCGCATCCTCAGGAGCGAAGACTCGATAGTCCTTCTTGTCTGCCTCATTGGACCGTCTAGCCAGGAACTTCACGCGGGCAAGCATCTCGGGCCTTAGTCTTGGATCCGGATGCGCCACCGCCACCTTGACCTCGAGCGTGTTTTTCTGCACGTTAGCTTCGTGCAGCACTCGTGTAACGGTTCCAGAGAAGCTGCGTTCCGGCAACACGTCTACGACGACCTCGGCCTCCTGACCCACACTGACCTTGGCGGCGTCGGTAAGCGGAACGTCTACTCGTACCTGCAGGCGATTAGGGTCATAGAGACTGAGCACCCGCGCCGAAGCCACATTGTCCGACAGGACTACAACCTTGGAACCGGGCTCAGTGAGTCGTCCCATTACGATGCCGTTCATTGGCGTAAGAATATCCATTCTCTCCAGCCGCAGTCTTGCTTCAGCGAGAGCCGTTCTAGACTGGTTGAGAGATGCTTGCGCCTGTGAAACTGCGGCTCGAGCTCTATCCAGCTTCCGACGCTCTTCAGTCCGCAAATCCATATGTTCCTTGGCCGCACGCAGTTCTGCCTCGTTGCCTGCTATGGCCTCCTTAACGGCAGCGTGGCGCATGCGCAATGCGGCGAGCTTCGAGGACTGTGCTCCGTACTGAGATCGGAGTCTGATGAACTCCTGCTCCGACATGGATCCCGAAGCAACCAGCCGCGTTGCGCGGTCATACTGGCTCTTTGCGTGTTCCAGGTTCGACTGCTCTACAGCTATTTCTTCCGCTGTCTGTTCCAGAACGGCCTTACCCTCAGAGAGCCTGGCGTCGGCAAGGGCGACTGCTTTTCTTCGTTCCACGGGGTTTTGCCATTCAGCCATAGCTGCTGTCAGCTCAGCCTGCTCTGCCGCCAAGGTTGCCTCCATCTCCTTGACCTTGTCCTCGGCCCGCTGAACTCCCAATCGAGCATCTTCGTCCACAAGTCGGACAACTACCTGCCCCTTCTTCACGGTTTCGCCCTCGAGGACCAGAACCTCCCGCACAACTCCGTCTGCAAGGGCGGTCACGTACGATTTGTAGGGATCGGCTTCCACCCATCCTGCCGCCTGAACTGTCACCCCCCCGCCGGAATTCCCCTCAAGGGCCTTTAGCACCACGGGCGAGGCATGTACGATCGGCAACTTGGCCCACTCTTCATGGATACTCAGACTCAACAGGAGTCCCAGGCCGCCGAGGATCAGCCCTGGGATGAAGACTCGCGTTTCCCACTTGAATTTAGGGCGAGGAACCGTCTCATCTGTCTGAGCCGATGGCTCCTCGCTTGGACCTCTCCTGAGCAAGTGTACTTTGCTCTCCTTCATGTTTTCACCCCAAGGCGTGAATATCTGTGGCAAGGCACAACAACTTGTGAGGTTCAATAGGCAGGATGGTTGTACGCAAGGAAATCCATCGCAAGTACGTCTCCGGAACGACGACGAACCGAGCTCAGGTTGCGCCGTCGCAACCTGGGAGCTCAAAGAGCATCCCTCGGCAAGCCGGCCTGCCCACACTGTCGTTGTGATGATGAATGTCGGT
>CAYZET010000242.1:0-8258 GCA_964477215.1 uncultured Syntrophaceae bacterium | reverse complement strand
AACCCCGAACCTACTGATTAAGAGTCAGTTGCTCTACCAATTGAGCTAACGGCCCGTTAGAATCATTACAATACCCCCTTCCGACGGCACTTGTCAAGAGTCCAGGCCCAAAGAGATCACGCCACGTGAAGCCCCGAGCCCAAGGACCGTTCCGACTTGTGAGACACGTTGCACGCGTTGACCGGGATCACGATGGGAAATCCTTCAACCTCCCTGACGATGGCGTGCACGTGATAGACCTCTGCAATAAGCTCCGAGGTAATCCCCTCTTTGGGGACGATGGCGTGAACCTTCCCGTCTCTGAGCAGGAGAAATCGGTCGGCAAATCTGAGAGCAAGGTTCAAGTCATGTATTGCAATGATAGCTGACATCTCTTTGGCCTTCACGGTGCTTGTGACCAGGGTCATCACCTCCAACTGGTTTTTCACGTCAAGGTTGCTCACCGGTTCGTCCAGCAACAAGAGGCGGGGCTCCTGGGCAAAGGCTCGAGCAATAATCACCTTCTGCGCCTCCCCGCCGCTCAGCTCGTTCACGGAGCGGAGAGCGAGGTCGCGTAGGCCCATTAGGTCGAGGATTTGCTCCACTACATGAAAATCTCGTTCCGATGCTGCCCACCTGATATGGGGCTTGCGTCCGAGCATGACAGCGTCGAATACCGACAACTGATCATCGCCAAATCGCTGCGGAGCGTATCCTATATGGCGGGCCACCTGGGTGCTTGACATGCGTTGCACGTGGTGTCCGTCGAGAATCACCACCCCGCCCTGCGGATGGAGTATCCTGTTGATGCATTTCAGGAGAGTCGATTTTCCCGCGCCGTTGACGCCCAGCGCAGCCAGCACCATTCCGCGTTCCAGACAAAAGGTTACATCCTTCAAAATTGGCCGAGCGCTGTAGCTGAAACGAACATTCTCAACCGACAGGATCATTGCTTCCGTCCTCCTACGAGGAGGTAGAGAAAAAGTGGCGCGCCCATAAAGGACGTGAGCACACCAACAGGAAGAGTTCCCGACCCAACCAGGAGCCGGCCGGCCGTGTCGGCGAAAAGCAACAAGATTGCGCCCACCACGCATGCATGAGGAAGAAGGATGCGATGATCGGACCCAACAAGCTTCCTTCCGATATGGGGAGCTAGCAATCCGAGAAACGCTATGACGCCATGAAATGCCACTACAAGAGCGGAGACCAGCGCAGCCACCAGCATGCCCCACCACCGGAGGCGCTCCACGTCCACTCCCAGCCCTCGAGCCACGTCCTCTCCGGCCGAAATAGCATTGAGATTCCATCGGTTGAGCAAGAAATACGCTGTTCCTCCGCAGATGACTATCCCCAAAATAAGGATCTCATCCCAATTGGACCTGGACACGTCACCAAAAGTCCAAAAGACCACGGAAGCCAGCTCCACCTCTGTGGCGACGTACTGAATGAGAATCGTACCGGACACGAACAAGGACGACAGTGCCACCCCAGCCAAGATGATCGATTCGGGGGACAGCCTCTTGACACGTGCCATGAATAGAATAGCCAGAGTCGAGGCCATTGCGCCAATGAATGCAGCCAGAGTAACCAGGTAGATGTTACTCACAGTGAAGAGGGAGCTGGCCGTGGTCCTGAGAGGACCGTACTGCGTAGAGCCAGCGCCCAAGACCACGATGGCGAACGCGGCACCGAAAGCCGCCCCGTGACTGATCCCCAAAGTGAAAGGTGACCCGAGCGGATTCTTGAGAAGACTCTGCATGGTGACGCCCGAGAGTGCCAGCCCCCAACCCGAGACGATGGCAGCCACGATTCTCGGCATCCTGATTCTCCATATCACGATGTGGGAAGCACCCTCATCCTGCCCCAGGATCGAGAGCATTACTGCCCGGATGGACAGATCGTACGTGCCGACAATCACGGAATAAATTGCGAGGATCGCAAGGATCGCCAGGAGAGAAACGAGAAGGCACAGCTTCCTCTTGAATAAGGAGCCGTACGCTTCTACGATGGATTGAGAAGGGTCGGGGAATTTGCGGATCCGGCCCACCGCTGTGTGGGTAGTTGCGTCTGACATTGTGATACGCCGATCAGAATGTGGTGCACATATTGCCACGATTATCACATGTCGTGCGCGACTTCAACCCCACCCGAGTATCTTGTGAACCGCTTGCCCCGGTGGGAGGCTTTAAGAGAATTTTCCCGTCGGAACAGCCTTCCCCCAGCATGGTCTCTCTCGTTGTTTCGTTCCACCCGAGACGTGCTCGTTCGCTTACGCCGCGAGCTCTCCACAATCGTTTTTCCAAAGATTTCGGACGGAGGAAGGCAACGGGCAATCAGTAGAACCCAGCTCTTGTACAGAGGCTCTCCTTTTCGGCTTCCCTCAGGTCGGCCACGACCATTCTCTTGACGAGCTCGCCAAATCCTACCTTGGGACGCCACCCCAGAACTTCGCGGGCCTTTGAGGCATCCCCCAGCAATTCGTCCACCTCGGTCGGTCTGAAATATCGTGGATGGACAGCAACCACCGTTTTTCCCGTGGCTTGGTCAATTCCGCGCTCATTCACACCTTCCCCTTGCCATGTGATAAATATGCCGACTTCTCTGAAAGCCAACTCGACGAACTCGCGGACCGAATGATTTTCGCCGGTGGCAACAACGAAATCGTCGGGTTCGTGGTGTTGCACAATGAGCCACATGGCTTCCACGTAGTCCCCCGCATAGCCCCAGTCCCGTTTTGCATTGAGATTCCCCAGGTAGAGAATATCCTGCATCTCCAGCTTGATTCTGGCTACCGCACGGGTGATCTTTCTCGTCACAAACGTCTCTCCCCGCATAGCAGACTCGTGGTTGAAGAGAATGCCGTTGGAGGCAAACAGATTGTACGCTTCCCGATAGTTCTTCGTAATCCAGTAGCTGTAAAGCTTGGCCACGCCATAGGGGCTGCGGGGATAAAAGGGGGTGTTTTCGGTCTGAGGAATCTCTCGGACAAGACCGTAGAGCTCACTGGTAGATGCCTGATAGAATCGAGTCCTATCCCCCAACCGGAGAATTCGCATTGCTTCGAGAAGTCTCAACGTGCCAAGGGCATCCGCGTTCGCGGTGTACTCGGGTGTCTCGAAGGAAACCTTTACGTGGCTCTGAGCCGCGAGATTGTAGATTTCGGTCGGTTGAAAATCCTGGATAATTCTTATCAGATTCGTGGAATCCGTCATATCCCCGTATTCGAGTGTGAAACGACGATCTGTGGTCAGCGGTTCCTCGTATAACGGGTCTATCCGCTGAGTGTTTATCAAAGAGCTGCGGCGCTTTACGCCGCACACATGGTATCCCTTGTTGAGAAGAAACTTGACCAGGTAGGCTCCATCCTGCCCCGTGATTCCTGTGATAAGGGCTCGATTCTCGTTGCTATGGCTCATGGACTGTCTACTCCGAAAGCAAGAAATTGCCGAGAGCACTTGCTGAACACATCGACTTCCGCAAAACAAAAAGAGGGCCAACAGCGCTCCATTCTCTGGAATCTCATGTGAAAATCTGCCGGCCGAATCGCCTGAGAATCTTCGAAGAATCTCAACTGGATGTATCAGCTTCTCATTTTATTCCATCCCCGCGCAGCACCACAAGGAGGGTCTTGGCAATGATGAAAGTATCGAGGAACGGAGACTGATGCTTCAAGTAATAGAGGTCGTACTCAATTCTCTTCTCGAGAGAGATGTCTCCACGGCACATGACCTGTTGGTACCCGGTGATTCCGGGTCTGGCTTTCAGCCTTCTCCGTTGCCGGGCATCATATCTGGCCACCAGCTCTACCTGTTCAGGTCGGGGCCCTACTAAGCTCATCTCTCCCATCAGGATGTTGACCATCTGCGGAATCTCATCCAATCCAAACCTTCTCAACACCTTTCCCACGCGCGTCACTCGCGGATCATTCTTGAACTTAAACACGGGTTCTTTGAGTGCATCAAAACTGATCATCTCGCGGAGTCTCTCGTCCGCGTCGCTCACCATCGAGCGAAACTTGTACATGCGAAAGGGCTTGCCATGAAGTCCAGCGCGTTCCTGGACATAGATGACCGGGCCTCCGCTCGTGAGCTTGATGACAAGGGCTATAAGCAACCAGATCGGCAGCCCGAGAGCGAGAACCGCCGCAGACACAACTATGTCCACGAATCTCTTGACCAACCCGTACACTGGATGGATGGCTGCATCCTGAAGTCGTATGAGGGGGATTCCCGAGAAGCTGCCCAGCTCAGTCCTGGTTACCATCACATCAAAGAGCTTGGGCACCATATAGAAACAGATACCTTGTTCTTCACTGAAATTGAGAACATGTATGATCTTGTCTTCGTATTTGACTGTGCCGTCCTCCCCAAGACCATCCACCACGAGGAGTAGCTGATCGAAGGGGGCTTGGCCGTAGATCGTTTCCAGGTCTTCGACCGTGCCGAGGAGAGGCACAGCGCTACCGTTCGCCTCGCCTCGATCGTTTCTTCGACTCCATGCCAGTCGCCCGAGCACGTGAGTGCACTGGTTCCGTTCCTGGAGCAGGCGAAGCAGATTTTCCACATTCTTGCTCCACCCGATCACAAGAATTCGATAGACAGTCACGCACGCGTGAGACAGGCGACGCTCGACAGTCCGGAAGCCGACACGGACGAGAATCATCAAGGAACACGCACAAGCAAATCCAATCACATACACAATACGAGAGAGGAGCAGGGACCGGAACATGAAGGAAATCACCATGAGAAAGACCATCGTATAAAATCCAGTCACTATCACCATCCGCATACGGTACGTGAAAGCAGTGACGAAATGCAGGTCCTCTCGGTAGCTACGCTCCCTATAGAGAAGAAAGATCCAGAGCGAGGTTGCCAGCGCGCCGGCCTTCAGATAGGGTGAGAGAGCAGGAGCTATGGGAAATTCCCGCGCGAACGGAAAGGAGAAAAAGTCCACGTGAAATCGTAGGTAGTATATTCCGATGAAAGAAGACATGCAGATGATGGTATCGAGGCAGAAGAGGAGCCAATGACGCCGTCTCCACACGCGGGCAAATCCTGCCGCTTCGGGCCATGGGGCCGTCACGCGCGACCAAGCGGCCTGCCTCTCCGTAGCCGCCTTTAAAAGTTTCAACCGACTCGCCACACCTCACGTCCCCACCAAGAATTGCACGCCACATAATCGAAAAAACTGCCGGAGGGGTACCCGCCCCCCGCTAATCATGCAAAGACCTGATCACAACTCATTACCAGTTCTCGCGCGAAAAGTCGAGAGATATATGCTGCTTCGAAGCCATAGACCTCTCCGGAGGCGGATTCCAGACCACCCGCGATGCTTCTTGCCAGCGAACGGAATCCTGCGTGTGCTCACCCGGCTTGACACCTCCGCTGCCCAGAAAGTATGGTAAAATTCTCTTCCGAAATACCTCATTAGAGGTCCAGCGTGAATTTCAACGAGCTGCGCATAGCGATCATTCATCACTGGTTTCTCAGTTTGACCGGGGGAGAGAGAGTAGTCGAAGCGCTGTGCGAGCTCTTCGGCAAACCGGACCTTTTCGCGATCGTGGCGGACCCGCAAACACTTTCGCCGACCCTCCGAAACTGCAATCTCTTCACCAGCTTTGTCCAGAGCCTTCCGGCATCGCTTACCAGGCATGAATATTATGTCTTCTTGTTCCCTTCTGCTGTCGAGCTGTTTGACGTCGGCCAGTACGACCTCGTAATCAGCAGTGATGCCAGTACGACGAAGGGAGTAATCACCAGGCCTGAGACATGTCACATTTGTTATTGCCATTCACCTATGAGATACGCATGGAACCTGTTCCACGAGTACCTTCCCAAGCGGTCATCGCTCCGGCGGCTCATGGTAGCTCTGCTCATGCACTACCTCAGGCTCTGGGATCATGCAGCGTCATCTCGGGTAGATTTCTTTGTTGCGAACTCCCAGGCAGTGCGCGCACGAATCAGGAAGTACTATCGAAGAGATTCACGGCTCATCTATCCTCCGTGCGATGTGGGGCAGTTCCAGGTATCATCCCGGATCGACGACTACTACCTTGCTGTGGGGAGACTCGTGGGCTACAAACGGATAGATCTGGCTGTTCAAGCCTTCGCCTTGAGCGGACGTCGGCTCCTCGTAGTGGGGGAAGGTCCGGCGAAGAGTCAGTTGAAGGCCATGGCGTCATCTAATATCGAATTCCTCGGCTGGGTCACGGACGGTGAGGTTGCCGAGCTTTACAAGCACTGCAGGGCGTTGATCTTCCCGGGGGAAGAGGACTTCGGCATTGTCCCCGTGGAAGCCCAGGCCTCCGGAAGACCAGTCGTTGCGTATGGGAAAGGTGGAGCTCTTGAGACGGTGATTCCAGGGACTACCGGCTTGCTGTTCTTCGACCAGTCGCCACAAGCCCTCAACGCAGCCGTTGAAAAGCTCGAGGCCCAAATGGACGAATTCGACCCGAAGGTCATGAGAGCGAACGCCGAGCGCTTTTCGAAAGAAAGGTTCCTCCGAGAATTTGCCGAATTTACGGAGGTCTGTTTCAATCAACATCGGGCTGGAGCCTCCCCAAGTGCCGGCGACATCGCGTTGTGATATCAGTCTCGAAAATTCTTGGGCGGGTCGTATCCTGGCATGCAGTACTCCGCGGTGACCTGGATGGATATCCCCCCGCGAGGATTCATGCTCCCGACAACTCGCATCCATTTTGGCTCGCAGGCTGCCACTGCGTCGTCAAGGATTCGGTTTGTGATCTCTTCGTGGAACATTCCCACGCTTCGGAATGATCCCAGGTAGAGCTTAAGTGACTTCGATTCCAGGCACCGATGGTTTGGTATGTACGTGATCACGATTTTCGCAAAATCGGGCTGCCCCGTGATCGGGCACAAGCTCGTGAATTCAGGACAATCGAATTTGACCCTATAGTCCCTGTTCTCGAAACGGTTCGGAAAGCTCTCCAAAGTAGCTTCTTCCGGACTGCGCGGGTACCGACGCTCCCCCGCGGACAAAATGGTCAGTTCCTCGGTTTTCGTTGACATGCGCACGTCCATAAGATTCTTTTGGATTGATTATTTCACTACTGATCGTCATCTGGCAAGGTTCCTGCCACACGTGCTCGGAGTGCGAACGTTTCACTTGCCTGCTCATGGCATTCTGCTCGCGGCGAGCCCTCTTCAGATATTGCTGAGACTCTTCGGATAGGGGAGCAGGAAGCCGTTGTCATGGAAGCTGGCAGGTCGGCCTTGCCACAGTCCTTTTCTCGCATTACCATGCTTGATCGATGATGCAATTGAGACAGGTGATCCATGTTCTCGCAGGAATTTACGCTTGGAGGTTACTTGCCGCTGGGATCCATTCTCCATCGGCTGGACCCGAGAACAAAACTGATAGGTTTTCTCCCTCTCCTGGGGACGCTCTTTTTGTCCCCTGGCTTTGAAGGACTTGTCGTATGCGCTGCTTCCATAATGGGGCTGGCCTTTCTCACAGGCGCGGGTTTTCGGATTTGGTGGAACGCGCTCAGGCGATTTACGTGGATGCTCGCTGTAGTGTTAACGGTGAATCTTCTGTTTAGGCAGGAGGGCAAGCCACTCTATGCATGGGGGATCGAGCTGCCTGTCACGTGGGAAGGGTTGTCGTACGGCCTTGCGTTCAGCGTGCAGATTTTGTTGGCAATTGTCGCGTCTCTCGTCGTTACCATCACCACCACTCCTTCGCAACTTGTCAGAGCCATGGAAGTGTTAGCCCATCCACTGGAGCGTCTGAGAGTACCCGTTGGAGATTTTGCCACTACCATCGGGTTGGCGATACGGTTCCTTCCGCTCCTCCATCAGGAGATCCGCATGCTCGCAGATGCCCAGCGGTCGCGAGGAGTCGATTTCAGAGCGGGAAGCCCCCTTGTCCGTGCCCGGCACCTCGTTTCGGTACTCGTTCCGGCCTTGTCCAATGCGCTCCGTCGAGCGGACATCCTTGCCACTGCTATGGTCATGCGAGGATTTGAACCGGGTAAGAAGCGGTCGACGTACCGAGAGCTCCGCTTTTCTTACGGAGATTATTTGGCATGGTTTTGCCTCGCCTCCCTCTTTTCTTGTAGAATAGTCTTGCCGTGGTAGGAGAAGCTCCGTTTGATTCCTGATCGACGGGGGCTAATGACTCGATGGAGCATGTGAATGGCGAACAATTCAGCGTGGGAGCCGTGGATCCTGGAAAAGATGGCTGCTGGGGCCGTCACTTTTGCATGGGACGACAGGGAAGTCAGAACGATTCCCGCGCCCCAAGGAGCTTTGGCAGAG
>CAYZET010000241.1:0-8279 GCA_964477215.1 uncultured Syntrophaceae bacterium | reverse complement strand
ACTCCTAATTTCCGTTCGGTTGGAAAAGACCACCGGCTGCCGGATCGGACCATGGCTCTTGGAAAACTCGTCAACATGATTCACGGTTGACTATCACGATTCTCTCCGGGTATCAAGTGGGCTGATGCCCAACGCTATGAGGTGCAGCATTGAACGCTCCCTTCTCCCGAAGCGACCTGGTGAACGTGCCATGCGATCTCTGCGGCGACACCGAACAGAGCCTCCTGTTTAACAAGGAGGGCTTTCGGCACGTGCGCTGCAGGAAGTGTGGACTCGTGTTCGTCAATCCCCGTCTCGAAAGCCACCAGGCACTTCAGCGAACGTCAGGGACAGGAGCCATGGGAGAGACAGAGCTGACCAGAGGCCAACGTCGCCGGTTTCAGAAGGAGCTCAAGGTCTTTGCGCCTTACAGAGAGCTCAATCGCATTCTCGAAGTAGGAGCCGGACGGGGCTGGTTTCTGGAACATGCCGCCCGCGCGGGTTGGGAGACGTGGGCGGTAGAAATCAATTCTGATGCACTGGCTCACTTGCGTAGAAAAGGAATCTCTCACATCCTAACTGAACCGGCGGAGACCTTCGATCCCCCATCGGACCTCGTGGACGGGGCGCGCATCTGGGATGTTATCGAGCATCTGGAATCTCCACGAAGTGCTTTGGAGAGGATCCACGCTGCGCTTCGTCCGGGAGGCATCCTTCGGCTGTCCACAACTAACTTCGCATCGCTATCGCGGCTGATCAACGGTCCCGAATGGGTCTATCTCAACGGAGCGGACCACATCTACCTCTTTGAACCTCGGACGATCTCGATGCTGCTGCATTCAACGGGATTCTCGCACATTCATATCCGGACACGGTCGTTTAACCTGCGCCGCAAGCTCTACCATCCACCCCGAGATCTTGCCCCTCCGACCACATGGCTCCGACCGTTCCGAAAGATTATTGACGAGCTGATACGCTTCTCATGGTACGGCCACCAAATGATTGTGACCGCGGTGCGATGCCGCTGAGAACGCGCTGGCGCAAGTACGCAACCAAATTCAGGAAAACGTGTACTAAGCGGCTCGCAAAAACTTCGCAGTAATGTTGGATCTGAAGCATGGATAGTGGTATACTGAAATTTTTTCGCAGAAGCCGAGCACCACGTGATTCGCATTGACTTACGGAGCTATTTGCCATAATTAAAACAGATAGTTTGTATTCTAGATTAGAGTGGGATCTTATATGACTGACCCGATCCTCACCCATAGTACTCCTCCAGCTCTGAGAGCAAAAATCCTTGTGGAAGCTCTTCCATACATCAGGAAGTTCCGCGGAAAGCGCATTGTCATCAAGTACGGTGGCAGCGCAATGACCGATGCCACCTTGAAAAACGATTTTGCTGAAGACGTGGCTCTTCTGAGCTTTGTCGGCGTGAAACCGATCATCGTCCACGGCGGAGGACCCCAGATCGGCGAGCTTCTCAAGAAGATCGGGAAAGAGACCCGCTTTGTCCGAGGTCTTCGCGTGACCGATGAGGAGACCATGGACGTCGTGGAAATGGTTCTCGTTGCCAAGGTCAACAAGGACGTGGTCTCTCTCATTAATTTCAACGGAGGCAAAGCCGTGGGACTCTCTGGCAGAGACGGACGGCTCATCCGTGCCCGCAAGGCGCGCCCCGCAAAATTGGCCGACATCGACGAAGATCTCGGATTGGTCGGAGAGGTAGAAAAGATTGAGCCTGAGCTCATAAGCTCTTTGGAAGAACGTGGGTTCATTCCGGTCATTGCTCCCGTGGGTGCGGGCCCTGGAGAGAAGCCATACAACATCAATGCGGACACTGCTGCGGGAGCACTCAGTGCTGCCCTCGGTGCCGAGAGGTTCATTCTTCTCACCGATGTGCCGGGAGTTCTCGACAGTGAAGGAAATTTAATCTCCAGCCTGTCGGAAGACAGAGCTGCCGAGCTCATAAGAAGCGAAGTGGCGTCTGGAGGAATGGTTCCCAAGATCCGCTGCTGCTTGCAAGCTCTCGAGCGCGGAGTTCCCAAGGCTCATATCATAGACGGCCGGGTTTCCCATAGCTTGCTCCTCGAACTGCTCACGGAACAAGGCATAGGCACGGAGATCGTACGAGAGAAAGCGCCCGGACTGTAGGCTTCTCGCGAAAACGCGGTTGCGAACCTCCGGACGGGGAAGGACACCACCTTGAGCTCAGACGACTTCATCCTCATGAACAAGCAGCACGTGTTCAACACGTATTCTCGCATCCCGATTATGCTGGTGGAAGGTGACGGTGTGCGTGTGCGGGACAGTGCCGGGAAAGAATACCTGGATTTCATAGGAGGGCTCGCCGCGTGCCCGCTGGGTCATGGGCATCCTGGGCTTGCGAGAACGTTGGCCGAGCAGGCGTCCAGACTCATCCATGTGTCGAATTTGTTTCACATAGAGCCGCAGATCCGGCTGGCGAGGCTCCTGACCGAGAATTCCTTTGCTGACAAAGTGTTCTTCTGTAACTCGGGGGCTGAGGCCAATGAAGGGGCAATAAAGCTTGCGCGGCGTTATTTCCACGTTCGTGGCGAGCATGAGAGATACCACATCGTTACCATGGAAAATTCTTTTCACGGGAGGACCTTGGCCACGCTCGCAGCTACCGGTCAAACCAAGTATCGTGCGGGCTTCGAACCCCCTGTGTCCGGCTTTTCCCACGTGCCGTTCGGCGATATGGAAGCTCTCGACAGCGCCATGACCGATCGAACGGCGGCAGTATTGTTGGAGCCGATTCAAGGGGAGGGAGGAGTTCGAGTTCCACTCTCCGACTATCTCAGACGAGTTCGAGATCTCTGCGACGAACGGGGATCGCTCCTCATACTGGACGAAGTTCAGACAGGAATGGGGAGAAGCGGCAAACTGTTCGCGTATGAGCATTTCGGAATCGAGCCTGACGTGATGACCCTGGCAAAGGGGATAGCCGGCGGAGTTCCGATGGGTGCCCTCTTGGCCAAAGACAGCGTCGCGAGTGCTTTTGAGCCTGGAACCCACGCGTCGACGTTCGGAGGTAATCCTCTGGCCGCGGCTGCGGGGATTACCGTCCTGGAGGAAATTCTCAAGCCAGGATTTCTTGAGAATGTTCGCGCCAGAGGAGCATACCTCCGTTCTCGCCTCGAAGACCTGGCAACCCGGAGCGCGATGATCCGGGAGGTGAGAGGTATTGGACTGATGCAAGCGGTGGATCTGCGTGTGCCAGGGAGTGAATTCACAGTTGAGCTGCGCGAGCAAGGCGTCCTTGTCAATTGCACTGCGGAGACGGTTCTGAGATTTCTGCCACCACTCATAGTCACCGACCCGGAGATTGACACGGTTGTGAGGGCTCTGGAGAACGTTCTGGCTAAGAGGGAGGGCACGTAGGCATGGACAGGAAGCGGCATTTTCTCAGCCTGGCCGATTATTCTCAGGAGGAAATCCTGCGCTTGATGTCTCGGGCCGAAGAATTCAAGCAAGGAGTCGCGGGAAAAGGTTCACCGTTGGCCCTCGCAGGAAAGAGCATCGGCATGATATTCGAGAAGCCCTCCACCAGGACGAGAACATCTTTTGAGGTTGGGATACACCAATTGGGCGGACATGCAGTGGTTCTGAATCACAAGGATATTCAGATGGGAAGGGGAGAACCGATTCGGGATACCGCTCGGGTACTCTCGCGTTATCTCGATGGAATCGTGATCCGAACATTCGGCCAGGAAGTGCTAGAGGAATTTGCCGAGTGGACAACCGTACCGGTAGTCAACGCGCTCTCCGATCTGCTGCACCCATGCCAGGTGCTGGGAGACCTCTTTACCTTGCATCAGGTTGGCCTGGACGTGACGAACATGCGGGCCGCGTGGATTGGAGACGGGAACAATATGGCGAATTCCTGGATTAATGCCGCAGAAAAACTGGGGTTCACCCTTGTCCTGGCGTGTCCGGCCGGGTACGATCCCGCTGTGCGGTTCACCTCAACAAAGATCTCTATCACTCGAGACCCTGCGGTGGCCATTGCCGGCGCGGATGTTGTTTCCACGGATGTCTGGGCTTCCATGGGACAAGAAAGCGAGGCCGAGGCCAGAATCCAGGCGTTCCAGGGGTATCAGGTCAACGCCGAGCTTCTGGACAAGGCAGGGAAAGAAGTCTTTGTGCTCCACTGCCTGCCGGCCCATCGGGGTGAAGAAATCACCGATGAGGTGATGGAATCGGAACGTTCCTTGGTATGGGAAGAGGCCGAGAACAGGCTCCACGTCCAGAAGGCAATACTGGAAATGTTGTGCGGTGGATGATAACGCCCCTTGAGGCAATGAGACAATTGGCCTGTGGCCGACCAGAGGCCGGAGATACGGAGAGACCGGAGGCGCCGTGACTGATCGGAGCGTAAAAAAAATCGTGCTCGCCTATTCGGGCGGACTGGACACCTCGGTAATCTTGCGATGGCTCATTGAGACATACCACTGTCCGGTGGTGGCCTTTGCCGCTGATTTGGGGCAGGGCGAAGAGCTCGATGCCCTGGACGAGAAGGCTCGAGCCACGGGAGCAGAATCTCTGCACGTTGTTGACCTGAAGGAGGAATTTGTCTCACAGTACGTATTCCCCATGTTTCGAGCCAACGCAGTCTACGAAGGATGCTATCTGCTTGGCACGTCCATAGCGCGGCCGTGCATAGCACGCGCGCAAATGGATCTCGTCTCTCGGGTCGGAGCGGATGCCGTGAGCCACGGGGCTACGGGAAAAGGGAACGACCAGGTTCGCTTCGAGCTCACGTACCTCGCATTGGATCCCCATATCACGATCATTGCTCCGTGGAGGATCTGGAGCATGCGATCGAGGTCGGACCTCCTCGCGTACGCTCGGGAGCACGGCATACCCGTGACTTCAACCGCGGAGAAGCCGTACAGCATGGACAGAAACATTCTCCATTTGAGCTTTGAGGGTGGAATACTGGAAGATCCGTGGTCTGAGCCCCCCAAAGACATGTTCATCCTTACCGCTGATCCGGTCGATGCACCAGATCATCCCGAAGAAATCACTATCACGTTTGAATTCGGTGACCCTGTGGCTGTGGACGGCAGCCGAATGACTCCCGCAACACTCCTGGCTCATCTGAATCATCTGGGAGGCAGGAACGGCGTGGGGCGTGTCGACATGGTAGAGAACCGATACGTGGGCATGAAGAGCCGCGGTGTGTATGAAACCCCTGGTGGAACGATCATCCACTACGCTCGGCGAGCCTTGGAATCGATTACCCTGGACCGCGAAGTCATGCACATGAAAGATGAGTGGATTCCGCGCTACGCCTCGCTAGTTTACAACGGGTTATGGTTCTCCCCCGAACGCGAGATGCTTCAGAGCGCCATAGACGAAGCAGGCAGGGCTGTCTCAGGAGATGTGAGGCTCAAGCTTTACAAAGGGAACGTGATCGTGACGGGGCGCAGGTCGGATTCGTCATTGTATGACGAGCGATTCGCGACTTTCGAAGAGGACGAGGTCTACTCGCAGGCAGATGCGAGCGGATTCATACGTCTCAACGCACTTCGGCTGAGAATACGTTCGATCATGAAGACAAAGGGCAGCAAGTAACCTTTGGGTGAATGAGAGCAGTGACCTATGACCAAAGGCCGCGGACCATCGGGAAGAAGATCATCAGAACGTGCGGAGGGGATCCGCAAAGGCCGTTTTGACGCGAGAATGGACCCACTTTTCACCCGGTTCAATGCCTCCGTATCGTTCGACAAGCGGCTTTACGCACAAGACATTGCCGGGAGCATCGCTCACGTCCGAATGCTTGCCAAGCAAGGAATCGTTGATACGAAAGATGCGGATGCCATCGAGCAAGGCCTTCGAGAAGTCAGGGAAGAAATCGAGGAGGGTCGATTCGAGTTTCTGGAAGAGTTGGAAGATGTTCATATCAACATAGAAAACCGCTTGAGAGAAAAGATCGGTGATGTTGCCGGCAGGCTGCATACCGCAAGAAGTCGAAACGACCAAGTGGCACTGGATACTCGTATGTACGTCAAGGAGCAAGTCTCCCAAGTCTGTGGAGATCTGGCAGAGCTTATGCGCACCCTCGTGGATGTCGGCGAACGGACCGTCGATCTGGTCCTGCCGGGCTATACCCATCTCCAAAGAGCTCAACCGGTCCGGCTGGGGCATCACTTCATGGCCTATTTCCAGATGTTTCGGCGCGATTGGGCGAGATTTCGTGACTCAGTGCACCGCGCTGACGAGATGCCTCTCGGGTCTGCGGCTTTGGCCGGTACTACGTTCCCAATTGACAGGAGCCTGGTAGCAAACGAGCTGGGGTTCGCTCGACTTGCCGAGAACTCTATGGACGCCGTTTCGGACCGCGATTTCATTGCAGAATTTCTTTTTGACGCGTGCATGGTGATGATGCACTTATCCAGACTGGCAGAAGAGCTGATCATCTGGTCCTCTTCGGAATTCGGATTCTGCATCCTGCCCGATGCTTTCTGTTCAGGGTCCAGCATTATGCCCCAGAAGAAGAATCCGGACGCGTGCGAGCTCATTAGGGGGAAGACAGGCCGAGTATATGGTGATCTGGTAGCACTGCTCACGACACTGAAGGCCTTGCCTCTTACCTATAACAAGGACCTGCAGGAAGACAAAGAGCCTCTTTTCGACGCCGTTGACACGGTCCGTTCCTCCGTGAGGATCATGGCGAGGATAGTTCACGGCACTGAGTTCATGGCGGACAGAATGTTGCAGGCAGCTTCTGACCCAACTCTCGCGGCCACGGACCTCGCGGACCGGATGGCTCGCGAAGGAGTGCCTTTCCGAGAGGCCCACGGGCGTGTGGGCCAGGCCATCCGGGATGGCTCGGGGGACAGGGACAGAGGGGCGCTGCCGAGTCCCGAAGAGATGGTCGAAGCAAGAAACCATCCGGGTGGAACGGCTCGGATGCAGGTCATGGCCAGCATAAGAGCGGCTCGAGCGTTTCTCCGCAGCAAAGCTACCAAGAAGGGACTCTCAGGTTGCGCTGATCGCGTAGTGAGGAAGGAGTGAGGGCAGCGGGTGTTCCAATTTGGCTTCTATTCCTCCCCTGTTTGCTCGTGGCCTGCGGCTACAAGACAAGCCCTCGGCCCGCTACAGCCACTATTCCGGCAGAGATAGCGCTCGTCCATGCCCATGCGTATCCCCAACGAATTATCCTGCGATGGGACGTCCCCAAGCGGAACGTAGATGGGTCAGTTCTGAAAGACATCTCGGGATTTAAAGTGTATAAGAAGATTGACCGGATCGGAGATGAATGCGAGAACTGCCCGGAGCAGAAGGCCATGCCGATCAACATAGATTTTCAGAACCCGGTGAATGCAACCATCAGCGAAGACGAAGTCGTGTTTACCGATAAGGACGTGAATCTGGGCAATACCTACACATATTCGGTGACCGTGTACAATTTGACCGGGAGAGAAGGCAGGCCAAGCGAAGACGTAGTTGTGGTTTTTGGAGACCCTCCGCCGGCGCCTGAGGCACTGAGGGCAACCGTGGAAGAAAAGGGTGTGCGGCTGGAATGGATCCCTCCGGGCAGGCTGGCGGGACTTCGGAGCTACAGCATCTATAGGGGCGCGAGTAGAGATGTGGACACCATGCAATCCGTCGGGCGCACCAAGTGGGCGGAGACGTATTTCGTCGATGAATCGGTGGAGCCAAAGAAGACTTACTTCTACGTTGTCCGCTCCATCAAGATGAATCGAGGAGTAGCCCTTGAATCGGATCCGTCTTCGATCGTCGAAGTGTTCGTGCCATCCCGCAGGGTGAAACCGCCCGAAAACGTTGCGGTGGCATCCGCGCCGGGTGGAATTCGCATTCTGTGGGATGCCGTCTCCCTGGAAGACTCGATCGTCGAGTACAATGTGTACCGTTCTGAGGCGGGAGGCATGTTCACGAGGCTTAACGAAAACCCTTTGCCTGATCCGGGATTCCTGGACAAGAATGTGCGGCGAGGCTACACGTACCGGTACGCTGTGACTGCCTTTCCCAAAGGGAATCCTGAGGAAGAATCCAGCAAATCAGCTTCTGAAGCTCTGAAATACGCTCGTTGAGAAAAGGCCATTCATGCACCATTTCCATTATATAGATAATGAGCTTTTCTGTGAGAACGTGGCGATACGGGCCATTTGCGAAGACGTGGGTACCCCCGTGTATATCTATAGCAGGAGTACTCTGGAAAGGCACTTTCAGGTATTTCGGGAGCCATTCCTTTCCACCAAGCACCTCGTGTGCTTTTCCATGAAAGCCTGCTCCAACGTGGCCATTCTCCG
>CAYZET010000240.1:3244-8332 GCA_964477215.1 uncultured Syntrophaceae bacterium | reverse complement strand
TTCCGGGGTCCTCGTTAAGTCAACTGACTGAAATCACGTGATGCCTTCCACCAAGGTAACGCCTATGCTCCCAGAGGGAGAAGGCTCTATCATTTCGGGTGGTTGCAAGTCCCCTCTCCCTTCGGGAGAGAGCTAGGGTGAGGGTGCAAAAAAAAGCGTGCCACGATCTTAACATTTGCCGCAATTCCGAGACAGTTTCTTGAAGCCTGTGCCTACAACTGTGGTGGAGAATATTATCCTTAATGGTGCACAAGTGTCGTACCACGGACGATAGGGGCGGGTTTCAAACCCGCGATTACTGCGAGGATCCGGGTGTGAATCTCCCGGAGCGCCGGCGTCTCGCCGGCATTCTTCCTTAGAACTGGTCTTTCGCAGCGGGGCGATGGAATCCATGCAGAACTACCTACGGATTCTCAGTCAGGGGGTGCTTTTCCCGGGGGGCCTGTCCTAGTATCCGTTCCGCGTGACGCTTAGCCGGTTCATGCTTCGGGTTCTTCTGGAGCACTCGTTGGAAGTAGGCGACAGCCTCGTCATCCTTCTTCATTTGGGCATACGCGAGGCCCAGCCCGAACAGCGCCTCGGTGCTTTCGGGATTGAGTGCGAGCGCGTGAGCGAGTGACGTGATGGCCTCGGGAATTCTCTCCGCGTGCAGCAGTGCCACGGCAAGGTTTGCATGGGCTTGAGGGTAGTCCGGCTTAAGCTTGAGACATGCCCGGTAATTCTCTGCCGCGGCCATCGCGTTTCCCAAATGGAGCTGGCAGGTTGCCAACCTGAACCTGAGCTCCGCGGATTCTGGAGCCAACCTGGTCGCAATCTCATACTCGTGCTCTGCAAGGTGAAAATCCCCGGTCAATTCGAGAGCGTTCGCCAGATACACGTGAGGCAGCGGTTGGGCGTGATCCAACGCGACTGATCGCTTCAGCACAGTGAGGGCTTTTGAGATATTCCCCTGCTTCATGAGAGCCAGTCCCAGATGAGTGCACGCATCAGCGAAGTGTGGATAAAGCTCCAGGGCCTTCTCAAATTTCTTTGCTGCTTGCTCAAGGTGCCCTGACTTTAGGAGGACCACACCGAGGTAGTGATGTCCGGTAGGAAGATCCGGAGCCAACTCCACTGCCGAGCTCAGGGCGACGGCCGCCTCGTGGTATCGCTCGAGAGTTGCGAGTACACGTCCAAGAAGGACGTAGGCCGTTGGGGCTGCAGGCGGAGATTGCGACGCCATTTTGTACTCCGCGACTGCCTCCTTGGCGTTTCCTGTGGACTCCAGGAGTAGGCCCAGATCACACCGTGCCAGCGCATTATCAGGATCCAATTCGAGGGCTTTTCGGTAATTCTGCAGGGCCTCTTCCGCGTTGCCCCACTCCGCGAAGGCACGTCCCAGTCTGTGATACGTCTCCGCTGAATTGGGATCTGCCGCGAGTCCTTTTCTGTACTCGGCTATGGCCTCCCTGTAGTATCCCAATTCCTGGAGCGCGGAGCCCAGATTCGTGTACCCCATGACTGACTCGGGGGCGACGTAGATAGCACGAGCGTACTCCTCCATAGCCTCCCGCACATCGCCCATCCTTCTCAGGACATTTCCGAGACAATTGTGCGCGAGAGCATTGGCCGGATCCAACTCGATAGCCTTCTCATAGTGCTCTTTCGCGTCAGAGAGCTTCCCGGAAATTTCGCAGAAATTGCCGAGCGTGATATGCACATCCACATGGTGCGGCTCGATCTTCACTGCCTTCGAATATGCCAGCATTGCCTCATCGATCTTGTCCGTCAATTGCAAAGCAGCCCCCAGTGCTATCATGGCACCGCCGGCTCTCATTTTCTGGTCACCAAAGATCTGGAGAAAGCCCTCGATCATCGTTCCGATGTCATGACTGGCGCCCGGGTTCCCATTCACCCCGGGCGCAGCCAGGACTTGTTGGAAGAGAGCGATGGCCTCTTCGTACTTCTTGTCGTATACCAGCGTGGACATGCAGTTGACCGAGATGTCCAGGAAGGGGACGGGTTCCACCTCCCGTGAGTATTCTGGTAGTCGGGATGAGAGATCCGTCCAAAACGTCACATGCGTCCAATGTTTCGAGCGGGCCCCCGTTGTGAATGCCAGTGCCACGATGGGAATAAGAGCAGCGGCAGTTGCCGCCATGCGGAATGCAGAGGGAGACAACCTGGCACGTGTCCATTGGGTCACGCCCAACAGAACGTATCCCACAATCAGCATGAGGCCGGCCATGGGGAGAATTGCCCGATAACCGAAGAACAGGTACTGCGGTATGAGAAGGGATTCGGGCAGGAGGCTCACTATGGCGAACAGTGACCCGAATGAGAGCAGCGGCCTGCGGCGTGTCTCGACGACCGCGAGCCCAAGTATGGCAAAGATCCCCGCCACTGCCGCAAGGGTTTGCGGTGGCTGCAGGAGAGATCGGGAAACGATCTCCGCGCGCATGAATTCCACGTTGCCAGCAAACGGAAACAGCATCATCCACATATACGAAAAAAAAATCCTGCACTGGGTGAGCACCACCTCGAGAACGCCTACGTTCGCCTGCGAATAATGGTCCAGGAGACGCGGAATTATCCCTTTCACGAGCTCGCTGTGATCGGTGTGGAGAAGGCGGGTCGAGAGAAGATAGAGGAGAAAAGAGGGACCGTAAATGCAGCACACGGTAATTCCGCGACTGAAAAGGTCCCGTATGCTTCGACGAAACAGGGTGGCCTCTGCCAGCAACACCACGATGGGCAGCGTGGCAACGTTTTCTTTGCTCAGCAAGCCAGCCAGAAACAATACCGTACTCAATAGGTATCCGGTGGGAGGCGAAACGCGGTGCGATCTCACTGCAATGTACGCAGCAAGGGCTGAATAATAAAAGAGAAAACCCATGACCGCCTCACGCTGCCACTCATAGAGCACCACGAGGCCTTGCAAAGGATGCACCGTAAAGAGAACCCCGAGGAGCATCGCGACAGCACCCCTCGTCCGAAAAGAGCCGGGTACACCAAGGCCGGGTATCTGGAAGATCAGGAGGGCGAGTGTTGCGAGAGCCACACCGCCCGCTGCCACCATGGTCGCGTTGAGCGCCCGAAGGTAGAAAGGATCCATACCGGTAAACAGATAGTTAAGGTAGAAAGTGAACAGGAAGAGCGGGCGTACGGGAACTATGCTGACGATGCGCAAGACATCGTGCTGAGCAAAAAGGGGCTCTTTGCTCTTGATGAAGTATGCCCCGTCATACACGACCAGGGAGGCGAACCCCAGATAATGGCACGCCACTGAAAGAGCTGTCAGCCCCAGGAACAGGACCAGAGCATAGAGCCACAAAGACCGGGCACCGATGCTCGTAGTCTGTGAATCGTTCGTCATTGCTGCAGCAGCTTGCACGTTCATTTCAGTATCTCCTTCAAGAGCGGGTGGCTGCACAAAATGGATGGAGCACAATATGCCGCAGGTCCAATAGGTTATTCGTGCGTTCGCTCAAGTACAATTGTGGCGAACATAGCAATCATTTCAATCCACGGGGCTGCAAGCCTCTCGACAGCCCGGAAAAATGGGAAGGCTCCTCGGGGAGCCAACGACCGCATAGTCAATCCCCCTGAAACAATGTAGCTGAAAGGTGAGTGGAGGACGACCCTCCGTATTTTCCAGGACCGAAAGCGGGTCTCGAACAGTTTACGGTCTCTCTCAAAGATGATCCACGGAAGAGCTTGGTTGGCGCAGGAGAGGGGGCCTCCTCGCGGGAGCTTCCAATCCTCGGCGAGGGGATCGAACGGCTCGTAGTGAAGCTTTCCCAGTACTAGAGAGGAGAGGGCGGTCACCCAGGGCTCTATCATGACGACAATTCCTCCGGCCCTCACGCACCTTGCAGCCTCCCCAAAGAACGACGCGCAATCGGACAGATGATGCAGCACGTCAATCAGCACAATTGCCTTGAGGGAGCTATTTCTCATGGGTACGGCATGAGCATCGAAGACGAGCGAGAGGCCCAGGAGGGGAAGAACGTCTGACGTCACGAGACCGGGAATGAATTCATGCAAGAATCCCGGCCCCGAACCTATCTCCAGGACCGTTCCTTCTCCGGCCGGTATGGCTTCGGCAATATTCTGATACCACTCGCTGTAGAGCTGACGGAGGAAGCCCTTTCGCCTCACGATAGTGCGTCGCACCTCGGTCGCACGGGGAGAATCGGGATCTAGACCCCGAGCCAAGGGATGAACCAGGAGGTCGCGAAGACTCATGGGGAAAACCGTCAACTAAACGTTATTTTCCGTGCAGCAGTCAGGGTCATGCGTAGCAAGAGAAGACCTCCGGACCACCTCCTGATATTGGTGGTTCCGTAGACTCGGCCTCTGTACCGGATCGGCAGATCCAAGATGTCCAGGTTCAATCTGGCCGATCCGAGGATGAGATCGAAGTCCCCGTAAGGATCGATCTCGCCGAAATAGCCGCGGTTTGCAGCAATTAGCCTGTACTGGTCCTTCCAGAGTACCTTAGTTCCGCACAGCGTATCTTTCAAGGACTGACCCAACAGCCACGAGAAGCTGAGTCCGAACACCTTGTTTCCCACGAGGTTGAGCAAGCGCATTGCCTCGTTTTCCATGGGGTACACGAGGCGCACCCCGTTGATAAGCTCTCCCTTGCCGGACACCAAAGCGCGATAAAAGCGAGGCAAATCCTCTGGCGCGACGGTAAGGTCCGCGTCGAGGATCATGAGGACCTCACCCTCCGCGTTCTGAAATCCGAGCCGAACAGCGTCACCCTTTCCCTCGCCGGATTGGCGAAAAAGCTTGGCGCGTTTCTCCGGATGCGAGGCAATGGCCCTATTTATGGCCTCGTAAGTGTTGTCGCTGGAATGCCCCTCCACGAAGATGATCTCAGTCCCCCCGCCCATCTCCGGCATTCGCTCAATGATCTGTTCGATATTGCCTTCCTCGTTGCGGGCCGGCACAATCACGGAAACGACAGGTTCGTCCGCGGTCCGATCCGCGGATGCAACAGGCCTTGCCACGAGGAAATTCGTCAGAGCAAGCACTCTAAACGGCCAGAATCTCACCACAAACCGGTTGAGAAGCGATGCCAACCCGGGAATGGCGAGGGGG
>CAYZET010000240.1:0-3234 GCA_964477215.1 uncultured Syntrophaceae bacterium | reverse complement strand
CTGCTCCAGAATAGGGACGTTGAGCGGCCAAAGGATTTCGCTCCAATGCCGGACGACCTGGTAGTCCGCTTGTTTGAGCAGGTTGATAAGGTCTTCGACAGTTAGCCAGTTCTGATTCAGGGTGGGCATTGCCAGGTTGAAACGTTGAGTGAGAGCCAGGGGCAATTCCCAGAGCCGACTGTACGCGTTCAGAATCAGCCGAGTCTGAGGCACGCTCACCCGAGACACCTCTTCAAAGACTGCCTGGACATCCCACAAGTCATTCACCAGGTCCGACATAATAACCACGTCGAACGGCCCCCGTAGAGGTAATTCGTGCCCGTCAGCCTGAAGAAACATCAAGTCCGGATGACGCTCGCGAGCGCGCTTCACCATTGCTCGTGAATGGTCGATACCGACCCCGAGAGAGGGTTCGAGCGCCGCGAGCAAGTCTCCCTGCGAGCATCCGATTTCGAGGACGCGCAGTCCAGGGGGAACGTTCTTGCGATAAATTTGGATCAGCACGCGATGGTAGTGCTCCCCCCATGTCGCTTCCTTGCCCATGCGCAGTGCTACCGCGTCCCAATGTCTCCTGCGGAACTCGCTGTAATCTGCCCTGCCTCTGTCCAAATCGAGAAGCCCTCCCCGCGGTGGCCGTACGATAATCTTGTGGTGTCAACTATACCAAAAATTCGGTCGCCGGGGGAATGCGGCTCACGGTTGGCATGTCATGCGATCGGCCGCGGATGAGGCTCCGGAGAATGGCGGTCTTGCCTAACCTGTTTGCAAAGGTCGTCCGATCTGTCCTTGTGCCTGAAACAGGCACCGATCGATGTAACCTCCTCAGGCCTAGTAAAAGGCTCTTCCAGCCTCGGCCATTTCCTTGAGGAGTCTTGCAGGCCTAAATCGCAACCCGTACCTGTTCTCGAGCTCGACCAGCTTGCCGTACACGTCTGAACTACCCCATTTGTCTGCGTAGCGAAGAATTCCGCCCCTGTACGGCGGGAAGCCGGTTCCATAGATCATAGCCAGGTCCATGTCCTGCGGCCGACTGCAGACCCCTTCCTCGATCATCAGCGCAGCTTCGTTAATACCAAGTGCGAGCATGGTGTCGATTATCTCTTGGTGAGTCATCGTCTTCCGAGAGACGCCGTTTTCTTCGAGATACTGCCGCACCACGGCCAGCACTTTCTCGTTGGGGACTGGTTTCTCGCCAGTATAGTCGAAATACCCCGCTCCCGTCTTGCGGCCATAACAGCCGATCTGGTAGATCCGTTCTATGAGGGGGTGGACTTTGTAGCGTTCTCCCAGTCGCCGTTCAAAGGTCTTCCCCACATGATAGCCGATGTCGATCCCGGTAAGGTCTTCGAGGGAGGCCGGCCCCATGGGCATGCCGAATTCGAGCATGGCTTGCTCGACATCCTCCAGGTCCACGCCATCAGCCACCAGATAGGGCATTCCTGCAAAGAGACCTATGAGTTGTCTCGAAACGTAGAATCCGGGGGCATCATTGACGACAATCATAGTCTTCTTGATTGCCCGGGCGAACGCCACGCTGGTGGCCAGCGTCTGGTTGGAGGTGTAGTTTCCGCAGATAATCTCGAGAAGCTGCATCCTCTCGGCAGGGTTAAAAAAATGAAGTCCTATCATCCGACAGGGATCGGCCAAGACGGAAGCCATCTCAGTAATGGGCAAGGCCGATGTGTTGGTGCCGAAGACGGCATTGGGGCGGCAAACACTTTCAAGCTTTTTCCAAATCTCCTGCTTGATCTTCATGTCCTCCAGTACTGCCTCAATCACCAGGTCAGCGTCTTTCAGGTCTTCCAGGGAGCATGTGGTCGTGAGGCGCCCCTGCATAAGCCTCTCGAGATCCTGGTCGGTCATGTTCTCTTGCTTGATAGAGAAGGCGAAAGTCTTGCGGATCGCGGCCAACGCTTTTTGAATGGCGTCCTGGTTGATGTCCCACAGCACTGCATCGAATCCGTTGTTGATCAACAGGTGGACGATGCCGGAACCCATGACTCCGCCACCCAGCATGGCTACCTTCTGGATCCGGGCCGGCTCTAAGCCTTTGATTCTCGGGAGCTTGCCCGCGGCCCGGGTGTTCAGAAAGACGCCGATCAGGTTCTTGGCCACATCGGAAACCGCGCATTCACTGAACAACTCGACATCCCGATGGATGTCGCGCTCCATGTCGTCGCTCAGACCTTGCCCCAACGCCTCCAGTGCCGAGAAGGGGGCGATAGTACCCTTGAATTTCCTGGCATTCCTTTTCTTGAAGTCCTCGATGAGAGCGCTCTTGGCTTCGTCGCTCGGCAAGCGATCCTTTCGGCTCTTGGTCATAAGCCTCCGCAGGTCCATCTCGCCGGAAATGAACCGCCGAGCTGCGCTGAGTGCGGTTTCCATGAGCTCGTGCGAGTCGACCGATTCATCCACAAGTCCCATGGAAAGCGCCTTTTCCGCGGGGATGGACCGGCCGGTAGCGATCAGGTCCAGGGCGTCGGGAAGGCCGATCAGTCTGGGCAAACGCTGGATGCCGCCGGCCCCCGGGATCACGCCGATTTGGACTTCAGGTAGTCCCAAGGTAGCAGCCTTGGTTGCCACACGATAGTGACAGGCCATCGCCAATTCGAGTCCGCCACCCAGGCAGTTTCCGTTAATCGCTGCGATCACCGGTTTGGATCCGGCCTCAATCATATTAAATAAGCTGGCCGCTGTCCGGCCCAACTCGAATGCTTCTTTCCTGTGCTTCAGGTTTTTGAGCTCGGTTATGTCCGCGCCAGCAACAAAATTCTTTCCCGTACCGGTCAAGATCAGAGCTTTTACTTCCGGGTGGGCAAGTCCTTCGGTAAGTGCCTGGGTAAGATCGCGGCTCAGTTGGGGAGACATCTGATTTACGGGCGGGTTGTCCATGGTGAGCACCGCCACGCCATCCTTAACTGCTATCTTTATGGTATCGTACTCTACCTGCATGGTAGTGAGCTTCCTTTCTGCAAGCATGAAAAAACTGACTAACGGTGGTCGAGGGCGAGTTTGAAACTCGCCCGTACCCGCAGTGCTGGGGAACTTCTGCCGCGAAGTAAATGCGCCCCACCTCAGGGGTAGGGGCAGGTTTCATACCTGCCCGCATTGGAACAGGCTCTAAACTAGCCTATTCATCAAGGCCAATTTGGAACAAGAATACCGGCGAGACACCGGCGCTACGGGAGATTCGCGCCGAGACCCCCTCGGTAGGGGCGGGGTTCAAACCCGCCC
>CAYZET010000239.1:0-8406 GCA_964477215.1 uncultured Syntrophaceae bacterium | reverse complement strand
AAATGAGTCAGCGAACATGCTGCCGAACCATACTATCGGTCAAGCGCAAAAACGTTGAGTAAGTGAGGTTGTTCGGATCTTGTCTTCCCTCAGGTCCTTTCTGCTGGTATTCAACCAGTTCTTTCGCATGCCCTCTCAGACGCAGGGCACAGATGTTTGATCAATACCAGCGTGTTCTTGCCCTCCGGATCAGCATAGTAACTGAAATCATCCATCACCTGGCGAATGAGCCATACACCTAATCCACTGTCGCTCGGCCGATCCAAATCCGGTTCCTTGAGCGATTCCGGATCGAAGCTCTGCCCGCGATCGACGAACTTCAGCTCCAGCTTTCGGGAGTAGACCCTGATTTCGATGGAGATCGGCCCATCCTCTCTGGTCTCGTACGCGTGCCTTTGAATGTTGGTGAAGGCTTCGTTGAAAGCTAACTCAACGTCGTTCAGGACCTGATGAGCATCGTCCAGGCAAGTAGTGCTTCTCAGCAAGTCTCGCACAAACATGCTCAGGGGTCTCAAAATGGCCATCCGCGCTGGCGTTTCAATTCGTATGAAAAGCTCGTCTTCCATTATTCACGTCCTAATGCCAGGCGACAGGCAGGCGCTGAGCCCCCAGCGGTTCTGCATCTGGAAAGTCGGCAACCCATGAAGTCTCCCGCGGAATTCGGAGACGATTCACCGCTTGGCAGCTACGAAGTGGGAAACGAGCTCAAAGCCAGCTCGACAGTGTCGAATATCTCGAAGACTCTGTCCAATCGGGTCAATTGAAAGAGGGTCTGGGCCTGTGGATTGGGAGCTGCGATCCTCATGTCTCCCTGCTCTTTGAGAAGCGATCTCAATGAAGCTACCAGTACCCCGCAGCCAGAGCTATCTATGAAGCGGGTGCTCCCGAGATCTATGACAATCCTCTTCTTTCCGCTCTCAACCTGACCCTTGATCATCTCTTTCAATTCTGGCGCGGCAAGAGCGTCCAAACGGTCGTTGGTGCTAATGACAGCGACTCCTCCTATTTCTCGTATATTCATGCGTGTACGCTCCCTCATAATGCTGAAACATAATCAGCGCGAATAGGCCAGGCTAAATGTCTTCTGCCCGAATCGTCAGAGTATCGAGCATAATAACATCGTGATGTCATCTTCGAATTTATCCGAGCCTCGGAAATGCTTCAGGTCTTCCAGAATCCTCTTCAAGGTCTCGTCAGGCTCGTCTGCGATTCCCTTAAGAAATACGTCGGTCAACCGGCCCTCTCCATAGAAATCTTCCTCCGGAGCAAAGCCAGCAATCTCGGTGACACCATCCGTGAAAACGAGCACCTTGTCCCCTCGGCCGAGCCGGATGTTTCCTTCTTCGTATTTCATGTCCGGAAACGCACCAACAAGAGGACCACCGTCAGGGAGCCGTTCCAGCACCGACGACGCATTTCGATACACAAGCGGTGCAGGATGACCTGCTGTAGCATACACCAGCTCCCCGGAAGCAGGGTCGATGATACTGTAAAATGTGGTCAGAAAATCGGAGTCCGGTAACACCTGGAACATCTGATTGTTCAACGTCTCCAGGAGTCGCGCAGGAGATGCCAGAGAGTGGGCAAGCGATTGAAACGCCATCTTAAACATAGCGCCTATCATGGCTGCTGCCACCCCGTGCCCGGATACATCCACGACAGCAAGACCAACGCGGGAATCGGGGAGCTGCACGACATCGTAGAAGTCCCCGCCGGCAGGCGAAACTGGCAGGTAAACGACGGAAAAGCCTATGTTACAGCTCGAGGGAAAAGAATGAGGGAGTAGAGAGCTCTGGAGCTGAGACGCCATCTCCATCTCGTGAGCCATAATCCGATTCCTAGCCTCAATCTCCTTTCGAGCTTCGTAAAGTGCGAGATGGTTCTTCACTTTTATGGAGAGCTCGTGCCTGTCGTACGGCTTGGTGAGATAGTCCACAGCCCCGGCCTGAAGACCCCTCTCTCGACTCTCCGAATCCTCACGTGCGCTGAGGAAGATCACCGGCAAGGCATCATCGATCACCTCACGCTTGAGCACTTCCAGCGTCTGGAATCCGTCCATGCCGGGCATTTCTATATCGAGAAGGATGAGGTCCGGTGTCCTCTCTCTGGCACAGGCTATAGCGTCAGCTCCGGAGGCGGCCGAGATAACCGTATACGCCTTGCTCAACATAGCTTCAAGGAGCTTGCGGCTGATTGGATGATCTTCTACGACCAGGACCCGGGAGGATTCCATGGGGCATCCCTGCTCCCCGGAATAGGAGCTTCTCTTCTCGTCATCCTCTAGCATAGCTCCGATCAAAACTCAAGGTTCGGCAAGGCGCCCACTGCTGCTGCCATTCCTGTGGTTCGCGTGATAGCGCTCCTGGCAACCAATCCTCGTCCCAATCTCCTCTGCCGACTCACTCTCGTCCGGGAATTGCTGCCAAGCGGGGAGAGCTGTCCATGCTGAGACGTAGGACGATCGTAGCCGTTTCCGGGAACGGGTCTCAAAGCGATGAATGCAGAACCCCTCCGTCTATTATCGCTTGACATTAGCTTTGATATCGATTAATTGAACGCACATGTTAAAGCAGCTTTTCAACGATTTGGAGAGGCGGCTCCCCCTACAGAACGTGCTCGCTCGGCACGAGGGGCTCTTTGGAAAGGACCTGGCAAATCAACCCAGGTTCACAGACGAGGCGTTCTCCGATCTCGTTCGGTTCTTAGAGGAGGGGGAACCTTCATATCAGGCGGTTGCGGTTCAGGCGGGAGTCAAGTGGACGGACTCGGCTCAGCGGGTCACCTTGAGGAATTCACTGCTGCGCCGGGGATTGCTTACCCCTTCTTGTTTGTGGGCGTACAGGGAAGTACGAGGTAATGTGGAAGTCCTGTTCACGGATTACCCGAGCCCTGAGATGAAATTGATGCAGATCGTGCTGCTCAAAGAGGTCGAGCCTGCGCGAGCAATCCCCTATGTCATCGAGCATTTCTTGACCCGACGGGACGCTGCCGAGGAGATCCGATCAGTCTCGAGACTGTGCGTGCTGCGGCTCCTGGATGCTGGTGTTGCCCCGGAAGTGGTGCGGACCCTTAGGGAGCGCTATCCAAGCGTAGAGATTCTCAACCAGTGGCGGCCTGGCATACCTGGGCGACACGTGTCCCTGGATCCCACCTCCAATCCCGGCACCATCGACTTCCACCACCTGGTGCGCTCCATCCACGATATGAGGGAGTTATCGTCGCTGAGCAGGACCGTATACCTCCTGTCCCTGTTTTACATCCCTCTCTCTGAAAAACAGTGGAGATCCCTTCTCCTGAGCCGAACCGACGAGCTCTTCTTTCAACGGCTGCGCTTAGCGGGAATGATTGAGGCCTTCAATGGGGGGTTCGTGCTTTCTTCTGAGCAGTCCAAGCAGACAATGGCGAGGACCTTCCTCTACGACTCCTATGCACCCGCCAAGGAATTGGTCAATCGTCACCTCAAGGATCGGCTGCGCGAAGAGCGAGAGAAAAAGATAAAAAGCACGGAACTGGATCGACAGGCACTGGAGATGGTGCCCGACGGAATCATCTGTGTAGACCGGACAGGGCTCCTCTATTACATGAACCGGCCAGCCGAAAACATGCTCCATGAGAATCCCTGGTTGCAGGACCGTCTCTTCGGGCAGGATTCCCTGGAAGACGCCCTGCGGCGGTACTCCCGGGAAGCGATCCTCTACCGCATAACCGCTTCATTGCATGATGACGCTGACTCTACCGAGCTTTTCGGAGACCGAGTTGCTCTCACGAACGGCGACAAGAGATTTGAAGTAGAGCTGGGCCAACACGTCATTTTGATCAGGGATGCTACAGATCGATTTCTGATAGATCGAGAAATCGGCAAATTATATCGTCACGAGTTGAAAGCCGCACTCGATGTCATGGGAGTAGGAATTGAGACTGCGCGCACCCTCATTTCTGAGTCGAGGCAGGAAGAAGCCATCGAGCTCCTCGATCAGGTCGAAAAGAAACGACACGACTTATTTTCAATGCTGGAAGAGAGAATTGACTTCATCAGGCTCCATTCGGACGCGTTCCGCATCAGGCCTTGTCTAGTAAATCTCAACCTGGTGGTGGACCGCTGCGTTGCCAACTACCGGGACGCAGCGTCCGTCAGGGGGGTCTCCATCGACTCCAACCATCTTCACACCCAGGCGGTCATGGTTCGCGGTGAAGAGCGATTTCTCGTCCGGGCGTTGGACAACCTCATCCGGAACGCGGTCAAGTTTACAAAAGAGAAGTCTGCCATAAAGATCGTCGTGGGGAGCGACAACATGGAAGCCTTCGTACGTGTGGAGGACCAGGGGCCGGGCATACCCCATGAAAACCTGGGTAGCATCTTCAGGCTGGGCTTCACCACAGGCGGGGAGGGCAGGGGACTCTACATGGCCAGGCGCATAGCCAAAGCCCATGGCGGCAGGATTGCAGCTCGAAGCAATCCCGGGAGCGGTGCCATCTTCACGTTCCGCATGCCGATGGCAGTGGAGGCATAGATGGACAGACCCCTAACCGTGCTCATCGCGGACGACGAAGATCTGGTGCGTCGACGCGTATGCATGATGCTGGGCGACAGATTCTGCATAGATCAGGCGGAAACGGCACGCGATG
Organism: uncultured Syntrophaceae bacterium; assembly: GCA_964477215.1. GTDB lineage: Bacteria > Desulfobacterota > Desulfomonilia > Desulfomonilales > Desulfomonilaceae > JBFMDN01. The sequence continues at coordinate 3,780 of CAYZET010000239.1, read as the reverse complement.
CCCGCGAAGCCGCGCTGCGCGATTACGACGCCATCATGCTGGACATAATGTTTCCGGACGGCAACGGTATCGAGATCTGTAAGGAGATCAAGACATCGAAGCCGCACAGCACTGTGGTCATCTCCTCATCCATGGAGAGCGTGGACGCATGGAATGAAGCCTTTCAGGCAGGTGCGGATGGGTACCTGGAGAAGAGGGAGCTACTGGTGCTGGACCCGAAAAAACTGGTCCTCATGATAGAGAACCTCGTAGAGCGTAATCGCCTCAGGCGCGCAGCGGAAGAGCTGAACGCACGGCAGGCGCGACTGCTCTCGATCCTTTCCCACGACGTGAGAGCACCCTTCCAGGCACTTCTGGGAACCATAGAGCTGCTCAAGAAGAGCAACGAGCTGCCTGATGCGGCTGCTGCCAATATCGAGACGCTCCACCAGTGCGCCAAAGACCAGCTCTCATTCATCAATTCCCTGCTGGAGCTCCTCAGGCTCGAGTCAGGTCTGGTCCCCCTCCGCCTCACACCCGTTGACATCAATCTGCCCATCTATCAAGCAGTCCAGAGCCTCCGTATCCTCGCCGACAGGAAGGGCATCAGGCTGGAGACAGCGCTTGGAGAAGATCTTCCTCCGATAAACGGAGATCTGGGACGACTCTGCCAACTGGTTAGCAACCTCGTCGCCAATGCCATAAAATTCACCCGTAGAGGAGGGAGCGTGCAGGTGACGACCGCGGCACAACAGCGAGACGGCAGAGATGGTGTTGATCTGCGCGTTTCGGACACTGGAATCGGGATACGGCCTGAAGAAATGGCCAAGCTCTTCCAGCGATTTCACCGCGGACGAGAGACAGGGACTGACGGGGAGAAGGGGACAGGTTTGGGTCTGTCAATATGCAAGGAGATTGTGCAACTCCACGAGGGATCCCTGGGAATTGACTCGGACGTCCAGGCAGGCACCCTCGTTAAGGTATGGTTTCCGGCACGGGACTCCAGTCAGACGGCAGTATCAGGGATCGCCGCCTGCCAGAAACAAACCGCTGATTCACGGTCTGCACGCTGCTGATGGTGCGCTTTCGGGCCCCAATTGACTGAGCCCGTGACTCGTGCTAGTTGATTTATATGGACAGTCGTACGTGGCGCACTTCTTGCCTTTTAGGGTCACCGATGAGGAGCCGTGACAGAGCATCCAGGTGGGCGGTGTTGAGAGAGTGCGGATAAGAGCCATCTTCCCGGTACGTAACAGAGCGTCTGACCGCGTGCACGGACGGTGGGCGCGGTATGGGCTGTTCTGTTCCGCAATCATGTTGCTGGGAATTCTCATTGGGTGCGATCTTATGCCGAGCAAGCCGGAGGCGGTGTTCATCCTCTACAGAGATCGCATGAAATCAGAGAAAATAGACGAAGCCAGACAGCTCTTATCCGATCAATCCAGGGAAATGGTCGTTCGCCTGGAAAGGGAATACAGACTCAAGCAACTACCCGAAGACCTTGCCCTCCTCAACATGCTGGACCCGGTCAGCCCGCCGCTGCTCTTGAAGGGTGAGCAGAATCAGGCGCTGATTCAGTTGCGGTGCCTCAAAGGCGGAATGAAGACCATAACGATGGTGCGTCAGGAAGCAGATCTGCCGTGGAGAATCGAGATCGCCGACGATTTGAAGGCCCTTGAGGAATATCTCGGCGCCAAGAGCGCCCTTGACACGTTGCGCGAACAAGCCAGCGAATACGCAGCCTCTTGGAAAGCGTTCACGACGCAAATGGAGCGAATTCAAGTGCCGCCGACCGAGCCGGCAAGAGAGTCCGCGGAGAAGAGCGTCCGCAATCCCATACGGGCCCGAGACCTGCCCCGAAAGGGGGCAGCACAAGCCAGATCCGAGCGCCTTCCCCAGAAGAGGTGATCCCTGTCCGCTGACTGAGGTAGTGCAGAGCACATGAGAAAAACTGTGTTCAGGGGACCGATCGAGCCAGAAACCGGGATCCTGAACACAGATGCACGTTGTATCTCAGGCCTAGTACCACGCTACCGACGGCTTGCACACAGGGGCGCAAGGCGGAGGACAGGCAGGTGGCGGACAAACCATGGGTCCACAATAGGGCATCATGGGCTGGGGTTTACACTTCGTAATCTTCTGGGGCATGGGGGGAGGAGAGGGTGCTCCCATGGGCATCATTGCCATGGGCGGGCATCCACCCGGAGGGCAGACGGCACCAGGCATTCCGTGGTCCGGAAATGCTCCTGCGCCTCCGAAAAAGGTATGTCCTACCGAGATACCCAGTGCCACAATGAGGACTACGCCAAGACCAACTGCTGATACTCTAACCATCCCCGACTCCTTCCGAGATCTATGGAGATAATTTCTTATCCAAGTCTTGCAAGTGCTGAAATTAACGGCTCTACTATAGCAAAGTCGAGCGACGGTGTCAATAAAATTTCGCAAAAATATCACGTTCATAAATTTTATTGAGAAACGGGGTACCGATTACCGGCTTATCATGGTGATATCATGATGAATAGTTAGTCAGTCGATGCCTGAGCAAGGGCCATTCCATCGTCTTTCACCGACGGCTTGACCGTCGCCCGTGGGCATGGTATCCGTACTACCACAGCAGCACGGCAGTTCAACGGCAAGCCTGTGTCGAAAATCGTTCGCGCCGGCACTTGTCCGTCGGCCGAGCGTCGGTCCGAACCTCGAGGGAGGAGAGATGTTCTCGGAATTGGTCAACACGCGGGACGCGGCCTTCATCCTCGATCTGAAGGAGACGGAGTTGGCCGAGGTCGTGGCCAGTGATCAGGTTAGGCCGGCGGGCAGTGATCGCAACGGGGATCTTTTCCTTGTGAGGGATCTCGCGATGCTCAAGCTCGCACAGATCATCGAGGGCCTCGGGGTCGATCGTGCTAAAGCGCTTCGCTATTCTGAAGCCGTCTTGGCTCAGAGGCTGTCTACTCATGACAAGAACGCGCTCGATTGGGTTGAAAACGAGACACAGGAGCTGTTCTGCTTGATTTCCGACGGCCAGCTCGCCCGAATATTCCTGAGGAACAAGGAGGATTCCAAGGAAGTGGATGTGGGCGCTGTGAAGCCGGTGCTCTTACCAACCACCAGGAGCGAGGTCAACGTCTTTCGGGCAATCAGGCCCGTGTTGCTACGGGCGATTCAAGTGCTTGGCCAATGAAGACGAAAACGCGGCAAGGGGATTGTACAAGGCGGTCGGACACAACAACACACGGACCAGGACAGCCACCGCGACGAAATGAACGCAAATACGGGTCGCCACGTCATCGCGCCGAGCATGATAGATAGAGCTCAGCCTCAGCGGGGAAGGACGCACTCCTTGAGCTCGATGACCCGCATTACCGAATGAAGCCTCTTCTTGATCTCCGCCTTGCGAAGCTTATAATTCCTGATGCGATCAATGCTTCCGGCTTCGATGGCCGATCCTAGCACAGTGTCGACGGTCTTGAGGTCTTCCTGGCACGTTTCGGCGATTCTGACCAGCTCGGGGCAATTCTTTACCGTCAGGTCCTCCGCGGGGCAAGAACCGGCGAGGACAAGGAGGGTCACAAGAGTGACCAGCGAAGCAATGAGGTAACGAATCTGCACAGGCACCGTTCGGTCTCCTTGAGAGGAATATGTGTCCTCCCATTTATCTTATTTTACCGAGATGATGGCATCCCGGTCGCGATCCTTATATCATAAAAAAATGGTAACTCAATGAAAATTAGTATCGAATTACAGGATAAGCTCGACAGCAGCCAAGCGAACGGCCAGCCCGGGGGATGCCATTCGGTA
>CAYZET010000238.1:1257-8439 GCA_964477215.1 uncultured Syntrophaceae bacterium | reverse complement strand
TCCGTGAAGGCGGTCGCACTGTGGGCGCAGGGGTCGTCTCAGAGATCATCGAGTAATTTGTCAGAGCGAGACTCCTCGCAGGCGAGTGAGGATGTGCTTCGGAGGGTACCATGAGAGACATAGTCACGCTCGCTTGCCAGGAGTGTAAGCGGCGGAATTACACAACGACGAAAAACAAGAAAAGCACGCCCGATAAGCTGCAGTTCAAGAAATACTGCCGGTTTTGTCGGACACATACGGTCCATCGCGAAACAAAGTGAATGGGAACGCTGCAGGCCAGTGGCTCAACGGCTAGAGCACCGGTCTCCAAAACCGGGGGTTGGGGGTTCGAATCCCTCCTGGCCTGCCAATTGTTGCGTTGCTAATGATCTAATTCCCTCCGGATAGGCCAGAACAACGGAAGACGACCATGGACAAGATCAAAGCATTTTTGACCGACACTATCCAATTCTTCCGGGAAGTCAAGGTTGAGCTTCAGAAGGTGACTTTCCCGACTCGTCAGGAGACGGTAGGCTCGACGCTGGTTGTTCTGGTGCTGACAGTGATTGTGGCGGCTTATCTGGGCTTCAGCGATTGGGTTTTAGCCGCGATCGTGAAAATGATCTTGCAGGTGTGACACCTATTTCGTATGGAGAGCACGCAAGGAGGGGTTCTCTTGGCTCTTCGCTGGTATGTGGTTCATACGTACTCGGGATTTGAGAACAGAGTGAAAACCGCTTTGGAGGAAAAAGTCCGCGCCATGGGCTTGGGCGATAAAATCAAGGAAGTTCTCATCCCCTCCGAATCAGTTGTTGAATTAGTAAAGGGTGAGCGCAAGACCTCCAATCGCAAGTTCTTTCCCGGATACATCCTGGTTCAGATGGAATTGGACGACCAGACTTGGCATGTGGTCAAGAGCACGCCGAAGGTCACGGGATTTATCGGCTCACGGACCGAACCGGCGGTGATTCCCGATGAGGACGTGCAGAGTATCGTGGCGCAGATGGCTGAGGGGAAGGAGAAGCCAAAGCCCAAGTACTCGTTCGAGAAAGGCGATTCTGTACGTGTCGTAGACGGCCCGTTTATCAACTTCAATGGGGTGGTAGAAGAGGTGAGACCGGACAAGGGGAAATTAAGAGTTCTCGTGAGCATCTTTGGAAGGCCTACCCCGGTGGAGTTGGACTTTATTCAGGTGACAAAGAATTAAGCGGCTGTTCCCCGAGGGGGGCGCTGCCAAGCAGATCAGCTCGGTTCGCGTGAGGGCGCACCGTCAGGAGTAATAGATGGCAAAGAAAGTGATGGCTACCGTGAAGCTCCAGATCTCCGGGGGAGAGGCGAAGCCGTCTCCGCCGGTGGGTCCTGCCCTTGGGCAGCATGGTGTGAACATCATGGAGTTTTGCAAAGCGTTTAACGCTCAGACCCAAGGCCAGCAAGGCGTGATCATACCGGTCCAGATCACCATCTATGCGGATCGTTCGTTCAGCTTCGTGCTCAAGACGCCTCCTGCGTCGTATCTTCTGAAGAAGGCCGCGAAGTTGGATAAGGGATCCGCCGAGCCGAACCGTAACAAGGTTGGTAAGCTCACGAAGGCCGAGATTGAAGAGATAGCCAAGCTGAAGATGCCCGATCTCAACGCAAAGGACCTTGACGGGGCAATGCGGATAATAATGGGCTCTGCACGCAGCCTGGGAATCGAAGTTGTTTAGAGGAGCAATCATGCCTGCTGTCGCAAAAAAGAAGGTCGCTGCGCGAGAGAAGATCGACCGTACCAGGCTCTATAGTCTTGAGGAAGGCATCGAAGCATTATTGGAAGCCAGATACGCCAATTTCGACGAATCCGTAGATGTCGCGGTGAAGCTGGGAGTCGATCCGCGTCACGCGGACCAGATGGTGAGAGGCACGTGTGTGCTTCCCCATGGAACGGGAAAGACCGTACGTGTTCTCGTTTTCGCTAAGGGTGAAAAAGAGCGCGAGGCGACAGAGGCCGGCGCCGACTACGTGGGGGGCGACGATCTGGCCAAGCAAATCCAGGACGGGTGGCTCGATTTCGACAAGGCGGTTGCAACTCCCGACATGATGGGGGTCGTGGGAAAGCTCGGCAAGATCCTCGGACCGAGAGGCATGATGCCCAACCCCAAAGTTGGAACCGTGACCTTTGATGTGGCAAAGGCAGTCAGCGAGCTCAAAGGCGGCAAAGTAGAATTCCGTGTGGAGAAGGCCGGTATCGTCCACGTTCCAGTGGGAAAGGCCTCATTCGGCGTGGAAAAATTGTCGGAAAACATACAGGCGCTCATAGAAAGCATCATGCGGCTGAAACCGTCTGCCGCTAAAGGTGTCTATTTGAAGAGTGTGTCGATTTCCACGACTATGGGGCCCGGAATAAAGATCGATCCGCAGGAGATGAGAAATCTCGCAAGATAATAGAAGTAGAATAACACAGTTGAGTGAAGCAGTTTCGTCGAAGTGAGAGGAACGACGGATCGTTCACTAGGCCGTGTCGGAGACAGCAGGCGTGCCGGGAGGCACTTAATCGAGGCCAGCTTAGATACGGAGAAAAGGAGTGAAGATAAGAGCTTCTGGCCGTACATCCTCGACTTGCTTTGTTTCCTCCGGCCGAAAGGAGGAATCCTGAGCGTGACCAGAGAAGAGAAAGAAAAGGAAGTGGCTTGGCTGCACGAACAATTCGATGGGGTAGCGTCCTTGATCCTGACGAATTGTCAGGGCCTGAAAGTGTCCCAGATGAATGATATCCGGAGTGGGCTCAGATCCCAGGGGGTCAGCTTCAAGGTTTTGAAGAATACCCTTGCCCGCCTCGCATATCAGGACACGGATGTAGCTGTCCTGGCTGATGACGTGCGCGGGCCTCGGGCCGCGGCCTGGACCCGCGACGAAAACGTTGTGCCGGCAATGGCCAAGTTCCTTGTGGACTTTGCCAAAGGCAACCCCAAGTTTGAGTTGGTTCGAGGGGTGCTGAAAGGGAAGGTGCTCGAGCCGTTTCAGGTCGAGATGCTTTCGAGCCTTCCTTCTCGGGAAGAGCTCCTGGCCAAGTTGCTCGGCACTATGATCGCCCCTGTTGGCTCCTTTGCGGGAGTCCTGGCGGCAGTGCCGAGATCGTTCGTGTGTGTGCTCAAGGCTATTGAAGAGAAAAAGAGCGCTGCGAGTGAATCTGCCGCAGGATAAAGCGGTCCAGATCGTGGCGTCGTGATTTTTCGGAACGGCAAGTCGAGGAGGCAGTTATGGCAGAAGTTACGAAGGAAGCGGTGAAGGAATTCATCCGTAACATGTCCGTGTTGGAACTGAGTCAGCTCGTCAAAGAGCTGGAAGAGGAGTTCGGGGTCTCTGCGGCGGCGCCAGTGGCTATGGCCGCTCCTGGAGCGGCAGTGGCCGGTGGAGAAGCAGCCCCGGCTGAGGAAAAAACCGAATTCGACGTGATCTTGAAAGACTTCGGTGACAAGAAGATCCAGGTCATTAAGGTCGTTCGGTCCTTGACTGATCTGGGCCTCAAGGAAGCCAAGGAATTGGTGGAAGGTGTTCCCAAGCCGGTGAAGGAAGCAATCTCTAAGGAAGATGCTGAAAAGGCGAAGGCTGCATTGGAAGAAGTCGGCGCGACTGTGGAGATCGTCTGAATAACCGCTTGAATATCTGCAGGACGTCGGTCGTGACGAAGGCCTCCAGGAGGAGCGCCTTCGCGCGGCTGTCGTTGTGGGAGCACTCGCCCCATTCCCCCCTTTCCGGATCACCAAATAGTAGAGGAAGAAAATGAGTCCTTTTTCTGTGCACTCCCAGAGGCTCAGGAAGAATTTCGCACGTATTCCGCAGATCGCGGGAATTCCTAACCTGATCGAGATTCAGAAACAGTCCTATGAACGGTTTCTCCAAGCTGACGTCCCTGCTGAAGAGCGGGAGGAGGCAGGCCTGCAAGGAGTCTTCAAGTCCGTTTTCCCGATCAAGGACTTCTCTGACACTGCGTCGCTGGAGTTCATCAAGTACACGCTCGGAGAAGAGAAGTACAATGTGGAAGAGTGTCTCCAAAAAGGCGTCACGTACGCAGTTCCCCTGAAGATTACGGTGCAGCTTATCGTCTGGGATGTGGATGCCGACTCCGGCTCACGGACTATCCGTGATGTCAAAGAGCAGGAAGTCTATTTCGGCGAGATTCCTATCATGACCGAGAACGGCACCTTTATCATCAACGGCACCGAGCGGGTCATCGTCTCCCAGCTTCATCGTTCACCGGGAATCTTTTTCGATCACGACAAGGGCAAGACCCATGCGAGCGGCAAGCTGCTCTATTCGTCCCGCATCATACCGTTGCGTGGCTCTTGGATCGATTTCGAGTTCGATCCGAAGGATCGACTCTACGTTCGTATTGACAGGCGGCGTAAGCTCCCGGTCACGGTATTTCTCAAAGCTTTGGGATACTCGAGCGAAGAAATCCTCAATTATTTTTACGACAAGCAAACTATTCTCATCTCACCGGAAGGCCTGTTCCGGCGAGTCGATCTCCGTCTTCTTCTCGGGACCAGCGTGCCGACGGACATTCGCATTGAGGGTTCTGAGGATGTTCTGGTTCGTAAGAACAAGAAGATCACCCGGGCCGCAGTCAAACGGCTTGCTGACAGGACGATTGCCCCTCTGCCCATGAAGAGAGAAGAGCTTGCAGGGAAAGTGCTTGCCCACGATATCATCGATGAAGCAACGGGAGAGGTCGTGGCGCCCTGCAACAAAGAGATCTCCCTGGACGAGGTGGATTCCTTTATCGAGGACTTGCAGCGCCGCAACATTCTGAGCTTCGACTGCCTGTTCATTGAAGAGCGCATTGTGTCCCCAGCCCTGCGCGATACTCTGCTGGAAGACAAGATCGACGATAGGCCGAGCAGAGTAATAGAGGACTACCGCAAGCAGGAGACCGACGATCCGACCAGTAATGAGACTTTGAACGCGCAGATAGAAATATATAGGCGGCTGAGGCCGTCAAACCCCGCCACGGTGGAAATTAGCAAGACCTTCTTCAACAATCTCTTCTTCAGGACGGAATACTACGATCTGTCACGGGTGGGGCGATTGAAGCTCAACAGAAAGCTCGGTATCTCCATGGAGCAGGCACCCCTGGGTTTGCGGACTTTGCGGTCGGAGGACATCATGCTGGCCGTGAAGTATCTGCTCGAGCTCAAAGAAGGTAGACCCGGCCGGGCGACGGACGACATCGACCACATGGGGAACCGGCGGGTTCGCTCGGTTGGTGAGCTGCTGGAAAACCAGTACCGCATAGGTCTCGTTCGCATGGAGCGTGCTATCAAGGAGCGTATGAGCCTCCAGGATGTGGAGACGCTTATGCCCCACGACCTGATCAATGCCAAGCCTGTGACCGCTGTGGTGAAGGAATTCTTCGGGTCTTCGCAACTGTCGCAGTTCATGGACCAGACTAACCCGCTGAGCGAGATCACGCACAAGCGACGGCTCTCCGCGCTAGGTCCCGGCGGTCTTACGCGGGAGCGCGCCGGATTCGAGGTGCGTGACGTGCATCCGACGCACTATGGCCGCATCTGTCCCATCGAGACCCCTGAAGGCCCGAACATCGGCTTGATTGTATCTCTTTCTACTTACGCGAGGGTTAATGAGTTCGGATTCATCGAGACCCCGTACCGGCCGGTTGAGGACACGAAGGTGGGGGAACAAATCCGGTTTCTGACTGCCTTAGATGAGGAAGGCCATGTGATTGTGCAGGCAAACGCTCCTGTAGACACCAACGGTTGTCTGGCTTCTGACCTTGTTTCCGTTCGCCGGAAAGACGGCGAGTTCGCCCTCGTGAGCCGACATGACCCGGACCTCATGGACGTTTCCCCGAATCAGCTCGTTTCGGTTGCCGCTTCTCTGATCCCGTTCCTCGAGAACGATGACGCAAACCGTGCGCTCATGGGGTCTAACATGCAGCGTCAGGCGGTCCCGTTGCTGACCACGCAGGCCCCTCTCGTGGGGACGGGCATGGAATCCGTGGTAGCCACGGATTCCGGCGTGACGGTAGTGGCCAAGCGGGATGGAGTAGTCGATTCCGTGGATGCCACGAGGATCGTGATCAAGGCGTTGGATCTGGGGGAAAAGGACTTGGATCCAGGTGTGGATATTTACAACCTGATCAAGTATCAGCGCTCCAACCAGAACACGTGCATCAATCAGAAGCCGGTCGTCAAGAAGGGCGATCGGGTAAGCAAAGGACAGGTTATCGCCGACGGCCCGGCCACCAGCAAAGGCGAGCTGGCGCTAGGCAGGAATGTTCTGGTCGCATTCATGCCGTGGGGCGGGTACAATTACGAGGATTCCATCCTCGTCAGCGAGAAAATAGTCAAAGAAGACATTTTCACCTCCATCCATATCGAGGAATTCGAAGTGATGGCCCGGGACACGAAACTGGGCAAAGAAGAAATCACGCGAGATATTCCCAACGTGGGTGAGGAGGCGCTGCGAAACCTGGACGAGTCGGGGGTGATCCGCATCGGCGCGGAAGTCAAACCGGGCGACATCCTGGTTGGTAAGATTACGCCCAAGGGTGAAAACCAGCTGTCTCCGGAAGAGAAGCTCTTGCGGGCGATCTTCGGAGAGAAAGCCGGCGATGTGAGGGATTCTTCTCTCAGGGTCCCACCCGGAGTGGAGGGAACGGTCATCGGCGCGCGGATCTTCTCCCGGAAGGGTACTGACAAAGATAGCAGGACGATCTCCATTGAGAACGAAGAGATCGCCAAACTGAGCAAGGACCGTGACGACGAGCTCCGTATCGTGGAAGAAGGCGCACGGGAGCGCATCCGGGGAATGTTGGTGGGCAAAGTTGTTGCCGCTCAACTCATCGATCCGCATACGGGCCGAGTATATATCCGAAAGGGGGAGACCATAACCGAGCAGTTCATGGACACGGTTCCTCTCGATCTGCTGCGGGATGTCTCACTGAAGAACGATACCACCACGGAAGACGAAGTGGTTCGAATCCTGGAGCGTTTGGGAGACCAGAAACACTTCTGGAAGATGCATTACGACGAGCGTATCAGCCGGCTCAAGAAGGGGGATGAGCTCCCGCCCGGAGTGATCAAGCTCGTGAAAGTCTACATTGCCATAAAAAGGAAGCTCTCCGTAGGAGATAAGATGGCGGGGCGCCATGGAAACAAGGGCGTTCTCTCGAGAATCCTTCCCGAGGAAGATATGCCGTACTTC
>CAYZET010000238.1:0-1247 GCA_964477215.1 uncultured Syntrophaceae bacterium | reverse complement strand
CGTGCTGAACCCCCTGGGCGTTCCGTCCCGTATGAACGTGGGACAGATTCTCGAAACGCATCTGGGATGGGCGGCTCGCGGTCTTGGACAGGCGCTTAACAAGATGATCGACGAACAGTACTCTCCGGAAAAGCTTCGACACAGACTGCTCGAAATCTTTGACGGTCGCGAGGTTGAACGGAGAAAGAAGGCTCAATCCGTCATCGAAGAGATGGATGACGATGAGGTGAAGAGGTTCGTGGCCTCCCTTGAAGAAGGCATTCCCATCGCTACCCCCGTGTTTGACGGGGCCCGGGAGAGCGAGATCAAGGATCTTCTCCAGCAAGCGAGCCTTCCGCCGAGTGGGCAGACTCGCCTGTACGACGGTCGGACCGGTGATCCGTTCGACACGAATGTCACTGTAGGCATCATCTACATGATGAAACTCCATCACCTGGTCGATGACAAGATTCACGCGAGGGCCATAGGGCCGTACTCGCTCGTGACCCAGCAGCCTCTTGGGGGAAAGGCACAGTTCGGCGGCCAGCGGCTCGGAGAAATGGAAGTCTGGGCCATGGAATCGTACGGAGCGGCCTATTCGCTCCAGGAATTTCTTACCGTGAAATCCGACGACGTGACGGGCCGTACGAGAATGTACGAAAGCATCGTAAAGGGTACCAACGTGCTCGAGCCGGGGCTTCCTGAATCTTTCAACGTGCTGGTCAAGGAGATCAAGTCACTGGCTCTGGATATGGAGCTCCTCGAGGGTGAGCCTGTGGTTGCCGCAGGCCGATAGATGGACTCCACGAGAAGATGCAGACTGACCCGGTTCGACCCAGCGGTCGGATCGGGATGTCCCTCATAACTACAACCAAGGAGGGAAGACCTTGGAAGACATTTACTACAGCTTTTTTGAGAAGCCGAAAGATCCTGTGCACTTTAATGCTGTGAGAATCTCTCTGGCATCTCCGGAGAAGATCCGGTCGTGGTCTCACGGAGAAGTCAAGAAGCCGGAAACGATAAATTACAGAACCTTTAAGCCCGAACGCGATGGGCTATTCTGTGCGAAAATCTTTGGGCCGGTTAAGGACTATGAGTGCAATTGTGGCAAATACAAGCGGATGAAGCACCGTGGCACCATCTGCGAAAAGTGCGGCGTCGAAGTGATCCAGTCTAAGGTGCGGCGAGAGAGGATGGGCCACATTGAGCTTGCCACACCGGTAGCTCACATCTGGTTCCTCAAGAGCCTGCCAAGCAGAATCGGCACC
>CAYZET010000237.1:0-8488 GCA_964477215.1 uncultured Syntrophaceae bacterium | reverse complement strand
TCGCGTAATAAGAGGATCCATTTGATTGCGTCTGCTGCGGGGAATAGGATCCGTAGTAGGGCTGCGGTGTATGAAAAGAATTGCTATACGGCTGGGTGACCTGCTGTGGCACAGGGGCCGGCTGGCGGTACGTCGTAGGGTTTCGAGACTGTACTTGTGGGGTACGGCGGTCCTGGCTCGCCGCAACGTGCTTCTGAGATGGCTTCGGAGAGACGGCCGTTCTCCGCACACCTCGCCCGGGATCCGCCATCACTTGTCCCTGGGGTACGGTTTGTTGATACTGCGGATACCCTTGGGCCGGGGAGGCCGAGGCGTATTGGCCATAGGGATTCGCCGGGGACTGCGGGTATTGTTGGTTGGCTCCAGGGCCGTAATAGGTCACCTGGTATTGATACCTGTTGTTCGCGTTGTACTGAGGATAGTAGCCCTGAGCTTGGACATCTTCAGGGTAGCCCGAGACGTATGACAATATGTCGCCAAGTATGCCTGCTGGAGCTTGATTAGCCGCGGCGGCCGTGACGACGAGAAGAGCTGCTGCGAAGAGAATGCGGGTGATAGGCAAGATTCATCCTCCTTAGAAATTGGCGTGCCCTATACAGTATGCATGCATACTAATATATGAAGACATAGATATCGTCAAGTCCTTTTTCAGTTCCGCCGTGAATCGGGGGACATAATGCTAATTTTCTAGACGCGGAAGGCGGTCCCATGAAGAGCTTCGACAGGCAACGCGGAGGAGGCGACCCGCGGGCGACGGATCCTTTGTAACGACCGTAGAGGGGCTTGCCGACCGGGACCCGAGCAAGGGACAACCAGGGAGACCTCGAAAGCTCCCAGTGTGAAAAACAGGGTTGTGTCCCCAGAATTCTTCCCGGAATTCTGTCCAAAACCGATACCGGCACCTGACAGATAAGGTGCCTGCGGAGAATCCGCACCTTCTCCTCACTCGTGAAATTCCTTCTTCGCCTCCTCGTGCCATGTCCTGCGCCTGCTCGTGAGACTATCTTAACGGAAGCTTTGTCCCTTTCCAACTGAGGCGGAACAGACACTCGACCGCTCGGATGGATGCCATAACTCTAATTCCTTCACGGATGTGGAGTTATTGCTATGATCGTAATCTCGTCCTTCTTAGGACCGTAACACCAGAAAAGTCGGTAAGCGCCGGGAGAACTCTGCTGAATATGCGCCTCGAACACTTTCCCTCCGGGCGTATGAGGATGTTCCTTAGAATGGAATTCGTGGGTACTCAACCCGGGGTGCCGAGGGTTCTCCTTGAGGAAATCGACGCACTTCTTTACTTGCTTGAAAAGACCTTCGGCTTGAGAGGCTTTCGGCTTCCTCTTCCTTTGTCTTGCTTCTAAAGAGGAAATGGCGTCGGCTTTCAGCCGGTCGTAGGTCTCCCGTGCCTTTTGGGTCCAAATAAGGGTAACTCCCATTCTAATCCTCAAGCTGATCTACTAGGGCTTGGTCAGCATCGAGATCAGGAGGAGATGCGCTGAAGACTCCTGCTTTGGCTTGCTCCAAACCGATCTCAAGCAGAGCCTTTGCTTCAGGATTCTTATAGAGCCAAAGTTCCCTCTCCGGTATGACGGCGGCGAGTTCCAGCTTAAACTCCGTTTCTCCGATCTTTTCAAATAAGATTGTCCTGTTGGCGAACTCTTTGCCAAGATTGATTCGACCTCGTGAATCTACTTTCCTCGTTTCCATGATGGTATTCCTCCTTGAATAAGGTATCACCAGAGCCTATTCATGTCAAATGGGAAAATGGGATGAACCCATTTAGTAAGACATTGCGGGACCGGCATATCCTCCCGTTTGGTGAAATCTGACTCATACCAGGATAGAGGGACTTCCCATGAATGAACAAGACCTTTCTCGGAGAATTTTCAAATTGGGACACGGCCGAATGTTTGTCAGCCGTCTCCTCCAAGTCATTTACTGGACGCAAAACAGTGTCAGGACAGATTCTTATACCAGCATGCCAACTCCGAACCGATAAGCCGTGGATTGTCCTCCTGCAGATAGCGGAGCCCTCGTCCCATGTCTACTGTCTTCAAATGCTTCAGGTTTTGCGTGCACCATTCCAACACCGGCTCCGTGATAAGCACCCCGGATTGCCGTAGAATAAGAGCTTCGGCCGGTCTGTCTGCTGGAGGCACTGATGGTAGGCTTCAACAACAGCTACAACGTCAGCGGGTTTTCCTTCGATGGGGAGCTCATTGGCCACCGCCAGATAGGTTTACGGCTACTGGGTCCCACGCGACTTGCAGGATGCAAGGCCGCCGTCATGTGGATGAAAAAGCCCTTTTGTCGTGGAAGCACAGAGCACAATAGGGCCCACAAATTATGTGCGGTTTACGAAGCCTCGATCGACGTGCAGCATTAGAAGCCCCAAGACCTGCCGGGTGGGCGTCCATGGCCGTCCGGGGGCGCGGAACGTGGGATCTACTGTAAGGTGATCGCCTTCTCAGGACACATTTCCTGGCAGCAGAAACATGAGATGCAGGTATTTTCCTCGACTTCGGGGAGGTCGTCGTTCATTGTCAGGGCAGAAACCGGGCAGTGATCGACGCACGTTCCGCATCCCGTGCAGGTATCAGGATCGGCCTTGGGTCGCAAACGAATGCGACTGGTGATCGCAGCCTGCAATCCCTCGTTGTTCAGGATAGCTTCCCCTCCCAAAGGAGGGAGCCGGAAATCAGGGAGACGTCTCAGCTCTCCCAGGAGCTCTATACGCCCCAGATCGTGATGCCCCAAGCCCAGCTCCTGGGCCTTTTGAAGAAATCGGAGACGTGCGGGGTCGCAACCCATCATAGAGGCGATCACCGTGTCGAGCGCGACAGCGTCATCTGAAGCCAGCATAAGCCCGATGTAGCGCAGGTCGGGAGAGGCCGGACCGTTGCCCTCCATTCCGACCACAGCGTCGACGAGGATCAGATCGGGCACGCGGATGCGAAACACCTCCACAATGGCTTCATGGAAACGCGCGGGACTGCCGGCTGCCTTGTGTAAGGCCGCTTTTTGCGCACCTGGCAGGAAGCCGTAGCTGTTCTTGATCGCTCCGGTCATAACGGTAAGCCCGTGGGTCTTGAATTTGGGGAGGCTAATGAGGACATCTGTTTCCAACACGACGCGGGAAACGCTGACAGTGGGCAACAGGTCGGGATTGAACGGTACTCCGACGGAATCGGTTCCGATGTTCTGATAATAGCCCTTTGCGGCATCCATGAGCCCAGTTTGCCTGAAGCTTTCTTCATTTGCCCCATAGCTGAAAATGCCCGGGTTGTCGCCGACCACAATGGATGCGGGATCCATGGATTCCACCTTCTCAACCACCGCGCGCAGGACCTGCGGGTGCGTGACTATACCCTCCCGGGCCTCAGATACGCGCAGCACGTTGGGCTTTATTAATACCCTTTTCCCGTGAAAATCGAGGGGAAAGAGCTCGAAGGCTTTATCTACAGCCGGATGCACATCTTCGTACGTGGCCGGGTGAATCATGACTTTCGACATGATCCCCTCCTTTGGGGATAGTGGAGCGCGACCAGTGCTTTCACGCGGTCGCCTATGACCCCGTTTGCCAATGGGCAACGGACCTGTTTTTCATGTCCTCGGCCGTAGCATGCTCGACTGCAGCATCTCGGATCTGGACCAATTCCTCGGCAGCAGCCAAGGGGTCTGCTGCTTTGAACACAGCAGAGCCCACGATTGCTGCCGACGAAGGTCCCACAATCTCCGCCCATTGCCGAAACTGCTCTTCGACTCCTCTCCCCTGACGATCCTGACGACCGAAGCCGGGGCACCAGAGGGGACGCCGGGTAATCGACCGGTAGCGCTGCAGATCGTGGGGTCTCGTTGCCGGACCGATGTATCCATCCACGTTCAACGCCTCTCCGAGCAGGAGAATCCCTTCGGTCACATCGGAGCACGGCAAGTCTGGAAATTTCAGCTTTAAACCGGCCTTTTCGCATGCATAGATCAGATCCGTCCGTTCCATTGGCCGAGAAAAGAACAGCCTGGCGCCGGCGTGACTCATGAGGGGCAGAAGCAGAACGCCAATCCCGGCCTCCTGTCCAGCTCCAACCGCCTCGGCCACAGAAACGGGACCGGGAAATCCATGGACCGTCACGTGGGTAGCTCCGGAATTCGCCAGTTTGCCTATTATCTTGGCGTTCGTTCCCTGCCATCCCCCCTGACTCGAAAAACCGATGTCCGCGACCTTGAGGTCGACCAACAGAGGCTTGCTTCCTATCTCGTCGCGGATTCTCCCCAGAAGGTCTATGGTTGATTCCAGCATGGTGGAAACGGCCACCTTGATTCCATCGAGAACGGGGCCCACGACTCTTACTATGGATAGGACCTCCTTCGGGGTGGGGAGATCCGCCGCGAGCACGAGCGCATAATCCTTCATTCGTTGTTCCTCCGATCGTAGCGGTTGGCCTTGTATCAGCGGAAGTGAAGGTTCAGTTCGCTTCGGCTGAGTCACCTTGTTGATATTCCTGATCCATGTCCAGCTTGACGAGCCGGTATCGGAGGGATCTTAACGTTATTCCAAGCAGTTGTGCCGCTCTGCCTCTATTGCCTTCCGCCAAATCAAGTGCTCTGATGATGAGCTTCCTTTCCATAGACTCGAGCGCTTCGTTGAGATCGATACCTTCAGGAGGGATGTCGATCTCGTACGCAGGGATTGAGCGGCGGCACACTTCAATCAATTTTGGCGGCAGATTCTCCGCGGTAAGCTGATCCGATTGCTCCAGCGTGACACACCGTTCGACGATGTTTTCCAGTTCTCGCACGTTTCCGGGATAATGGTAATTGCACAATACCTGCGCGGCAAGAGAGGACACCCGTGAGATCCGTTTGCCCTGCTCTGAAGCATACTTTCTCATGAAGTGGTCTACTAGGAGGGGGATGTCTTCTTCTCGCTCCCGTAAAGGGGGAACTCGAATCCGGATCACGTTGAGGCGATAGTAGAGGTCCTCCCTGAAGTTCCCCAATTCCATTTCTCTTTCCAGGTGCTTGTTTGTGGCCGCAATGATCCTCACGTCGATTGCTTTCTGATCGGTATCTCCCACTCTTCGCAATTCCCGCTCCTGGAGGAAACGCAGGAGCTTGGCCTGTGTGGCAACAGGTATCTCCCCCACCTCGTCGAGAAACACGGTTCCCATATGTGCAGTTTCCAGAAGCCCGCGTTTGTCAGTCACGGCACCCGTAAAGGATCCTTTCATATGCCCGAAGAGCTCGGATTCCAGCAAGCTTTCGGGAATAGCGGAACAGTTCACAGCGACAAACGGGTAGCTCTTTCTGGGCGAATTGGCATGTATGGCTTTGGCGATGAGCTCCTTACCCGTTCCCGATTCTCCTATGATCAAGACGTTGGCCCGTGACGGAGCAATGCGATATATCAGCGTGAAGATCTCTTCCATGGCAGGGGACACGCCGATGATCTCGCCGAAGCGCCTCCCGCTGTCAACACACCGCCTCAAGTCCGTATTTTCTTTGCGTAGTCTCCGCATCTCGAGCGCATTACGGATGATGATACGCAGATCGTCTATCTCAAAGGGCTTGGAGACATAATCATACGCGCCTTCTTTCACCGCGCGCAGAGCATCATCTGCCGATGCGTACGCTGTTATGGCGATAACCGGCACAGAAGGATCGATCGAGTGAATCTGCCGGAGCAAATCAAGGCCGCTCATGCCCGGCATTTTCACGTCCGTCAGCACCAGGTCCGGCTCATGTTGACGATAAAGCTTGATGGCTTCTTCGCCCGTCGCGGCAGCTCGCACCTCATAACCGTCGTGAGAGAGCATGATCTCGAGAAATTCACGTATGCTTGGTTCATCATCCACTATCAAAAGACACTCGGCCATTATTCAGCTCCGTGATTTGTGGGGTCATGTCCGGCTTAGCCAGGGGTAGCTTGACAACGAATACGCTTCCGGACCCGGTCGCACTGTCCACGTCAACGGTCCCGTGATGGGCCTTCACAACGCTGAGGACGAATGACAAGCCTAGCCCTGTACCCCGCTCTTTGGTCGTCGTGAACGGATCAAAAATCCGATCACTGATTTCGGGAGGTATGCCGCAGCCCCAGTCCTGAACCCTTAAGATCGCACACCCTTCATCTGCGTCGCATTCCAACACCACCTGGATCGTTCCACCCTCCTCCGTGGCATCAGCGGCGTTTGAAAGGAGGTTCCAGAAGGCTCGTTTGAGCTGAGTCGGCTCCCCTTCCACTTCCACCCCCTTGTTGATGAGTGCCTCGACCGCCAGCCTTCTCGTCGATCGCAGCGCTGACGAAAAGTGGGCCACCGTTTGCTCTGCCAACGCACTGAGCGAAAACCGCTCCCTCTTGGGCTTGCGGTTGGATACCGTCACCAGGAAGTCTGTCAGCAATCCATTCAGACGATCGGATTCCCGCAGAACTATATCGAGCAACCGCTGTTGATCTCCCGATCCGTACGACAGTTTGCCAAGGAGCTCCGTGGCCCCTCTGATAGATGCAAGCGGATTGCGTATCTCATGTGCCATTCCCGCGGCAATACGCATAAAAGCGGCTTGACGTTCGCTCTGTCTCACCCGCTCCTCCATCTTTCGCCACTCGGTTACATCCTCAAATACCACCAGCCTGCCGTGAGGAACGCCATCAGCATCTTTGAGGTCCGACACCGATAACTCCATATGTACTTGCCTTCCCCCAACTTCCTTTACGGTCCGGTAAATCTCTTGCCGCACGCCGGACCTGGCAATACTATCGGAGACGACTGGAAAGATAGTACGCAGCGGAAAACTGATCAGGTCGGAAAGCACTGTTCCCAGGAGTGCAGAACCTCGCGAATTAACAAAAGTGATCCTGTCCTCGGCGTCAGTGGTTATGATTCCACTGGGAATAGATGTCACGATGTTCGTGTACAACTGGGAAAGCTTCTGGTAGTCGAGCTCTCTCCGATTTAACGACGTCCGCACGGTTTGGAGTTGCTCGGCAGCGGAGCTGGCGATTATTGCAACGATAAAGAACATCGTAACATGAACGAGAAGGATCCACAGGAGGTAGCCCCAGTTTTGGCTTCCCCAGGGGCTTTCCCAAGGCCATGCGCTCGGCGGAATAACCCCGTGAAAGAGCGAGGTCGCCAGGAGTGCGAAGATCACCGAGCACATCGACGCTATGATCAGCGCGCCTCGTCGCAAATGCAGAATGCCTGCTGCAACGATCGGGAAAATGTACAGGAGGGTGAAGACGCTGGAGGCGCCCCCCGTGAAGTAGATCAAGACCGTGGCATACCCGACGTCTATGATGACCTGGCAGAAAGAGAAGATCTCCAGGTTCGGGATTGCCGGCAAACTCAGAGCGTATAGGAGGCTCAGGACAAAGATTGTGCCAACGAGCACGTAGAGCGGAACTACCGCATCAACGAAGAGAGAGTGGCTTTCCTGAAGCTGAAAGAAGAGAGTCGCACCCAGGAGAAACGTGGTTACGACCAAACGAAGCAATATCAGCCATTCTACCCGTTTCCTGTAATCGGGTACCTGCCCGAGTTTCGGCGGGAGGATCAACTCAATAGCGCGCGAGAAAAGCTTCAATCACGAGCCCTCCCATTCGAGAGGCAATTCCATCCTAAGGGACCCGTAAGCCCTCGGCTGGATAAGGTTCCCCACCAAGCCCGTGCACGCAAGTCGGTCCTCATGTGAGTTGGAGACTGACTTTCGAGTCCTTCAATGACAAGTGCTGGCAAGCCCCGCGAATCAGCTCCAACTCACGGGCTTCCCATGGGCATCCCTGACAATCTCGGTCACGAGGACCACCTTGCGCGGGCACTTATATCGAGACAGATACTCCCTGCAAAAGCGGGTGATGTCACGCTCTTCCGGCTTCGTTCCCGGTTCGGGAACGACAAGGGCTTCGATTACCTGCCCCCTCATCAGATCGTCTACGCCTACAAGGGCCACGTCCGAAACCTGGGGATGGCGGATCAGAATCTCTTCCACTTCCTGGCAATAGACATTGAAGCCTGATGTTATAATGAGGTCCTTTTTCAACCCGGTTAGTGTGATATAGCCATCCTCGTCAAGGAATCCCACATCGCCCGTGTAAAGCCACCCGTTTCGTATCACCGTCTTCGTTTCATTGGGTTTCTCAAAGTATCCGAGCATTACGTTGGGACCGCGAACGACGACTTCACCCTCTGTTCCAACTGGGAGACGATTTCCATCGTCGTCATGGATCTCTACCGTGACATCAGGGATCGGCGGCCCTACGGTGCGGGGCTTGTTCGAAACGTTGATGTTGTTCCACGATACCACAGGAGAGGCTTCTGTGAGCCCATATCCATGGAACACATCGATCCCGTACCGGGCACAGAATTTCTCGTAGATCTCGTAAGAGAGAGGAGCCCCCCCGCTGATCGCTATTTCTAAGCTGGACAAGTCAAGAGCCTTGCACGCGGGATGGTAGAGCAGCCCGTAATACACCATGGGCACGAGGCCC
>CAYZET010000236.1:0-8489 GCA_964477215.1 uncultured Syntrophaceae bacterium | reverse complement strand
ACGTGGCTTGTGTAGAGAAGCAATCCCACACCTAAGAGAACAGTTGCTCGACCAAGTCGAAATTGGAACCATTGCTTCTCCGCTGTCAAAGCAAGCCACAGACAGAATACGGGAAATCCTACGCTAAAGCTGTAGAATCCCCAGTTCACTATATGGTTGAGGACAAATACGGAAGCTATGCACGCACTGGCGGCAACCCGGTTTCTTTTGGACGCAACGCCATGAATTGCCATGACCCAGAGCAGCACAATGGCGAGCATCGCCAGTCGCCCCGCGTCCATGGGTCCGAAAAGAGCCCATGAAGCTCCCAGGATGAGGTAGGACAGACTATACGGTGTAAGCCATTGAATCCTGTATGGCGATCCCTCGGGATTAGCGACCGTGTCCAAGAACAGACGAATCTGAGCGCTATGTTGAGGCAGATCGGTGATGGGGGGATAGGAGACGGCGAGGAACGGTGCGGCAGCGAACAGGCAGCAGAGAAATGCCAGGCCACGCCGGCTCAGTAAGAAGGTCTGGATCATGGTGCAGCGAAATTTCCGAAAAGCGCGTGATTGGGTCCCCCGAGAAGGAGCGCGTCCGGCGATCCCTCTCGTTGTGCCGTAGAGTGCGCTTTCCTGAAGGTCTTGTCAACGCCGTCGGTCTCTGATAGATGATTCGGGGCCAGTGGGAGACTGTTTATGACGATTGCGAGAGGCTCGAGAAGTTGCTCTAAAGAGCGACTCGACCAAAAGGGTATCGGCAAGATGCCTGCCATTCTCTCGTGCTTCAGCCCATTGGGGGAGGAACTGTGCCGGCACGGCCTAAGCGCTGATGACTGTCCGAGCCTCCTTGAACCGCGGCGTCACTCGCCAAGACACATGATAGTGTTCGCCGCCGCACGCGGGGAAAACACATGAGCGAAGAGGTAACGCCTCTCGTTGACGTAGCGATCCCGCTTCCGCTCGCCGGCGTCTTCACGTACCGGGCGCCCGATGCGTTCAAGAATCGTGTGCAGGTTGGGCGACGCGTAATTGTTCCTTTTCGCAAGAAGATATGTGCAGGCTTCGTGGTCGACTACCCCTCATCCTCGAACCCCGGTGGCGAGATCAAGGAAATCACCGATGTGCCTGAGGAAGAGCCATACCTAACGCGAAACCTGTGGAGCTTTTTGAAGTGGATCGCGGACTATTACTTGCTTCCGGTGGGGCTGGTCCTGAAGACGGCTCTCCCACCAGGTTCCGAGAGGCGATCCCAGCCCTGGGCTCTGTTCACCCCTGAGGGAAGAAAGTGGTTTGCCGCACTACAGGCGGCATCAGAAAATCCTGTGCGAGACAGGGTGCTCCGGACTGGAACAATTTCGTGCAAGGATCTCGCTAAGGTCGTGGGAAAGGAAGGCCTGGATGAAGCCCAGCGACGCCAGTGGATCCGCGTGGAGGAGAGAATTGCCCGCCCGAGAACCAAGGTTCGGAGCAACCACATTCCTGAGTTGCTCAACCCACTCGGGACGGAGTGGCCATCGAGCGAGAATCCTCCGGACTTGACCCCCCATCAACAAGAGGCCTTCAGACAGATAGACGAAGCCCTTCAGGCCGGGGGCTTTCATCCCTTCCTCTTGTTTGGAGTTACTGGTTCGGGAAAAACCGAAGTGTACCTTCGTGCCATCGCCCGAGCACGGGAACACGGGAAAACATCACTCGTTCTCGTACCGGAGATCGCGCTGACTCCCCAGTTAGCCCGCCGATTTCTCCGTCGTCTCGGCGGGGGGATTGCCCTTTTTCACAGCGGACTGACTCGCGCCCAAAGGCTCGACGAATGGCGGAGGATCAGCTCAGGAAAGGTGAATGTGGTTATCGCAGCGCGCTCAGGAATTTTTGTCCCCCTGGAAAACCTGGGGCTCATCGTCGTGGACGAGGAGCATGACCCATCGTACAAGCAGGAAGACAGTTGCCCGTACAATGCCAAAGACATGGCCCTGGTGAGAGGAAAACTTGAAGGGGCAACCGTCATCCTCGGCAGCGCCACTCCTTCATTCGAGACGTTTGTCAACGCGCAGCGGGGAAGGATAACGAGGCTCGACCTTCCCGTGCGTTCCCATGGTGGCCCCTTGCCGACCGTCGAGCTCGTGGACTTGAGGGGAACTACAGCCAAGGACAGCAAAGGAGCCTTCCTCACGCCTGTGCTCCTTACGAACATCCGGGAGGCGCTCTCCAAGCAGGAACAGGTGGTGATTTTCATAAATCGGCGAGGATTCGACACCTTCGCACAGTGTCGTTCGTGCGGCCACGTGTTTGTATGCCCCAATTGTGATGTCAGCCTGACACATCATAAAAAGGCGCGGGCACTGAGATGTCATCTTTGCGGCTTCTCACGGGCTGCGCCACCGCTGTGCCCCCAGTGTTCGGGAGCCAGGCTGTTTTTCGGAGGAGTGGGAACTCAGAAGGTGGAAGAAGAGCTATCGATGCACTTCCCCGACGCGCGCATCGAACGACTCGACCGTGACTCGACCAGAAAGCAGGACGAGCTGGAGCGAATCCTCGATCGGTTCAGAAACAGACAGATCGACATCCTGACGGGAACTCAGATGATAGTTAAGGGGCATGACTTCCCCGGGATTTCCCTGGTCGGAATCCTGTGCGGGGACTTGTCTCTCCATTTTCCTGACTTCAGGGCCGGGGAGAGAACTTTTCAGATGCTCACCCAGGTGGCTGGAAGGACCGGCAGAGCCTCGGATTCGGGAAGAGTAATCCTGCAAACCTTCGACCCTCATCACGCAGCGATTCAACATGCCGCAGGTCACGAGTACGAGGCATTCCTCGAAAAGGACTCCGTGGCACGTCAGGAGCTCTTCTACCCTCCATTCGGGCACCTGATTCTCCTGAGGATCGAAGGAAACAATGAAAAACGCGTTGAAAGCCGTGCTGCCAAGATCGCTAGCGCAGCGAGACTCCTCAAGGGAGAGTCGAGTGAGCTGGCCGTGCTGGGGGCCGCTCCCTGTCCGCGCAAAAAGCTCGTAGGCAAATTCCGATGGCAAGTCCTCATTAAAGGAAGAGAGCGCGGTTGCGTGCGAGATCTTGCCAAGGCCTTGCGCGCAGAAGGTTATCTCAAGGGCTACGGGGTTAAGGTGGTGATCGACGTCGACCCAATAGACCTTATGTAGAAGCTTTCCCTCACCTTGTAGAGCGTTCGACATCTCTGCACGGCACGTCAACGGTTAACATTGGCAATGTCAGGAAAAGTGGTTACAATAAGAAGAAAGTTTCCTGCCCTTCTGGAGGACAGATGAAGAGGTCTCGCATCGCTATCGTGACAACCGTTTCTCTCTGTTTTGTTGCTGGTTCGATTATCGTGTGGGCGGCTTATCAGAACCGGGGGACGGTCGAAAAACAGGGGTATGTGAAAAGCTTCACTGATGAGAATTTTGAGAAGGAAGTGGTGGAAGCATCTATGCTGCGGCCGGTAGTAGTAGACTTCTACGCCGAGTGGTGCTCCCCGTGCAAAATGTTGGACCCCATCATGAAGGAGCTTGCCGACGACCTCAAAGACCGTGTGATCGTGGGAAAACTTGATACAGACAAGAACCTCATCGCTCGGAGATTCGGCATTAGTAGAATTCCAACTATCTTCATTATTCGCAACGGTGAGATCAAGAACGCTTTTTTCGGACCTGTTCCCAAGGAGATGCTAATCAGGGCTCTTGGCGAATATGGCTCATGAGGGAACACGGAGGTCCCGAATTTCGTCCTTTGTCCGGGGTCCCGCATCAGGTGGGTTCTTATGCGGGGAAAGATGGCTACCCGAGAGGCACCAGAGCGTGATCATTCGTGCATTCGGAAGCGGAGAACAGTCGGGCCTTCAGTGGCGACTACGGCTTAATCAGGTAGAGATGGTTACGGATGATGCCAGGCAGCTCTTGCTCTGGAGCACGGGACGCGCTTCCTCCTCACGTGTCCCTCCAACATAAGCGGCCAACAAGATCCCCAGAGGGTTCCGGTTGAAATTTTTCGCATTCTGCGGTATAAGAATTGGACGCTGGGATGAGCTCCTCTGAGGAGATTCGCTTACGAAAATTGGTGAGGGTGGTTTCCTTTGTTTAGAGGCATACTGTGTACGGTGGTAGCAGCCCTCGTGGGATGGTCGGCGCTCAACCTCCACGCGGATTCACGAACGGAAATCGACGGGTTCCCCGCGGAGCCTGCTTGCGCATCCTCGCAACAGATGGAAAAGAGCGAGGAGTCCAATGCGGACGGAGGGGTAGCCTTACAGGGAGACGACCCAGATCTCCTCGCTCGGGATCCTCTGGATCTCCTCAGTCTCGATAACATTAAGCCTCTTTACACATCTCCCACCCTTCCTGGAGAAGGGGTTTGGGAATCGGCGGGCTCGCCCCGAGACTCTAAAGGCCGACCGGTCGTGTATCGCACTTTTTACCGGCCCAGTGTGGATTTTCCGAATGCTATCGTCTACATGATGATCATCGATATGAATAAGACTTTTCTCCAGTATTACGTTGGGTCACAGGAACCCGGGGCTGCAAAGGCCTTCTCAGAGGTCGAGCCCACCCTAACGCCCAGGGTGCTGGCAATAACGAACGCCATGTGGCAGCAGAGACATTCTCAGGGTGCAGGTGCAATCTTTCGAGGCAAGGTCATCTATCCGATGGTCGACGGCATGGCCACGTTGATCTCCTACAAGGATGGCTCTGTAGATATTCAGGAATGGACCTCCGATATTCCCCAGGATCTTGTGCGGGACGCACGACAACTGAGGCACCTGATCGTGAAGGACGGTATGGTGGTCCAGGCCATAACCAAGAATGGCAAGACAGAAGATTCCGAGATCGGTCTTGGATTTCTCCTCGGCGGAGGCGGCAAAGACGTAGACGGAAAGCAGCACTGGTTCGTCGCACACAGAAGTGCCTTCGGAATACGTCCCGACGGAAATCTTGTTTTCGCCATAGGCCACCATATTGGGAGCAAGGACCTCGCCAAGGCTCTGGTGCTGGCGGGCTGTTCGAGAGGTATTCATGCGGATGCCAACCCTGCAAATATCGTGGGCAATCTCTACTTGAGGGACACGTACGGCAGTCTTGTTACGAAGGCAAAGCTCTCTCCAGAGCAATCCAAGTATACGCTGAATCGATATGAAGACGGTTACACAAAGGACTTCTTTGTGTTTTTCATGCGCGGAACCCCTGCCGCCGCCCAGAAGACCCTCTCTCGTAATACATCCAAAAGGACCAAACGATAGAGAGACATGAGACTCACCGCGGCCATCGGGGCCAAGCTTCTCATCATACCGTGTACGGTCCTCTCCTGTCTTCCACTGGTGTACGCCAAGCCGGGGGCGTCGGACAAAGGTATGCACCCCCTGACCCGTCAGGGAATAGCAAAGGCAAACTCGGGCGAGCTGGATGAGGCTGTCAGCCTCTTTACCGATTCGTTGAAAGATAACAAGAACGATCCCGACACCCTCTGCAATAGGGGCAGAGCTCTGCTGATCCTTGGCCGGTTGGACGAGGCTAAGAAGGACCTGGATAGGGTCATAAGACTGGATCCTGCTCGATCGGAGGCGTTTGCGGCTCGCGCGTGGGCACACAGATTGGCGGGAGATTTCGGCAAGGCGATAAAGGACCTCAACGAAGCTGTTCGCCTAGAGCCGAAGAACACTGCTCTGCTCATGCAGAGAGCATCTCTTTTCTTCGACGTAGAAACTCACGATCAGGCACTTCAGGATCTCACCGCCATCATCGAGCTCGCCCCAGGGTCGCAAAGGGCTCTGGGCAATCGAGCCTACATTCTTGAACAGCTTGGCAGATATGACGAAGCCATCAAGGACCTGACCACCTTATTGACTCAGGACCCCAACCACATCCTTGCCATGAAGCACCTGGGATTCATTTACCGTCAAAAAGGAGAGCCGGAAAACGCTATACGGTGGTTCACGGCGGCATTGGAGCTGGAAAAAGATGAAGAACAGCACAAACGGCTTCAAGAGGAGATCCAAGAATTGGAGCGCAGGGTAAAGCGCCAGTAGGTGTTGTACGGGGTACTTTGCTCTCGCCATCCTCAATGGCTCTGGCTGAAGCCGCCTCCCCTCGTTTCACATGGTAGGGATACCTCGAACCGACACGATTCTTGACTGGGTTGAGGAAAAGTGTTAGGTTGCCACCTTAAGTTCTATGCTTTTCATGAGTTATTCGATAGGCAGCCCCAGCATAGCGGCTAGGGTACAGCGCTTCCGATAACTCCTGGTATGTTTTCTCGTGAGGTATGGAGGGAAGTTCGTTGAGAGGCTTTCCGGCTGCCCGATTTATGGGTCACGTATGTTTGGTCCTTTTCCTCATTTGGCTCCCCTCACCTTCCCTCGGATATAGCTTCCGCGTGCACATTCCGCTGCCTAGTGGCAGTCACCTTCCCGGGTTCTGCTTTCTCCCGGACTATGCAGTCCAGCGGCCTCTGCCGGCGGTAATCGTGGGGGTAGGGGTCGGATCGCATCTCATACCGCAGTACCATGAACATTGCCAGCACCTGGCGAGCTATGGCTTCGTAGTCCTCCTCGTCGACCCGTCAAACTATCCTGAAAGCCTCTTTCCTGGCCCATTTACCTGGGATAAGGGACTCGGCTACGCCCAGGTGAGCGTCAACCAGGGGGTTGTGGCGGCGCGGTTGTTGCTCGATATTGAGTGGTACCTGAATTCAATCCGGGCATGTGTCGATTTTCTCTGCAGATGGTCATTGGTGGACGCGAGCCGCATTGCGTTCTCGGGTCATTCGCAGCCCGCCAACGCAGCCCTCACCTACGCGTCGAGAGACCTTCGCATAAAAGCGGTGATCTGGAACTACGGCGGTTCTCCCTGGGTTATGCCTTACGACCCCATGCGACTCCCGCCGGTGCAAATCTTTCATGGCGACGAGGACGAGGTATACGACGTCAAGTATGCTATGCGTTTGGCCCTGGATCTCAAGTCCCACATGCGTTGCTGCGATGTCAACATCTATCCTGGCCAGAAGCACCTTTTCAACGTGTATTACGACCTCAACAAAGGAGAGAGCCGGTACTTAAATCCGGTAATAATGGACGCGTTCGCCCGAATGCTGCATTTTCTCCGAGACACTCTGTTGCTTCATCATCGATGACAACCAGACCCAAACCCACGTGAGGGCAGTTTCCCCTCTTTGGGAGCAGCGCCGGAGAGATTGCCGCGCACAATGACCGCAATTCCCTTCTGCCGAAAATCGGTCCTAATGGGCCGATCAGCGGAACACTCAGCAACCGCAGGCAATGCTCACAGGCTGTAAAGCTCTTCGCCGTACACCGGAATCCACTCCCTACTCAACGCGTCGTGAGCCGCAGATACATCACTCACGCCGAGGAGAAGTATGACACGGTCTCCTGAGAAATTCGAATTGATGCAGGTGTATAGGTATTCAATGTTCACGTCGGCAGCCTTGAGCGCCCTGAGTACCGCACTAAATCCTCCTGGATGCTGAGGAGCCTCCGCGGCTATGATGTCCGTGAGGGTCGCCTTGTAACCGGCACCTTCCAAAATGTTCACGACCCGAAGGGGATCCGTGACGACAAAGCTCACTATTCCGGTAGCCCCGGCAGGCCTCACCGTAAGAGCCAATATGACTATTCCTTCCGCTGCCAGCAGGTCGCTGAGGGCTGACAGTTTGCCCGGTTTATTTTCCAGCTTGATTGAGATCTCTTTGACAGTCTTCATCAAGACCTCCAGGGTCCTTTTCGTGGTTATCGTTCGAGCAGGAGTTTCACCGCTCCGAGGAGTGTGTACAAGGATTGGCCCGGCGGCAGCCTCGCCTCCTGGTCCCTTCGTCCAATCGGTCACGTCACCAGACGGAATATAGACGTGTTATCCCTTTGCGAGCTCATGTGCCGAACGCGCGCTGGGCTCCAGGGAGAGCTAGTTTTCCGACGATATATACTCGATTCCTCTGAGAAGCGCCTTTGTGTTCATATCCACCAGGCTCTGCTTCTTGCCCTCCAAGACAGTGCCGATCGCCCCTTTCAACGCTTCCAGGGAAACCATCTTTGTGACCTGCGCCACCGCCCCGAGCATCACCATGTTGAGAGCTCTGTCGTTTCCCAATTCATGAGCGAGCGTGTTGGCCGGGACTTTTATCACCCGGATGTCGTCACGCAGAGGAGCCTCTGCAATGAGATCGCTGTTGAGAAACATTACCCCGCCGGACTTCACCATATTCCTGTACTTAATCATGGAGGGGTAGTTCATAGCCACGACATAGTCTGGCGACGACGCAACAGGAGAGGCTATTTCCTGATCGGACACGGCGACCGTACAGTTTGCCGTTCCTCCTCTCACTTCGGCCCCGTACGCGGGGAGGAAGGTCACGTGCTTGTCTTCGTGCATGCCTGCCACCGCCAGCACGTATCCCATCATGAGGACTCCCTGGCCGCCGAATCCGGAAAAGATGGTCTTAAGCAACATCCTTGATCACCTTTGGCTCAAAAAATTTGGTCATGGTTTC
>CAYZET010000235.1:0-8491 GCA_964477215.1 uncultured Syntrophaceae bacterium | reverse complement strand
GGAAGACCTCGCAAGCGTCAACCTTAGAAGAAACAAGGTGTATGTCCCCAGATATCCACCAGATATCCCAGCATATCTTGCCAAACACCTCCGGTCAACTGCAATGTTTTCGGTGGCCCTTGGCCGAACACGGTGCGTTCGCATCGGGTCAGCGGGAAAGCCGAGGCCGCATGGACATACCGCTTCCGGCATGATTTGAAATTCCCGCTCCAACCTTGATCATGTCTTGAACTGCCTCCGTTGTGGAGCACACCTGCCAGATGATGATCAGGAATGTAGATTCTGCAAGGGGGTGATCTTCAATCGAAAATCACGGTCTCCGAGAGCGACTCGGGTATTACTCACCCATGGGTCGTCACTTCGACTCGCTCTCGGAGTTGCACCATCTGTATGAGGAGCTGAAGCTCTCTCATGCTCCCCATAAATAGGCAGAATACACTTCTATCAGAGCCAGTAACCGCAGTTTCCCGTGCTCACAGTGCCGCCATAGCTCTTATTCCGCCAAGTCGCCGTGCAGAAAGATTTGACGCCATTGGGAGAAGCACTGGCTATGCCCCACTCGTACTCATCAACGTAATCATCGTTAGTGTCGCTATCCGAGTCACGTCTAGCCACAGCGCAAATGGTGGACACGAACCAGTAGCCATACTCGCTCTGAATTTCGGCTCTGGTGAAGTTACCACCCCACGTCTCCACGTCGGCGCCCATTTTCCAGCCCAGTCCATAATTTTTCTTGAAGGCACGGAACCGCATCTTCGCGGCGCCATCATAAAACCATATCGTCGATGGATTTTTTGATGCCAGCACCGCATGCTCTGGGCCTGCCTCAACAAGTGTGAGGTTGCCCTCGCCCAGGGACGCCCGACTGACAACATAATCGAGCTCGGCAGCGCGCGGGCTCAGATCGAGAGCCCGGATGCCGCCTCCCCGGCTGCCAGGATCAGCTAGCTCCGCAGCGTGCAAGTCGTAGCGCACGCCGCCGAGGATCATCCATCCATGCTCATCGGTAATAACATCGAGTACCGGATCACCGAATGTGAAGACTATTTGGCCTGACTCATTTATTCGTTGATACTTTCCCTTTCGCTTGAGCAAAAACCGATTGCCCGAGCTATGACTTTCCACGGGAAAAGCCTGCGACAAATACGACAGAAGATCGTCAAGATCCTTGAAGCTATAACGCCCTACCCGCACAAAACCATCTTGCTGCGGGAAACGGATTTCCACTTTATTGTGTTGGACCTGCTCCAGTGCTGCGTTAGATTCTGCCTGCAGCCCAAGTCCCTTCTTTTCCTTTTTCATGTTCAGCTCCTCCCTTGTGTTGCGTGCTCTGCGCCAAGCCCGTGACGATTCGCTCCACATGGGTTTACCTGAAGCGCTTATCGCTACCAGTAACAGATGCCCAAAATGCTTTCTTGGTTCAAATAACTCAGTGCCTTTCGTTCTCACCGTCCACGATTATACAGCCGTCTTGCCGCCTTGAGCCTTTTGAAACCGTCAAGGGGTCGAGTGACGGCTCGGCGCACCCCGAAAAAAGCTCCGCATGGCGTCCCACACTCCTTGCCCCAGACCAAAACCTTCTCACCTTACTTAGAACACTTTTTTTTCTGTTTTTGGCCGTGCCTCAACGTCCGTCCAACGGTCATCCCATTGTGAAAAAATCACCCCATTTCTGTCAGTACGATTTGAAACCCTAGTTTGTATGCCACTCGGACGAGCTCGTCTGGCGTCTCTTGGAAAGGAGAAACATGGAACCGTGAAAGAGCCTCAAGAAAGCGCTCCCGGCTTACAGCAGCGAGCTCAGCAGCCTTGGACTGAGAGACCAAACCTATCTCGTACCATTTGGCTGCAGCAGCCAATCGCATCTCTTTCACGAAATTCTCCGGGCTGTTCCGAAGAGCTGAAAAGGCGTCGTCTGGGAGCTCTATGGTTATTTGGGTTGGCATGCTTCGCCTCGGATTCTCTTAGCGCTATCGTCGTTGAGACAAGTACTTGTGCCTACTGTTGAAAATATCCTTTTCTTCGAGAGAAGACAATCGCACTTACGCGAAGAGCCGGATTTCTCCGAATTCACTTCGGATAATGTCATGAGCCCAGTCACCCATCCCATGCCGGTGCAGACCTTGTCACGCGGTAATTTCTTCGCGAGCAATAATGTGGTTAAGCCTGTCGCTGCGCATCGTTTGGCAGCCGCTGGACCGCTTGGTCCGCCACCAGCTACAATGACATCAAGTATCTCAGCAGTACTCATTCCAATTATCCTGTCCGTTCAAAGATTTTCGCTCGGTCATGGCTGTCTTGACAGCCCTGAGAACACAATCCCTTGAACGTCCATGACCTCGCAGTCACAACGGATTATGAAAGTCCCCGGTATTCCGCGTTACGCCGGAATCCAGCAGAATCCCGAATTTCGCGGGTCCCTTGATGCCCACCACGAGGCGCCCTGCTCTTGTCTTCGTAGCGCCGGCGTCTCGCCGGTATCTTCCCGCGCTCAAGAATCACCGGCAAGATGCCGGCGCTACGAGATCACGCGGCAAACAGCACGCGCGGGCTATAATCACGCGCCATCGTGCCCGCCCTGGGCACCCACAAGGGGTGCCCAGGGCTAATCGATTCTTGATATTCCCTTACGTTGAATCGGTTGCGTCTTCTGCCACGGCTCACATTGAGCGATCATCACCATGTCCGGCCGTCTCAGAGTCCCATCTCGTCTTTGGCCTCACTGAACTTCTCCATGGCGAAGTCCAAGTTGTCCCTGGTGTGCAGGGCACTGAGCTGGACCCGAATGCGAGCTTTGCCCATGGGTACTACCGGGTACGAGAAGCCGATGACGTAAACACCCTTTTCGAGGAGAAGGGCAGCCATGCTCTGAGCCAGTGCTGCGTCGCCTATCATTATGGGGACAATGGGATGATCACCCGGCCTTATGATGAACCCCCGATTCGTCATGCCCTGGCGGAAATACTGTGTATTCTGCTCCAGGCGATCTCTGAGCTCGGTCGATCGGGTGACCAAATCCAGAGCTTTCAGGGCTGCTGCCACCACTGCCGGCGCGACCGTGTTGGAAAAGAGGTATGGACGGGATCTCTGTCGCAGCATTTCTACGATCTGAGGGTGTCCGCTCGTGAATCCGCCGCTCGCTCCGCCGAGCGCCTTGCCGAACGTGCTGGTGATAATATCCACCCGGCCCATGACCCCACGATACTCGTGGGAGCCACGCCCGCATGTCCCCAGAAATCCCGTGGCGTGCGAGTCATCCACCATGACAAGCGCATCATATCGGTCTGCCA
The DNA here is from genome assembly GCA_964477215.1 of uncultured Syntrophaceae bacterium. GTDB lineage: Bacteria > Desulfobacterota > Desulfomonilia > Desulfomonilales > Desulfomonilaceae > JBFMDN01. The sequence goes on along the minus strand of CAYZET010000235.1, from coordinate 5,201 downwards.
GGTCGCATATTTCGTGGAGTGGAGCTATGTCGCCGTCCATGGAAAAGGCTCCATCAGTGCAGATAAGCCGGAAACGGGCACTCTGCGCTTGGGTGAGCTTTGCTTCCAGGTCGTCCATGTCAGCGTGCTTATACCGAGAGCGCTGCGCTTTGCAGAGCCTGATCCCGTCAATGATGCTTGCATGGTTGAGCTCGTCGCTGAGCACCGCGTCTTCGGGCCCCAGGAGCACCTCGAACAGACCTGCGTTCGCGTCGAAACAGGAGCTGTACAGGATCGTGTCTTCAGTCCCGAGAAATGAGGAGACCCGAGCTTCCAATTCCTTATGGATCGATTGCGTTCCGCAGATGAACCGCACAGACGATAGCCCGTTCCCCCATTCGGCCAGACCCTTCTGCGCGGCAGCGATCAGCTCCGGATGACCCGATAATCCCAGGTAATTGTTCGCACACAGGTTCAAGACCTGTATGCCGTCCCGCACCGTCACTACGCTGCTCTGAGGGGATGTGAGGATTCGCTCCTCCTTGTACAAGCCTTGGCTCCGGATTTCCTCTAATTCCGCGGCCAGGCGGTCTCGCATTGCACCGAACATCAGATCCTCCCTTGAATGCCGATTTCTTGTGGAAGAACGTGCGAGGGGTTCTTTTCCTGCCGTGAGCTGTTCGATTTCCTCCTCAACGGTCCCACGTCCGAGCTCTACTGCCACGCAAGGAAAATGCGTGGCAGTCATCACATCGGACACACGCGCGGTGAATGACGGTATTCATTATACCCAGTTGAGTATTACCTTACCCGATTGGCCCGATCGCATCACGTGAAAAGCCTCTTCGTACTCCGTGTAGTGAAACCTGTGGGTGATCACGGGTGAGATATCCAGTCCTGATTGGATCATGGATGTCATCTTGTACCACGTCTCGTACATTTCGCGGCCGTAGATGCCCTTGATGGTGAGGCTGTTGAACACCACGAGGTTCCAGTCGATGGCGGTGGCTTCGGGAAGTATGCCGAGAAGGGCTATCTTCGCGCCGTGGCAACAATTTGCCAGCATGGCCCGGAACGCATGAGGGTTTCCCGACATCTCCAATCCAACATCAAAGCCTTCCTTCATGCCGAGCTTTCTTTGCGCGTCCTCTATACGGTCCAATCGGACGTCGAGCACCATGGTCGCGCCCATTGTCCTCGCGAGATCCAGGCGGTACGGATTCACATCGGTAACCACGACATACCGAGCACCCGAGTGCTTCGCTATGGCCGTGGCCATGCACCCGATCGGGCCTGCTCCGGTAATGAGCACATCCTCGCCCAGGACGTCGAAGGACAGTGCAGTGTGCGTCGCATTTCCCAGGGGGTCGAAACAGGCAAGAATGTCCGTTGAGATGTTCGGGTCGCAGTACCACACGTTGGTCTGGGGAATGCACAGATACTCCGCAAACGCGCCCGGTCGGTTGACCCCCACTGAGCTTGTCTTGTGGCACAGGTGTCTTCTTCCAGCCATGCAGTTCCTGCAGTGACCACATACGACGTGCCCCTCACCGGATACGAGGTCGCCTGGGGCGAAATCGAGGACGTTCTCTCCCACCTTGTCCACCGTGCCGACGAATTCGTGGCCCACGTGCATGGGAACAGGGATCGTCTTACTTGCCCAATCATCCCAATTGTAGATATGAACGTCAGTTCCGCAGATCGCTGTCTTATGCACCTTGATCAGGACATCATTCTTGCCCGGAACAGGGACCGGGACGTCTTGCAGCCAGAGACCGGGCTCAGGCCGGGCTTTGACCAGCGCCTTCATAGTGTGCATCCGATGCACCTCCCAGTGTACTGAAAATGCTGAATGCCGAAACCTCCTTGGGGCCATATTACCCAAGATTCGTCAGAGACCAAGCAACTTATAGGTCGCTTCCCCGCGGCGGGGCACTGGGCTCGGAGATAAACCGCTTGACAAATCTTGTATTTCTGTGGTATTAGCCCTCTTGTGCTAGGTATTTTCTGCGCGGATTTTCCGAATATAACTTCATGGTCTAGTTTCAAGAGACCGGCATGATTGTTGTTTGGCTATCACAGTGGAGTAAACCTGTTTCGCATGAAAAAGAGCAAGTGGTTCTCAGGAACGGTTGGTGTGATCCTTCTTATTCTTTGTCTCCCAGCGGCTCTTTGGGCTGCCACAGCCAAGGAAATCCTGGAAAAGGCAGCCTTGAACAGTCTCACCGAGAACTTTCGGGCTGTGCTCAACATCAAGACATTCAAAGGCCAGAAGCTTGTCTCCACGCACGTGGTATGGCTCACAGGCGGTATAGAGAAAAACACGGCACGGTTCTTTCTGGACTTTGACCAGCCGGAAGAATCCAAGGGTCTGCGCTTCTTGCTGGTTGTTCCGAAAGGTCAGCCGCTCAAGGCGTACATGTTCCTTCCTGCCACCCAAAAGACTCTTCTGTTGGCAGCGGAAGATCCATCCATGGACTTGGGGGGCACAGGGCTGACGGTAGAGGACGTTCGAGTGTTCCTTCCCAAAGGTGGCGAGACAGAAACCCTTGTTGGGGAAGAGACGGTCGATGGGCGGGAATGCTACAAGATCAAGGTAGTTGCACCGGAGATCGAGGGAGATCGGTTCATTTGGGTCTCGAAGAAAGAATTGCTCGTTCTCAAGACATCCAACGTTAACGCCAAAGGAAAAACCGACCGCGTCATGAAGGTGGTTGAATTCTTCAAGACAGCCAAAGGGACCGAGTTTCCGAGGGAAGAAGAGATCTCCATTCCTGACAGGGGTATCAAGATTAGAGTGCGGCAAGAGAATGCGGTTTTTGGGGTTACTATCCCGGACGAGCTGCTCGATCCCAAGACGTTCGGAACGTACCAATGGAAACCGTGAGCTCTCGAAAACTCCTCGGTGATTGCATTTCCATTGAAGTGGGTAGGTAGGTGGTCGTGACTCGAATCGCTATGGTTGCATCAATGTTGCTTGTCGTTGCTCTCTTGAGCTCGTGCTCGAGACTGCCTGACCTGAATCGTATGCAGGACACCATGGATCGGATGGCGCACTACACGGGCATGATGGCGGCGAACATGCCGTACATGGCCCAAAGCACCGCTCGGATGGCCGCGGTGGCGGAGCGTATGGAGGGCAGGTCCGGCAAGATGATCTCGGAGCTGCAGAGCAGAGGGGACGCGGTCGAGCGCACGTTCCAGAACTATGCGCAATCATTCATCGACAACGACAGGGCCCTCATCAAGACATTAAAGGACATTCGCCAGGAAATCGGTGAATTGAGGATGCAGTTGAAACCATCCGGTTCGGCTTCCAGTGCCGTGGACCAATCTCGCAACAACGAAAAGCTCCAGGCAAAACTGACCCACTTGGAGTCACAATTGGCAGCGATCTCCCGCCAGATGGCCCAGCGGAACGAGACGCACAAGGCACCGGGCCGCTAACGCCTTGACACTGCTCGAGAGACTTGCTTAACATACATATGTGCTTGTAGTCTGCAGGGGCGCTTCGAGAAGCGCCCTGAATCTTGGGCGGTTTATAAGCCGTTCCTCCACCGATGCCCCTGTCCAGGCTTGTTGCCCGATTGTGAAACAGTCTTCGTTCGCTCGCATAAACTGACAAAAATGTTGCCTAACGGGCACCCCACTGTTCCAATGCTACAGCAAAGAAATGCGCGCTCGCCGGAAAAACGGGGAGCCAGTCACTTTTAATCAAAATGTAACAATCTGCTAACATTTCTCATCTATCGTAAAAGAATATCTCATTCGGAAGGAGGGGTAACTTATGCCAATATGGGATTATCGTCCAAAGGCAGACATATGGACGGGTGTCGCTATCGGAGTGGGGCTGCTCGTAGCTCCCGTGGTTATTCCCATGATAGCTGCGGCCGCACGTCCCGTTGTGAAAGCCGCGCTGAAGGGTGGATTCCTGCTCTATGAGAAAGGCCGTGAGGCCCTAGCCGAGAGCATGGAAGTGGTGGAGGACCTGATGGAGGAAGTCAAATCCGAAGTCAGAGCAGAGCTCACCGAAGCCAAAGAATAGGATCTGCGGCGCCAGGACGGGATTTCATGATTCCAGAAGCGTACGTGGCTCATTGCATTCCTGGGCGGTTGCGGCTCAAGATCCCCTCCAGGAAAGGGGACTCGGCCTATTTCTCGACCTTGGCGGCCCAGATTCTTGAATGCCCCGGGGTGAGGAACGCGGCAGTCAATTCGCTAACAGGGAGCCTGTTGTTGGAGTGTGAGGTTGATGCCGCCACGCTATTCGCTTACGCGAAGAAGCAAAGCCTCTTTTCGGTCAGACGGGCTCTCCCGCGACATAAGAGTCTGTTCGTCACCGTTGGAGAGTCGTTCAAGAATTACAACCGGAGCCTTGTCCGATTGACAAATGGGGAATTCGACATTCCCAGCCTTGTATTCTTGAGCCTCGTGATTTCAGGTGTCGTTCAGATTCTTCGAGGGAACATCGCCATGCCCGCTTGGTACACGGCTTTCTACTATTCGCTGTCAGTGTTCTCTCGGGCCCATGTGGACGAGTACGACGAAGGTGAGGATCTGATTGAGGGAGTAGAAGACGTTGAGGGCGAAGGCCTCTTCGAGGGCTTCGAGGACGCGGACGGCGATTAGGGACCGTGGCTTAATCTGCATCGCGCCGAATTTCCGGAATTGATCGCTATCCCTCCCGGGATTCCAAAGGGATAGGTCTGGGCTGTGTTCCGGAGTCCACCCATTGCGGGAATTGATAGGGAACAAGCGGGATATTTCCGAACCCGCGTACGAGGTTCTTTCAATTGGTTCGCATAATACACAATGCGGTTCGGGGTCGGATCCGCTACAAAGTTACTGGGCTGTACAGACGCTTAGCTCTCAAATTGCATCTCGAGGCCCGTCTTTCCCGCCATCATGATGTCGATCGCGTGTCGGCCAATACGCTGACGGGCAACATTCTCGTCCTGTTCGATCCAAAGTCCAATCCCCGGGCAATCACGATTCGAGTGGAACAAGCAGTCCTTGAATTCGTCAAAGGCGAAGCAGACTTGGACAATGAGTCTGTGCCAAAGGTGGCTCCTGGAAAGGGTTGGCTGGATAGACCACCAATGCGGATGCTTCCGGAGCAAAGTCGCGGCTCACTTAGGCCCGACGCTCCTCCCTGGCACACCATGGAATGTGCGTCCGTGGTGTCCACACTGGGTACGTGTACGGAGCACGGGCTATGCCTG
>CAYZET010000234.1:0-8494 GCA_964477215.1 uncultured Syntrophaceae bacterium | reverse complement strand
TGTGGCGAGAGTGGAGACCCATCTGAAGGTCAGGAGATACCAGGAGGAGCTGGAGGAACAAAACGAACAACTACAACGGGCCCTTGCCGACCTGAAAGCGGCACAAGCCCGGATTGTGCAATCCGAAAAGATGGCGTCCCTGGGCGTGTTGACAGCCGGAATTGCCCACGAGATCAACAATCCCGTCAACTTCATCACCTCCGGAATCGCAGGGCTGAGAGGACTGCTCGACGACGTCATGGGCGTGTTGGACCGCTATTCGAAATTGGATGGGGCGAATGCCACCGCTGGCTTAAAGGAAATCGAACGATTCAAAGAGGAGATTCGATTTGACGATGTGCTCAATGGCCTCTTCGAGCTCTTGGACAACATCAACACTGGATCTCAGCGCACCGCTGAAATTGTGAGAGGCCTTCGTACATTTGCACGATTGGACGAGGACGAGGAAAAGGCGGCAGACATCCACCGGAACATCGACTCGACGCTCATCATGCTCCGAAACGAATACAAGGATCTGATTTCTGTGAAAAAGGACTACGGTGCGCTTCCGCCGATCGTCTGTTGCCCGGGAAAGCTGGACCAGGTTTTCATGAACATCTTTGCAAACGCGATAGAGGCGATCAAGAGCAAGCAGAAGCTAGAGCCTACCGAAGAAATCATGGTCAAGACGGCTGTGATCCAGAGGGATGGGGATCCTTTTGTCGAGATCGACATCGGAGACACCGGCACAGGTATACCGCCCGAGATTCAGGACCGGATATTCGAACCGTTTTTCACTTCAAAAGATGTCGGCAAGGGGAATGGGTTGGGGCTGTCCATCTGCCTGGGCATCGTGAAGAGCCACGGAGGATCGATCGAAGTCGACCGCAACCATCCGAGCGGGTCGGTGTTCAAGATCTACCTGCCGCTCAGAGTGGAAAGGACGGGCAATGAGTCGGATCCAAGGGGGTAAGCCTCGCATCCTCTATGTGGATGACGAAAGAGAAAACCTCACGAATTTCAAACACGTGTTCAGGCGGGACTACGAAATCCACCTCGCCGTGTCCGCTACCGAGGCATACGAAATTATGCATCGGTACGAAATCCACGTCGTAATTGCGGATCAGAGAATGCCAGGAGAGTCTGGCGTGGAGTTCCTGGAAAAAATCGTCCCGAAATATCCGGACACAATACGGATCATACTCACCGGGTACAGCGATATCGACACGGTCATCCAGGCCATCAACAAGAGCAAGATCTATTACTATCTCCAGAAGCCGTGGAACGAAAGCGAATTGCGGATGGTGATCGACAATGCCGTCAAGCTGTACCAGGCGGGATCGGAAACGAGCCGCCTGATGGAGAGCCTGAGGCAGCAGGGCCATTCGTTAGAAAGTGAAGTAGCAAGGCTGCAACAACAGGTTGAGGAAAAGACCAGACTTCTCGACGAGATCAGAAGCTCCCGGGAACAGCTACGGGTGAGCGACGAACGACTCCGCGCAATCTTCGAGGCCGCCCAAGATTGTATTTTCGTCAAAGACCGCTTCTTGAGATATACTCACTTAAACCCCAGCATGCTGAAGTTATTTCAGATTCAACCGGATGACATCATAGGCCGAACCGACGATCTGGTCTTCCGTGACGATCTTCCGGAAAGCCTAAGAAGTCTCGAACAACGTGTGCTTGAAGGGCAACCTATAGAAGCGGAGTATGCCGTTGATATCAATGGAAGTCGGACAGTCCTTAGTTCCACGAGGACGCCGATAAGAGACTCCGCCGGGACCATAGTAGGGATCTGCGGCATCCTGAGGGATGTGACCGGTCGAAGGCCCCTCGCGTCCGATGGGGACATCGAGCCCCCTCAGTATGTCTCCACAGCCATGAAGGCTACCTTGCGGCAGCTTCTTCTGGCTGCCCCGAGCGACAGCACCGTGCTCTTCCTCGGGGAGAGCGGGAGCGGCAAGGATTTTCTTGCAAGATTCCTCCACGAACGGTCCCGACGTGCCGGCGGACCGTTCTATGCAATTAACTGCGCTGCATTGGCTTCGGAGCTTGTTGAGTCAGAGTTGTTCGGGCATGAGTCCGGCGCGTTTACAGGATCGAGGGGACGCAAGCGCGGGCTCGTGGAGTTGGCGGAGGGGGGAACGCTCTTGCTCAACGAAATCGGCGAGCTTGCCTGGCCTATTCAGGCCAAGCTCCTGACGTTCCTGGACACGAAATCGTTCACGCGGGTTGGCGGTGAACAACCAGTGGTGGTCAATGCAAGAATCCTGGCCGCCACCAACAAGGACCTCAACACGGAAGCCCGATCCGGCAGATTCCGCCAGGACCTCTTCTACCGCCTGAACGTCTTTCCCATAGTCGTTCCGCCCCTCAGACAGAGGATCGAAGACGTCCCTGCTCTTGTTCAAGATCTCTTAACGCGACTCTCAGCTCGATTCGGCCTGAGCCATATCCCGTTTCTCGAACCTGACTGCCTGGATTTGCTAAGGAGGTACCATTGGCCCGGGAACGTTCGGGAACTGGAGAACGTTCTTGAAAGAGCGCTGATACTGTCCGGTTCGAACGTGATTGCCAAGTCCGCGCTGGTCTTGTCTCAGGAGGGAAATGGAGACCCTGACACCAGGAAAGGGGAGAAACATGTGGTCAACCCTAAAAAGGGCTCTCCACTCAACGATGTGGTGGATCAGACCAAATCGTCCTTGATTTCTGCCGCATTGCGGAACTGCGACGGCAATGTGACGAAGGCCGCGGCTGTTCTGGGCATTTCGAGAGGATCTCTAAGGCACTACATCCGCCGTCTGAATATCGAGAGAGGGGAGATTGCGTAACTGGCCAGATTCTGGCCGCAGATGGCAATCCAGTGGCCACCCACAACCCACCGCTTCGTCAGGCATCTTGTCACCATGAATATTCGTAGGCCAAATTCTGGCCGCTTCCGCCACGAATTTGGGCTTCACCATAGCCAGCACTTCTGTCAAATTAGACTGCCCAACCTCCTGTAATTTCATCATACAAGACCTTGCAATGGTCCCTCATGTCTCATGGCACGGGACGTGCTACAAGATCGAAGACTTCCATCACTCCTCCGAACCACGGACACCCACAGAAAGGAGAATATTCAATGAAAGTCCGTACCGCGTGGTCAGGCAGCATGGTCCCCCTGATTGTTGGACTGGTGCTGTGCCTCTGGACATCGGGATCTGTCCAGGCCGAGGAACCGTACAAAATCGGGGTTCTTCAGCCATTTAGCGGCCCCTACTCCATCTACGGAGAGGAGGCATACGCCGCCTGCCAAGTGGCTGCGGATCAACTCAATGCCGCCGGCGGAATACTGGGGAGAAAGGTCGCTCTGGTTCAAAAGGATACCAAGGGGGACGTTGCAACAGGGGTGCGTCAAGCAAATGACATGATCCTCCGGGACAAGGTGGATGCGATTGTAGGCCCCACATCGAGCGCGGTCCTGCTCGGGGTTATCGAGGTGACCAAAGAACAGAAAATGATCCACATATCGAGCATAGCCAACACGGAACAGGCGACCCTGGAACGCATTCATCCGTACTATTTCCAGGTGGTTCCCAACTCGCACATGGAATCGCAGGCGATTGCGAACTATCTGAAGTCGGTGGATTTCAAGACGTACGTGACGATTGCATTGGATTATGAATGGGGCCACTCGACTGTTGCCCTGCTCAAGAAGGAATTGGAGAAAGCGAAGCCCGAGGCGAAGCTGATCGGCGAGTATTGGCCCCCACTGAAGGAAACGAATTTCTCTTCTTACATCACCGCCACGATGAATCTTAAGCCGGACATGGTGGTTGGAATACTCGCGGGAAGCGCATATCAGACATTTATCCGCCAAGCACGGGGGTACAAGTTTTTCGACAAGATGGCCTTTCTTACTCACGGGTTTGAAGGCGACGTCATGGCTCTGGGCAAGGAGTTCCCTGAGGGGATGCGGGTCTACAGTCGGGCGGCATTTTACGCGATCAACACGCCGCAGATGAAAGAGTTTATAGATGCATATAAGAAGGTCACTCAGAAGTACCCTACCTGCTGGGCAATACTCAGCTACGATTCAGTCATGGCTCTCGCAAATGCGGCGAAGAAAGCCGGTGGCTTCGATCGTGACGCCATTGCCAAAGCCCTTGAAACAACGGAATGCGACACCCTTCGCGGCAAATTGTCGTTTCGCGCCATCGATCACCAGATGAACAGTCCCGAATATTTTGCCACAAGCTACTTCGATCAGGAAAAGGGTTTTTGCCTGGGTAAGGATCCGGTAGTGGTTCCCGGAGAATCGCTCTTCCGAAGCGCTGATGAAGTGAAGAAGATCAGGGAGGTAAAGGGCATTCAGTTTGTTCCCTGGTCGCAGAAGTAGGCAAGAGCACACTGCACGCGCTCAGCCCCGTTGGGTGCGTTCCACACCTCGTGCACTTCCCGTGGCAAGGACAGGGACAGGGTCCAAATCTTCCCCGAACAGAGCTGAATCGAGCACGCACCCTGATTCATGAAATGGCGTGCCAAGGCGCAGGGCCCGTAGGGTTGCAGGGCCCTGACCGCCAGCAAAACCGACATCCGTGGGAGGCATGGTGGAGCTAATCATCAACCAAGTATTCAGCGGACTGGTTAGAGCGTCACTGTATTTCCTCGTGACGTCTGGGCTCACCTTGTTGTTCGGCGTGGTAGGCACTCTGAACATGGCGCATTTCAGTCTGTACATGATCGCATCCTATTTCACGTGGACATTTCACAACTTGCTTATGGATTACCGCTTTTCTTTCTGGGCCGCTTTCGTTCTCTCCGCAGTGACGATGGCTGTGTTGGGCATCGTCATCGAGAAACTGGTGATGCGCCGTCTTTATGAGAGAGAGCTCGGCGAACAGCTCCTCATCACCTTCGCCATGGTCTACATCCTCGACGACATTACCCTGGTGGCGTGGGGGTCGACCCCGCTATTCGTTTCCAGGCCGGACATTCTCACAACCATTGTGACCGTGGGGACGATCAACCTGCCGGCATCGGATATTTTCATTCTGTTGCTTGGCCTGGCCTCAGGGTGTGCAACATGGTACTTGCTGGCCCGTACGAGCACTGGCAGGATACTGCGCGCAGCCTACTCTTACAAGGAGATGTTGCCAGCGCTGGGGATCCCCATCCACAGAACATACATGGGCATCTTTGTCTTGAGCGTTGTCCTCGCCAGTATCGCCGGGTCAGCGTGGACCATGATGGGAATGGTGGATTTGGGACAGGCGCATTCCCTGCTCATCGAATCTTTCTGCGTAATGGTCATCGGAGGCATGGGCAGTTTCGCAGGCACCGCTCTCAGCGCTGTTATATGCGGTCTAACATATTCCTTTGCCATATTGTATGTCCCCAAAATCGCCACCCTGCTCATATTCGCCCTGGCCGGCATCATTCTCATAGTCCGGCCGTGGGGACTGTTGGGACAAGCGGGCAGGTTGCACTAACGGACGAGAGGCTGGCTGATCTGATGAGAACGAAGTGGCTGATACCCTCCTGCAGCGTGGCAGTACTCGCTATTCTGGGAGTGGTGCTTGGAGAATTCTGGGTGAAAGTCGCCACCGAAGCAGTTATCATGGTGCTTTTTGCGGCGAGCTTCTCCCTGTTATATGGACAAACAGGGCTCCTCTCCTTCGGCCAGGGCGCCTATTTTGCCGTTGGAGCCTATGGATTTGCTCTGTCCATGACAAGCCTCCACCTGGCGTTTCCCCTGTGTTTGCTCATCGGGATCCTGAGCGCCGCCCTGTGGGCTTGGCTTACAGGATATCTTTGCGTGCGCTTGGCGGGCATATACTTCGCCATAATGACGGTCGTTGTAGCCCAGTCCACCTTCTACGTCATTTTTCAGGGCTATGGGATTACCGGTGGTGACAATGGGATTCAAGGCTTGATCCCGCCAGGGGCGCTCCAGAACCCTAGGGTCTACTACTTCTTCACGTTGGTCATCGTCGGGATCTCTTATTACGCATATTACAGGCTGGTCGCGTCTCCCTTCGGCCTGTCACTCAGGTCGATCCGAGAGAATCCGACCCGGGCGCGGTTCGTGGGAATAGACGTAAGAAAACACACACTGAAAGCATTTGTGTTGGCCGGGGTGTTCGCCGGCATTTCAGGCGTGCTATTTGCCCCGTTCACTCGCACAGTCGTTCCCCAAATGGCAGACTGGATGGCCTCAGGCAAGGCGGTGTTCATGGGGATTCTTGGAGGAGCAGCCCATTTGCTTGGCCCTCTCGTGGGGGCCTCTGTCTGGGTTTTCCTCGATGCCTTCGTGTCCGGCTTCACCGTGCATTGGCCTTTGATCATCGGTCTGCTGATCTTTCTCATCGTGTTTTTCGTGCCTGGTGGCTTGACTGGCCTTATAACGTCTTACGCGGGCAACCCGGACGCCCACGATGAACGGGGACAGACCTTATGAGCGAGATTCTCCGCACTGAAAAGTTGACCATGCGTTTTGGAGGAGTGGTGGCGGTTTCGACGGTCGATCTCGTCGTGAATCGCAAGGAAATTTGTGCGGTGATCGGTCCCAACGGGGCAGGAAAGAGCACTCTGTTCAATGTCATAACACAGTACTTGGAGCCCACATCGGGCAAAGTATATTTTGAGGGTGAGGAAATAGTGGGTACACCCCCGCATGTTATTTGCCGGAAAGGTTTGGCCAGGTCGTTCCAATTGACGAACATATACCCGAGACTCACGGTGTTCGACAGCGTCCAAGTGTCCCTTCTCTCGATCGAAGGACTTGGTGGTAGCTTGTTCCGTTCGACCAAGAAGTTGCTCAGAGAAGAGACCGAGCGGATACTGGGCATGGTAGGCCTGATGGATCAGAGACACGTGAACGGCAACCTCCTGTCTCACGGGGACAAGAAACGGTTGGAGCTGGCTATTTCGCTGGGGACGAGGCCAAAGATGCTCCTGATGGACGAGCCGACCGCTGGCATGGCTCCCGACGAGACCTGGGCGTTGGTCGAGCTGGTGGACAAGCTTCGGAACGAAGAAGATTTGACGGTGCTCTTCACGGAGCACGACATGGACGTGGTGTTCGACATCGCGGACAAGCTCGTTGTCTTGCATCAGGGCGTAAAAATTGCCGAGGGCGCACCCGAGGAGGTGCAGAAGGATGCGAGGGTGCAAGAGTGCTATCTTGGGGTCCAGCAGAGCGCCGCGCAATGAGAGTATTTCCGGGAAGCGTGAGGAGAGCGCATGATCCTCAGGGTTGAGTCGATTCATACCTATTATGGGACGAGTCACATTCTGTTTGGAGTGAGCCTCGAGATGGGAGAAGGCGAGGCCGTGGCTCTCTTGGGACGCAACGGCGCAGGCAAGACCACCTCGCTGAGAAGCATTATGGGGCTAACTCCTCCGCGGGAGGGCAAGGTGCTCTTCATGGAAACGGACATTTCCCGCAAGCCGGTTCATGTCATTTCCCGGATGGGCATGGGGTACGTGCCCGAAAATCGTATGATTTTCCCCGACCTTACCGTCCTGGAAAACCTCATGATCGGCGTGGACCCGAAGCAGTCGGGATCATTCACGATTGACAGTGCCTTCGACATGTTTCCGAGGCTCAAGGAGATGAAAGGTCGCGCTGGCGGCATGATGAGCGGCGGAGAACAGCAGATGCTCGCTATAGCGCGAAGCCTGATGATCAATCCCAAAATTCTCCTGTTAGATGAACCCCTCGAAGGATTGAGCCCTATGGTCGTGCAGGAAGTGGGCACTGCTGTCAAGCGACTGAAAGAGGAGCGACTTCTCTCAATACTGCTCTGCGAGCAAAATGTCGGCTTTGCAATGGAGCTGTGCAGCCGCGTCTACATCATAGACAAAGGAACGATCAAGTTCGAGGGTTCAACATCGGAATTCAGGGACAATCAGAATATTCAGCACAGGTACTTGGCGGTGCATGGAGGGGGGAGCAGGAGACGGCGGAGAGCATTTCCCGGCCCCGATGTCGAGTCCCGTGGCGAAATGCGCCACCGCCAACGGGAAGAATCCTGAGACATTACGTCCATGGCTTCGCGGCAAAGTCGGGACTGCCGTCCGCCCCAGAGCAGACACATCGGCTTTGCTTTGCGCCGTGCACTCGAGCAAGAAAGGGGCGAAAAACAGTCAGGAGGATCATGGAACGATGCACACCATTGGTTCAATGCTGGACGCGGTTGCACGTTACGAGCAGGACAAGGCTGCTGTACTTTTCGAGGGTCAGCGAGTCACCTATCGCGATGTAAACCGAGAAGCGAACAAGCTTGCCAACGGACTAAGGGCACGAGGAATCGTCCCGGGCGATCGAGTGTTGCTGTTCATGACCAACTCCGTGACGCTCGTGACTGCGTATTTCGCGATACTTAAAGCAGGAGCCATCGTTGTCCCGCTTAATGTGATGTTTCGCCGTCATGAAATAGAGTACATAGGCCAAGACACCTCGGCAAGCGCGATTATCGCCGATGACGAGCTGTGGATCGAGATACAATCCTTGCAGGCACTTTCTGTA
>CAYZET010000233.1:0-8603 GCA_964477215.1 uncultured Syntrophaceae bacterium | reverse complement strand
ACGAACAGGCCAGCGACCATAATCGCTTCTTCGAGTAGTCCCCCAGGGTTGTCTCGCACATCCAGGATCAGACCTTTGAGCCGTGGGTTTCGAGCCAGCATTCTGGAAAGCGCCTTGCGTACCTGAACCGCTGTTCCGTTCTGAAAATTCACGATCCGCAGATAGACTATTTCATCCTCCAGCAGGAGAGAGCGAACAGGAGCGATCCGTATGGTCTGACGTTTTACACGCATCACGCTTACTGTCCCTGTCTGGCTGTTCCTGACCGTAAATCGAACAACCGAGCCCGCAGGCCCTCGCACCAGGCTCAACACTTCAGCCAACGGCAAACCGTGGAGGGATCGACCATCAATCTCCAGGATGGTGTCCCCAGTCCTGATTCCAGCTTTGTACGCGGGAGAGCCGTCAAAGGGCGCTACCACAGCATAATCACCGTTTCGGGGCGCCACTACCATTCCCACTCCGCCAAATCTACCTGAAACGCTTATAGTCAATTCCTGTTGCATAGTGGTGTCCAGAAGCGACGCGTTCTTGTCGAGCACGCGCAGGACTCCCTTGAGGGCTGTCTCGGAAAGCTGACCAGGATCAAGGTTGCAGGCGCAGCTCATGGTCTCGATCGCGGCGACGAAGCATTCTTCCGGGTCTCCCGGGCACTCACTCAAGGATTTTATCGTTTCCGTACAAACAGGAAGGAGTGTGAAATTCAACCTCTTCAGTGCTATCTGAAAAACCGTAAGAGGGGAGATTGGGTCCACGAAATGCTTCTCCAGGAGGACTATCACGTCTCCAATCAGTTTCCTGTGAAGCGGATCCAGCCCGATATCTCTGCCACTGGAAACCCCGCTTGTCACAAACTCTATCACGGACCTGTCCCCACCGGGTCCTTCGGTCTCGCCCGAGCCGTTTGAAGTCGTCTCAGCCCATATGCGACCCGCGAACAGGAAGAGGAACGTCAAAACCATAGTCGTAACCAAGGAAAGGAATCGTGAACCAAGCACCAGTGTTTGCTTCTCCTGTAAGCGGTTGAAAGAACGAACGTGGGATTTCGTGCGGATCGCCGTCCGGACGCATCTCAAAACCCAAACATCCATGGCCTCGCAGCGAAAACGCACCATGAAAATCAGCGGCGTTCCGGCGTACGTCAGAAGCTAGTGGGCTCCCGCGTTTGGCGGGACGCGTCGATGGCGGCCACGGGCAGCCGTACCCCTATCTTCGTAGCGCTGGCGTCTCGTCGGTGATCAGGGGACTCTCAGACGAAGTACGACCCTCTCTCGTACGCCGCGCGTCTGTTCACTCACCGAAAAATCCCCTCTCCGGGAAGACCACGTTGTCTGCTCGATCTTGACACGTCGCGGCCTTGGTATCAATATGGAAAAGCGGTGCGTTTCATGTCTAATCTCACCGCATCGCACCGAGAAAGCAGCCGAAAAGTGATGACGATCCGCAGACGAGCTCCGGAGTGCAGCCCCATCGGTTGACAAATAGGCGCGGCAAGCGTATACAGTGAAAAAAACAGAGAATACGCGGAATCAAAGAGGGACTCTTATGGAGCAAAGGGACCTGGACTTGATCGAAAGATGGAAGGAACAGGATCCGCAACTACAAAGATTGTGGAGAGAGCATCTGGAATTCGAGGAACAATTGGAGGCCTTTAACAAGCGGGTTTATCTTTCGCCCAGCGAGGAAGTGGAGCGAAAGACAATCCAGAAGAAGAAGCTTAAAGGCCGAGATCAAATCGAGCGCATTCTCGTAAGACTCCGTAAGCTCTAGAAAAAACGAGCCACATTTTTAGAACCATATGAGGAGAAGAGGCGTACGTGGAGATCAAAGGATCAGCTATTTTTTTGAAATCGCTTAAAGAAGAGGGCGTTGACACCATCTTCGGATATCCCGGCGGAGCGGTCATTGATATCTTTGACGATTTAGTACGGAATTTTGCCCAGGACTTCACCTTTATCCTGGTGCGACATGAACAAGCAGCGGTTCACGCTGCGGACGGCTATGCTCGAGCCACGGGAAAACCTGGTGTATGCATTGTGACTTCAGGACCGGGAGGGACGAATACGGTCACGGGGTTGGCTACCGCGTGGATGGATTCCATTCCGGTCGTGGTGTTCACAGGGCAGGTTCCTACAGCGCTTATCGGCAACGATGCGTTCCAGGAAGCGGACATCGTTGGTATCACGCGGCCCTGCACGAAGCACAACTACCTGGTTGGAAGGGTCGAAGACCTGGCTCGGACGATCAAGGAGGCGTTCACCATCGCCAAGACGGGACGTCCCGGCCCTGTGCTCGTAGATCTTCCCAAGGATGTGATTCAAAGCAAAGCTCTGTTCCATTACCCCAAGTCGGTCAACCTTCCCACGTACAGGCCGAACGTACGGGCGTACCTCCCGGCAGTGAGAAGAGCCTCAGACCTGATACGAAACAGCGAGCGGCCCGTTATCCTCGCTGGAGGAGGAGTTATTACTGCGAAGGCCCATGAGGAGCTCAAGACGCTTGCCGAAATGACTGGATTTCCCGTTACAATGACGCTCATGGGTCTCGGGGGCTTCCCTGGTACGCATCCTCTGTCGTTAGGAATGCTCGGGATGCATGGGACGTACCGTGCCAATATGGCCATCTCGGAATCAGACCTGATCATCGCTGTAGGCGCTCGATTCGATGACCGAGTCACCGGGCCCGTGGACGAGTTTGCGCCCCGGGCCAAGATAATCCATGTGGACATCGACCCTACTTCCATCCAGAAAAATATCAAGGTGGACGTTCCCATAGTAGGGGATGCAAGAGATGCGCTGGTCAAGCTCCTGGCGGTACTTCGAGAGAACGGCGAGCCTGTGGTAGACAGGGAAAAGCTCAGAGAATGGCACGCCAAGGTAACTGCGTGGAGAAACGAGCAACGGCTTCGGTTCGACCGAACCGCGAAGGTTATAAAGCCGCAGTACGTCATTGAAAAGCTCTACGAAATGACTGCAGGGCAGGCCATCATCTCTACCGAAGTCGGGCAGAATCAGATGTGGACTGCTCAGTACTACCTGTTTGATCATCCCCGCACGCTTCTAACGTCAGGCGGCCTGGGAACCATGGGATACGGGTTCCCTGCAGCTATCGGCGCTCAGGTGGCTTTTCCGGACAAGGTGGTCATTGACGTGGCCGGCGATGGATCCATCCAGATGAACATTCAAGAATTGGCCACGGTGGCTCAGTACAAGCTGCCAGTTAAGATCGCCATTTTGAACAACGGCTATCTCGGCATGGTGAGACAATGGCAGGAACGCTTCTACGACAAAGTCTACGCTCATACGGATATGCTGGCTGCTCCTGATTTCGTGAAAGTTGCGGAGGCGTACGGGGCCATCGGCCTGAGAGCCCAAACCCCTGAAGAGGTGGTTCCGGTCATCCAAAAGGCCCTCGAAACAGACGGGCCCGTAATTATGGACTTCGTTGTGGAGCGGGAAGAAGGCGTCTATCCCATGGTTCCTGCAGGAAAATCTATTTCGGATATGATTCTGGTGTAGCAGTGGAAGCAAGGCACGTTATCTCGGTGTTGGTCGAAAACCGACCTGGTGTACTGGCACGGGTGGCCGGTATGTTCTCTGGGAGGGCATTCAATATCCAATCACTCGCCGTTGCCCCGACCCTAGATGAGAGCTATTCGAGGATGACGATCGTCACCCACGGTGACGAGCACATAATCGAGCAGATCATCAAGCAATTGCGCAAGCTCATCAATGTGGTGAAAGTCCAGGACCTCACTTCTGGCGACTACGTGGAAAGAGAGATGATCCTGGTCCGGACCAAGGCTACGGATACAAAACGGGAAGAGGTCTTACGGATTACCGATATCTTTCGTGGAAAGGTCGTGGATGTCACACCCGATACTATCACCGTGGAAGTGACAGGCAGTCAGGGAAAGATAGAGGCCATTCTCGAGCTTCTGGCCCCCATCGGAATCGTGGACCTTATCCGCGCCGGAACACTGGCCATTCCTCGAGGGAAAAAGACCCCCAAGTCTACGGGAACCCACGAATGATCTCCCACGTGGGGCACTACGAGCCTGTGGCTCGAGAAGGTATACCCTTCCTTGTCGTGCCTGCGGTAATCTCCGCGTTGGCATGGTGGTTCTCTTATCCGTGGATTTCGCTTCTTTTCCTACTGATTTCCTTGCCGATTGCCGCGTTTTTCAGGAATCCGGAGCGAATCCCTCCGTCGGAGGAAGGGATTGTTGTTTCCCCCGCAGATGGCCAGGTAGTCGAGATAGTCCGCGACGCGCCCTTTGAGTATATCCGAGATGAATCATTCACCAGAGTCAGTATCTTCATGTCTATCTTCAACGTACATGTCAATCGGGCTCCCATAACAGGCAGAGTGCAGAAAATAGCTTACAGGCCGGGGGGATTCCTTGATGCGCGCGAGCCGGAAGCTTCCAGGACGAACGAACAGAATGCCGTGATTCTGAGAGGCGGCCGCGCTATCGGAGTCGTGCAAGTTGCGGGAAAGATCGCCCGACGCATAGCGTGTTGGATCTCCGAAGGCGATGAAATCAGGCTCGGAGATCGCTTTGGTCTCATTCGATTCGGATCCAGGCTCGATGTCTATCTCCCCCAAGATTTCACCATCGCAGTCGAAAAAGGGAATCGTGTGAGAGCAGGCGTAACCGTCATCGCGAGATTCTCAAACGCCTCGGTCGAAAAAAGCGCACGAGCGGGAAGCCGATTTGCCGCATTCGGTTGAAGTTCCATCTTAACCTGGTTACAATGATCGGCGATTGCTCAAGAAAGCAGGTGCCCTCCCATGGCTGCGCGAATTCGAAAAAAACGGCCTTTCTTTCAAAAGGGCAAACGTTCCTCGGATCCGGAAGAGGCTTTGAGGAGGGAACAGAGGAAGGCAGCCCAGATCAACAAGATGAAGAAGGGGATCTTCATTCTCCCTTCCCTGTTGACGCTCACTAGCATTTTTTTCAGCTTTTATTCCATCGTCTCCTCTATCAAGGGAGACTTCGTAATTGCAGCAGCCTTGATCCTGGTGGCAGGCTTCTTCGACGGGATAGACGGCAAAGTCGCTCGCCTCACCAAGACTACGACCCGATTCGGTGTCGAGCTGGATTCTCTGGCTGATGTAATCTCCTTTGGCGTGGCCCCCGCCCTTCTCATGTACATGTGGGCCTTGTCCCCATATGGAAGGATAGGCTGGGTGACCGCTTTCGTTTTTGTATCTTGCGGTGCCCTGAGACTGGCTAGATTCAATGTGCAGACGGGATCCATAGATCCGAAGCGATTCGTAGGCCTTCCCATACCGGCCGCGGCCATGATGATAGCTACTACGGTACTCTTCTTTCACAAGGCGGATCTCGATCCGGCCGGGCACGCTATCCCCCTGATGATCGTCACGTACCTGCTCTCGTTCTTTATGGTAAGTGCTGTTCGGTTTCACGCGTTTAAAGACCTCACGCTTGTCAAGCAGAAGCCCTTCAGCTCCACGGTCGCCTTTGTGCTTCTGCTGGCTCTTGTGGCAGCCGCCCCCTTTGTCGTCCCGTTCCTCCTCTGTGCCGGGTACGTGATCTCTGGCCCGTTCCTGCTCTTGACCGGATATATCAGAAGGAAGAGGCGTCAAAGAGAAGAGCTCGTTGTTGCAGAAAAGACCGATCCCGAGTGGGCTCATCAGGAACAGAATCAGTGAGCACCGCCCTGAGGGAAGAAGATGACCGGGGATCGCGACCCCGCAGCAACTGGAGAACCGTAAGCGGGACAGTCAACGGCAGTTCCGCAAACATGCATGACCTCGCGGTTACAACGGACCATAAAAGGCCGCGGCATTCCGGCATACACCGGAATCCAGTGGAAGCCGATGCTTCGCGGGATCCGTCAATGGCGGCCATGAGCCGCCCTATTCCTGTCTTCGTAGTACCGGCGTCTCGCCGGTAATCAGAGCCTTTTTAGGAAAACCCGGAACAAACGCCCGCCGCTCCTTGCAATTTTTCCCAGTGCGATGTAGAGAAGAAAAGATACCTGCGGGCGGTGGACGCGGAGGCAAGATGGCCGAACGATGCTTGATTTTTGATACTACCCTCAGAGACGGAGAACAATCTCCGGGCGCATCCATGAATCAGCACGAGAAGCTGCAATTGGCGCGCCAGCTTGAGAAGCTCGGGGTGGACATCATAGAAGCCGGCTTTCCAGCGAGCTCTGAAGGGGACCTGGAAAGCGTACGTCGTATTGCCAAGGAGGTCAAGAGCTCCCGGGTAGTGGGATTGGCGCGAGCGGTTGCTGAAGACATTGAAACCGCGTGGAACGCGGTAGAAAAAGCGCAACATCCAGGAATCCATACCTTTCTAGCAACCAGCGACATCCATCTCAAATACAAGCTCAGAATGACTCGTGAAGCCGTCCTGGACCGGGTGGGACAAGCGGTCCGCCTGGCACGGTCTCTCTCTGACTGGGTGGAGTTCTCCTGTGAAGATGCCACCCGAAGTGACCGGGAATTCCTCTGCACCGTGATAGAAACAGCTATCAAAGAGGGCGCGGGCACCATCAACATTCCCGATACTGTCGGATACTCCTACCCCGATGAGATTGCCGACCTGATTGGGACCGTTCGGGCGAATGTGCCGGGCATAGAGAACGTAATATTGTCGATTCACTGCCATAACGATCTGGGGCTTGCAGTGGCCAATTCGCTGGCCGCTCTTAAGGCAGGATGCCGTCAGGTCGAGTGCACGATCAACGGTATAGGCGAGCGTGCAGGAAACGCAGCTCTCGAAGAATTGGCTATGATCCTGAAGACGAGGTTCGACAGCTTCGGCCTGTACACCGGTATCGTTTCACAAGAAATTTTCCATACGAGCCGACTGGTGACGGCCATTACCGGTATCCCGGTGCAGCCCAATAAAGCTATTGTAGGGGCCAACGCCTTTGCCCACGAGGCTGGCATACATCAAGACGGCTTGATCAAAGACCGTAGCACGTACGAAATCATCGATCCGGAAACGGTGGGAATTTCAAAATCGTCTCTCGTGCTCGGAAAACATTCCGGCCGTCACGCTCTTCGGGAGAGGATACGGGATCTTGGGTATACGCTCACTGAAGAGGAGATCAATATAGCATTCAAGCGGTTCAAAGACCTTGCCGATCGCAAGAAGGAAATCTTCGACGAAGACATAGAGGCGATCATAGCGGAAGAAATTCTCCGCCCGGAGGAGACCTACAAGTTTATATCTCTCACCGTAATGTCCGGGTCAGACGTGGTTCCAACAGCTACGGTCCGCATGGAAATCGAGGGTAAGCCATGCCACCACGCGGAACTGGGAAACGGTCCCGTAGACGCGACCTATAACGCGATCTTGAAACTGACGGGCCGTAGGCCGAAGCTCCTGCGGTTCGAAATAAAGGCGATCACCGGCGGGACAGATGCTTTGGGTGAAGTGACCGTCCGCCTGGAGGAAAAGGGCAGAACTGCCATCGGAAAGGGTGCTCATGAAGACATCCTGGTAGCGAGCGCGAGAGCGATGGTTAATGCTTTGAACCGCCTGCATTTTCTTTCTGAACAGCCTAAGCCTTCGGTACGGCTGTGATTCATACTGAGCGACGTGGCAGATTCGGCAATCGGGGGGCGACCCGGATCTACGACAAAATGCGTTGCCCAGTTTCAAAGCTGAGACGGACCGCCACAATTTGATGCATTGAGAGCCGCATTGGAAATCGCAAGAACCGTATCTCTCACAAGGGTCTTGGGGCGAGAAGTACGACGTTAATCGTGAGTAAAGCACTCATGGAGCGCATTCGGGGAATTTTTTCGACAATTGGGAAAGGTGGCGAGAATCGGAAAGACGGAGGCGAACGAAGGAGCGACGAGGCCAGGAGAGTACGCATATCTTTTCTAAATTCGTGTTATCTATGCGGAAAATCCAAAAAATGATTGCAGTGGGCAGTACTCTGATTCATAATATAGGCGCATTATCCCGTCGCACCCTACTTCCTTGGGAATTCAAGAACCGGTGGCATAATTGCCCACTTTTGGAGGACTATCCGACATAGAGAGAGGAGTACGCTCATGGCCGACAAGTTTGAGCAAAAGGAGAGATTCGATGGCCAGAAGGTAAATATCTTGATGCCTGAATACGTGGCCGGCACCGACGAGGACCGGTACCAATGGCGCAAGAACATCTCAATCGTGAACATCGGGGACGAAAGCCTCCCGGTGAAAAGATACCTCACCACTGCCGAACGATATTTTTGCTCGTCCGATTGGTTTGGAAGCGAAAAGCGAAAGAATCCGGCTTAATCATCAGTTGATTTTGACGCATGAATTTCCGCCCAGAATAGTGATAAGGAAGGTGGCACAATGGCTGAACTGCCAAAGGCAAAGTACACGGGAAAAATTCGTGAGATTACCCTGGGAAAGCCGGGATGTGAAGTGGTTGTGGGAGGGGAGACCAGCTACAACTTCTACTCGTTTGAAGGCAAGACCCCCAATGCGCCGAAGCTGGCGCTGCAAGTCCTTGATATCGTTCCCGAGGAATGGGCCGAAGAGGCTCTGGCCCCGTTCAAGGACGTTTTGAATGATCCGGTGGCATGGGCCAAGAAGTGTGTTGACGAGTACAAAGC
>CAYZET010000232.1:0-8639 GCA_964477215.1 uncultured Syntrophaceae bacterium | reverse complement strand
CGCAACTCCCCGTTTTCTCTCGGTCGTGGAGCGGTCTCGCGGCAAACGTGGGGGCGGGCTCGGAGCCGGTCCCAATACAGGGCAGGTTTGAAACCTGCCCCTACCATGCGGTGCGTGGTATTGATCATTGCGGCGGAAGTACCGTAGCTGTACCGGTTTTCTAACCCGCGCTTTGTTCAAGGCGAGTTTAAGACAGGAATACCGGTGAGACGCCGGCGCTACGAGAAATTCACCGCAGGCCCCCGTGTACATCTCTCCCAGAATCCGTTTCCCGTGTGTCCAGAATGTTTGTGGGAGGCTCGCACACCGGTGGGACTGGCGTCTCGCCAGTCATTGTCGAACTGGAGAAACGGACCTCATTATCTGAAACCGCTACCACTCGACCTCTCACCGCGCTCCGAGAGGGATGTCCAGTATTCCCTTCATAATCTCGTCCGCGTACGGAACGAAGCCTGCGCCGTTTCGGAGGGAGTTGACCAGCACTGCAAACGCGCAGACCTTGCCATCGTGCCAGATACCGTATCCCGCAAGCGCGCTTACTCCGCGCAGAGTGCCGGTCTTGGCCCGTAAGCGCCGTTTCGTACCGGGATCGGTAAACTTCTCTTTGAGAGTTCCGTCGGCACCTGCGATGCCGAGGGATGCCATGTACTCGGCATTGTAAGTGAAGTCTCGGGACGCGGCGACAAGGACCTTCACAAGCGCGGACGCGCTGAGCCTATTGCCTCGGGAGAGGCCAGAGGCTTCTGTGAGGGAGAAGCTTCCCTCATCCACCCCGCATTCCAAAAGGTATTTCCGGATTACGGAAAGCCCTTTTTCCCGGGTTCCGGGGGCCCCGTGTACCTCGGCCCCCAGTCCGAGACAGATTTGTTCCGCCATGAAATTATTGCTGAACTTGTTCAACCAGTAGATTGTGCTCCCCAAAGGACGGGAGGGAAAGGTCAGATACGGCGCGGCCCCCATGGGCGTCACCCCGTGAACCACTTTGCCGCCCACCCTGATGCCCTCACGCAGGAGAAATTCTTTGAAGACTTCCCCGGTGTACAGAGCAGGAGAAGTGACATTGACGTACTTGCTTTTTGGCGACGCTTCCGCCCCAATAGTGCCCGACACCGTTATCACTTCCCTGCCGTCGGGTCTGGATTCCTTGGAGTAATTCAAACGAGCAGGCGAGCTTCCCTGTGCGGTTTTTACGGATCCCGCGAGAACCACGTACTCGCATACCGGGTCTACAAGGATCTTTGCCGATCTGCCCGGAGACTTGCCAGGGAGCACCGTGACCTTGACCGTGTTGAAATTGAGAGACAATGCTCCGTACGGAGCATGGTATGAACGGTGACCGAGGTCCTCTGCCTCATCCAAAGGCTTGCCGGGTATGAAATAAGAATCGTCCACAATAATGTTTCCTCGGACCTCTCGCAGACCTTTGTCCCGCAATGCTCCCGTCAACGCGAACAACTGCTCGCTCACAAGGTACGGGTCACCCTTTCCCTTGAGTATGAGGTTCTGTACGGACGAACCGTCCACTTCCTCTGCCAGGACCTCCGTAGTAAAGGTGAAATCAGGTTTGAGCGTGTGCAAGGCAGCCGCGCTGGTCACTGCCTTGAGCGTGGACGCCGGGACAAGGGGCAGATCCGGGTTCTTTTCCATGAGCACACGGCCTGTGGCAAGTTCCACCACCTGGACGGAAACCGCAAAATTGGGGGGAAGTACGCGTTTTATCAGCGCGTCGAGCTGAGCGTCGAGATGAGGATACCCCGCGCATCTTCCCGAGGAGGGATGAAGGACGAGGAAGAGCGCCGCAAACACACAGGCTGCGGCGAGGATAGCGACAAATCTGCAGTGGAAAGATCGGTGATGAAACGTCATGACGACACACCCTTTGCCTTGATACGTGTTGAGAGGTGCAACGGCCTCTGTGCGTGGTTCCGATAGGGATGACATTCTCCCATGATGTGCCGCTTTGCTCCCCGGGGAGATCGAGCCGCGGCGTAAAGAGGCTCGATGTGTACGCTGGTGTATTGGCCTGATAGGCATAATCGCGACGGAACAATCTGTCAAGAGGAGTATGAGACAAGTGAGATAAGATGGCGTGGTTGCACGATGTTTTCTGTTTTCTGTTCTGCACAGACCCAGTAATAATATCAAGATGTTACCTGTTCATATCGACTGATTTCTTGCAAATTAGACCAACTAATTGAAAAACAGGTTCATTTTTTTCTTGACAAAAATCCAAAGTACCTATTTAAGCAATGTCCAACATTTCGAGCTGGGAGGAAGGGTATGTTGAGAAGAATACCTTCTACGCCATTGGTATGCATAGCTATTTCTGTAGCTATCATCTGCCTCAACACGTCTTGGGCCGCAGATCCGGACAAATCTCTCGAGATCCTGCTCAAGCCCAACCAAACCGCCGCAAAGCAAACCCCAACGGTTGCCAAGGCCAGGTCCGGCGGCAAGCACGCCAGCGTTGCTCCGCATCCGTATGCTTATGTCTTTCCGCCACCGCCACCGGGCATCACCAAGGTGAAGCCTCCGATGATTGCATGCGGTGGGCCGCTCCCCTGCATTCTCCCGAGCCCCAAGATGCGGCAATGGGAGATGAGCGCCCAAGCCTTTTTCGCCCGAACGCGGGGGAAGATAGCGTGGCCTCGATACTCATGGTACTGGACTGCGTGGCAAGGATGGGACAACGAAGCCGACCTCAACGGTGCGCTCAAATTACCCGAGCATCAGGTACTCTTGGACCTGAGTGCCCGGTACCAGTTCAGACCCAACTGGGCTGTCCGATACGAGGTCCTCTTCGACGAGATGAACGGGGGCGGGTACGCGGATCAGCAATTTGTCTTTGGTCCTTGGTGGGCGACCGGAGGCGGGTGGATCGTTTACGGTCAGCAGATTCAGACGAAATGGCAGCACGCGTATCACAGGTTAAGCCTCGTGTATGACGCTGTGAGGACCTGTCAGTCATTGGTCAGCGTGTCTGCCGGGTGGATGCATGCTGACGACAAGATTGACCTGAATTGTTATCAATGCGGCAATTGGACCACAACATTCAGCAAGGGCATGGATTCCATGATAGCGGGAGTGCAGTTGCAACGATGCGTGACGACTGCTCCGAATGGAGGAACTTTCTCCTTGGACAACAGGGCGTCTGTCATCTTCTTCGACGACGTGGAGGGCTATGACTTGCAGGCTGCCGGACGATTCTCGGTACCCTTGAATTGCGGGCGCTGGGGATATGTGAAAGGAGGGTACCGATTCGTCCAGCTCAAGAAATCACAGACTGACTACCTATTCCAGAACACGCTCGAGGGCGGGTTCATCGAGGGTGGGCTCATCTTCTAGCGGCTAGAATCCGTGTGGGCCGGTGCCAAGAGGGATCTCGATCAACCGAATCGAGGACGCTGATCACGAAAGATGCATGCCATTGAGGAGCGCTTTCAAGTCCGCGGTACACAACTCTCTTGCGCACCGGCCATGGTATCTAGTGAGCCCGGCCGTTCGACGGCGTCTCCCAGCTCGACTCCTCCGGTCGGGCTTTTTTTTCGAGTCCATGGGAGACAATGCACAAGAGACGCTACAACCTACTGTGACATCCGGCGACGATCTCCCCGAGAAGCGAGTGTTTAAGTCCCCTGACGATTCTCACCCGAACAAGATCTCCCACTTCCAGCCAGGCCGGTGAATCCACGTTGACGATTTTGTTGGTTCGCGTGCGTCCAAACGCCTGATGGACCTCTGGCTTGAATCCCTCCACCAGAACTTCCGTTTCGCTACCTTCGACAGCCCTGTGGTATTCGGCAGTGATCTTGTCCTGCAGAGAGTGAACCAGGGCGAGGCGGGTGCTTTTCACCTCTTCCGGCACGTGATCGGGGAAGCTTCGAGCAGCGGTTCCTGGACGAGCCGAATACTTGAACGAAAAAATCTGGTCGAAACGAATCTCCGCGAGCGCTGTCAGCGTCTGCTGAAAATCTTCGTCCGTTTCGCCGGGAAAACCGACGATCATGTCCGCCGTGATTGCGACTCCTGGGACTCGACAGCGCAATTCGCGGATGGTGTCTTTATATCGCGCCATGTCATATCCTCTCCGCATGGCCGCGAGCACGCGATTCGAGCCTGATTGGAGGGGCAGATGAACATGTTCGCATACGGATCGCAGCTCGGCAATCGTATCCGTAATATCGTGCGTGAAGTCTTTTGGGTGGGATGTCGTGAATCGAATCCGCTCGAGGCCTGCAATGGCATCGAGCCTTCGGAGGAGCTGGCTGAATGACTCCGGCAAGTCGAGGTCTTTCCCGTACGCGTTGACGTTTTGCCCGAGAAGGGTAATTTCCTTGACACCCTTCTGGACCAAATCGCGGACTTCCGATTCGATATCCCGTGCGGGGCGGCTCTTTTCCGGACCCCGCGTGAACGGGACAACGCAGTACGTACAGAAGTTCGAACACCCCTGCATAATGGTGACGTACGAACAAACGGGGCTCTTTCCCTTGAGCGGCGCATGCATGTGCAGCGATTCCGCGGTGTCGATAAATTCGGTCAATACTAACCGTTCTCGGCGGCGGATCCGCTCCAGCATGATCGGCAGCTCGCCGATCTGGTGCGTGCCGAGCACTCCATCCAGGTGACTTGCACGTTTGAGCAGCTTTTCCTTTTCCTGCTGCGCCACGCAGCCGGCCACAATGGTCACCATGTTCGGATTTCGCTTTTTCAACGGCTTCAAGGTGCCCAGCGCGCTGTAGACCTTGTGTTCGGCCTTTTCTCTGATCGAGCATGTATTGATAATCACCACGTCCGCGTCGTCAGGTGAGCTCGCAACGGTGAATCCCTGCTGTTCGAGCAGTAGTGCCATCTTCTCGGAATCGTGCTCGTTCATCTGGCAGCCGTACGTCTCTATGTAATAGGTTTCTCGCATCCTGGCTCCTATAAGCCGCCCCCAAGAGTGATGGATGAATCGGGAGCTTGGAACTTCCTGGATCTCGCATGTTCTATCCGAAACTTAGACAACAAATTATCATGTCTTCTCTGTCCCCCGGAGTCAACAGACCTCAGGGCCAAGGCTAGCGAAGCGGCAGGGCATGAACCTTCGAGGCTCTGTCGAGAACATACGTTGCTGCGAAAAGTTCGCGCGCGAGGATGAGGGGTTCACGGAGCGGCTGCCTTGGGTACACGTGCTGCTCAGTCCGTGGGCAGGGGATGGGCACGCACGAGCAATAAGATAAAAGACCCTCAGAATACGGTTAGTTATGGTTGGTGTAACTTTTCTTTACAGTATCCGGGTGAAGTGGGAAAAAATTTGTCAGTGTCCAAGGAAACGATTTCGCGACTGATCGCCCATCCACGTGGACAAGAGCAAGGAATTGCGGGCAAAAAAATAGCCCGCCTTATTAAGGAGGGCTGAGGGTATGGTTAAAGGAGTCGTTGTTCGTTTATATGATATGCACGTATGGTACCAGAAACAAGTCCTCCCGTGAGAAAACTTTTTTCTCATCTGCTATTCGGGGTCGGTCGATAGCCATGGCGCACTGAGCCACGATGTTGAGGAAAACGCGCTCAGGAGCCACGCCCCCGGTGCTGGAATCTGGCACGAATACTCCTGAGCGCCGGCGTCCCGCCGGTACTCTTTTCCTGAACTTGGTGCCAGACGAGCGCGGGTGTCAAGCGTGCCCTTCTCTCCAGCGAGGTTTGGGTCAAGAAAACCGGCGAGACGCCGGTGCTGCGGGAAGCTCGCGCCGAGATCCCACCGGTCGCCCTCCGGGACCCACAGGCGCAAGAAGCGATAGTGGTCCCTTACTCGGCCGCGAATCCTCTTCTTAGAGTGTTCTCGCTAATGGTCTTCACGTTCATGAACTGCTGGAGATAGTCCGGACCACCGGTCTTTGTTCCCACCCCGGACATGGCCATACCGCCGAATGGTTGCCGCGCCACAAGTGCTCCCGTAATCTTTCGATTAATGTAAAGGTTGCCTACGCGCAACTCTGCCTGGGCCTTCTCGATGTTTGCGGGACTGCGGGAATAGATGCCTCCCGTGAGGGCCTGGGATGTGTTGTTGGCTATGCCGATTGCCTCATCCAGATCGCCTGCGCGCACCAGAGCAATGACGGGTCCGAAAATCTCCTCGTGCAGAAGAGGGGAGTCCTGGGGCAGGCCCGTGAACATGACAGACCCTACATACAAACCGCCGAGTCCGGGATCCCTCTCGTACAGGAGCTTGCCGTCGCGCTTCCCGAGAGCAACGTAGCTTTGCACTTTTCGGACAGCCTCTTCGCTCACCAGAGGTCCCATCAGGCTGGAAGGAATTTCCGGCCTGCCGATCGGCACGCTATCCATGGCTGCCGAGAGCCTCGAGCAAAACTCTTCGAAGGAGTCGCCTACCACGATCACTCGGGAGCACGCGGAACACTTCTGGCCTTGATATCCAAGAGCCGATTCCACCACTCCCTTGATCGCCTCGTCAAGGTCGGCGGTTTCATCCACAATGATAGCGTTCTTACCTCCAAGCTCTGCGATGACCCGCTTGATCGATCGCTGGCCACCTCGTGGCCTGGCAGCAATCTCGACGATCTTCAGGCCTACCTCTTTGGATCCGGTAAAAGCTATGAAGTCGACGTCCGGATGGGACACGAGGTACTCTCCGACCTCTCCGCCAGGACCTGGGAGAAACTGCAGCACTCCCGGAGGAAGACCTGCTTCTCGGAACAGGTTGACAATGTGCCACCCGAGGACCGACGACAGGCCAGACGGCTTGAAGATGACGCAGTTGCCGGCTCCTATAGCTGCGGAGACCATTCCTGTGGGAATGGCAAGAGGAAAATTCCAGGGAGAGATCGCAACACCAACGCCTCTGGGCTCGTATACGTACAGGTTCTTCTCACCGGGATACGCTCCCAATCGTCTGGGAGTCCCTAGCCGCATGGCCTCGTCTGCGTAATATTCGAGAAAATCAATGGCTTCCGTGACGTCGGCATCGGCCTCCTTCCACGGTTTTCCCACTTCGAACACTTCGAGTGCTGCTAACTCGAAGCGGTGGGACCTGATGGATTGGGCAGTCCGGCGCAGGTACGCTGCACGTTCCTCCGGCGGAGTTCTGCGCCACGAGATCCACTCGCTCCGGGCTGCCCTCACAGCCGCCTCCGCATGTTCCGCGGTCGCTGAAGATACCGTTCCTACGATTTGGCTCTGATCGGCAGGATTTCTCGAGACAATTCGCTGGCCGGTTCTGATTTCCTTGGCGCCCACGATCAGGGGGAACGAAGAGCCCAATCGTCTCCTGACCGATTCGAGAGCCTCATTCATTCGTCTACGGTTGTCGGCCCGAGAGAAATCGAGGAGAGGCTCGTTGCGAAATCCCCGATCGAGATCGACCTCCTGCGGGCTGGAATCTGGTGGGGCCGATTCCTGGGAAGCCGCGGCCTGCTCGAAGAACGTTTGCCTGAGAAACGATTCGTTGGACGTGTTTTCCAGGAGGCGGCGTATAAGATAGGCCATACCAGGAATAAGCTCCCCTACCGGGGTGTAGACCCTGACTCGAAACCCGATTTTCTTGAGAGCGGACCGGATAGGCTCGGCCATCCCGTAGATCACCTGGAATTCTAATGCATTCCGAGGTAATCCCAGAGAATCTGCTACCGCGATGGCACGGCTTATGCTCCTGAGGTTGTGTGTAGCGATAGCTGGGCGCACGGCGTCGACATTCTGGAGGAGAATGCGCGTGAGCTCTTCAAAGCTCCTATCAGTGGCGCTTTTCTGCAGGTATACGGGGATGGGCCAGCCTCTCTGCCGGTTCACTACGGTCTCGTAATCCCAGTACGCCCCCTTAACTAACCGGACGGATATCTTTCTCCTCGCGGATCTCGCCCACCTGACAAGGCCGACGACATCTTGCTCAGCCTCTTTCAAGTAAGCCTGGATGGCGATACCCCCGAAATGGAGCGCCGGATGGCCCTCGAGAAGGCTCTTGAAGATATCTATGGTGAGATCCTTGAGATAATAGTGCTCCATGTCGAGGGTAACCGAGGCGCCCATCTCTTCAGCCTTCTGGATCACCGGGGAAAGCCCTTCCTTCGCTCTCGATACTGACTCTTCCCAGTGCACCGGGTCAAGGTGACAGAAGAATGACGAGACTTTGACGGATACATCCACTCGAGGAATCGGACCCATGTGGTCTCTGTCAAGCAGTTCCTGTTGGGGCCATAGTGCGGTCTTGCGGGCCAAGCTGTCGATCAGGTGTACGTATCGCCGCTGGTACGTGGCAACTTCCTGTCCACTGAGAGCTTCTTCGCCGAGCAGATCGATGGTAAATGCCAGCCCTTCTTCTCGGAGCCTTCGAAGTGCATTTTCCGCGTCTTCCGCATCCCGACCGGCGATAAATTGTCTTCCAAAGGACGCGACCCGAGACCTGATAATCCGACCCGCTACTGACGGCAGGATGCCGGTTCCGGCCAGGCTTCTGAGCCCACGTTTGATCACAAGGGGGCTGTCTTCCACATTTTCGAAATATTCGTTCAGAAGGCGGACCACCCCGCTGTCGTGCGTGATGGACGGCAATGCGTCGATGAATCGAAACAGCGGGATCTTGACCGATTCGTCACGCATAGCCCATTCCATGACTTTTCCCTTCCACGTGCCCGTGTCGAAAA
>CAYZET010000231.1:5223-8679 GCA_964477215.1 uncultured Syntrophaceae bacterium | reverse complement strand
GCCGGAATGACGAAGAATTGGCCGTTCCACTTCTAACTTAACGCGCATGCTCCCAAAGGGAGAGGGCTCTGTCATTCCGGGCGGTTGCAAGTTCCCTCTCCGTTCGGGAGAGGGCTAGGGTGAGGGTGCAAAAAAAGAAGCGTGCCACGATCTTAACATTTGCCGCAATTCCGAGACAGTTTCTAAAACCTGTCCCTACTGTGGGGTCGAGCGTTGATCTTTGCGGTAGGAGTACCGGAGCAGCAAATGTGGGGGCGGGTTTCAAACCCGCCCTTCCCTGAACAGGGCTGAAGCAAGTACGCGACCATATTTATGAAACGGTGCCTACGATCTGTGGAGAACGAATTCGGCGACATGGACGGGCGAAGCCACCCCATTCGGCAATGGTTGCATCTGGTAGGAGCACTTGCCATACTCATTACGGTGTCTGCGACCGTTGTGCTGGCGCAGCAGGCGCGCCCCACGGAGCGTGGATTCGCACGATACACGGATCCGGCCGGTCGCTACTCGCTGGATTATCCCGCCACAATGAAGGTGGAGGCGGCCAAACCGGAAGAAGTGAAAATCTACCATCCCGGGGCTTCGTTGCGTATTACTATCTTCGTGGAGAGGCGGAAAAATCAGAAAGTCCGGGATGCCGATCTGCTTCTGGCAATCTTTCGGAAGCGGATGCAGGAGGAGATGAAGGATTTCTCTATCCTCGAAGAAGGAAAACTGGCAGGTTTGGCGGGCTCTCAGGGTTACCTCATATGTTCCTTTCGAGACCCTAGGGGCATCCAGCTCGTACAAGTGGTGCAGTACGTCGTTTCCAGAGACCGCTTGCTGCAGCTCATCGTCTCGGACCGACCGGAGGGATTTAGAAATCTCGCTGATGTTATACGCAAGATCCATCGGTCGCTTCACGTAACCGACGCCTTACTGAAATAGGCCGGCTCCGTGCTACGTCGGGATCGCCTCATCCGCGAGCAAGCAGGGGGTCAAGAGGCTGAGAACATGTCCGAATTCAAGATCGTGTCAGATTTCGTCCCCAGGGGCGATCAACCCGAGGCAATTGAAAGGCTCGTGGAAGGAGTTCGAAGCGGCGCCAAGCATCAGGTCCTCCTGGGTGTGACCGGCTCCGGAAAGACGTACACCATGGCCAATGTGATAGCCAAGGCTGGTAAGCCTGCGCTGGTGCTAGCCCCGAACAAGACGTTGGCCGCTCAGCTCTTCAGCGAGCTCAAGGCGCTCTTCCCCGAGAATGCCGTCGAATACTTTGTCTCGTATTACGACTACTACCAGCCGGAGGCGTACATACCGCAGTCGGACACGTATATAGAGAAGGACTCCAGCATTAATGAAACCATAGACAAGATGAGGCATTCGGCGACCCGATCTTTGCTGGAGCGCAATGACGTAGTCATCGTGGCATCCGTGTCATGCATCTATGGCCTTGGATCTCCTGAGGCGTACCAGGACATGCTCGTCCATCTTATTGACAAGGAAGACGCTGACAGAGACGTAGTGCTCAAGAAACTCGTGGAGATCCAATATGAGCGCAATGACATGGATTTCCACCGGGGAACGTTTCGGGTTAGGGGTGACGTGGTTGAGGTTTTTCCTGCGTATGAGGAGGAGACGGCTATCCGGATCGAATTCTTTGGCGACACGGTTGACGCGATCTACGAAGTCGACCCTTTGAGGGGAAAGATCAAGAGAGCCCTTGACAAGATAGCCATTTATCCGGCCAGTCATTATGTGACCGAGAAGTCTCGTCTCTTACACTCGGCGGACCTGATTCTCGAAGAGATGAAGGAGCGAGTGGAAACCTTCAGAAGTCAGAACCGCCTGATCGAAGCCCAGAGGATCGAAGAGCGGACACGGTTCGACGTGGAAATGCTCAAGGAGTTGGGATACTGTAACGGGATCGAAAACTATTCACGTTACCTGACAGGACGAAATGCGGGAGAGCCTCCGCCGACGCTCCTGGAATACTTCCCGAGGGATTCGCTTTTCTTCATCGACGAATCCCACGTCAGCATCCCGCAGCTCAGGGGAATGTTTCGCGGCGACCGTTCCAGGAAGCAGACCCTTGTGGATTATGGATTCAGGCTTCCGAGCGCTCTGGACAACCGCCCCTTGATGTTCGAGGAATTTGAGTCTCACGTAAATCAGGTCATCTACGTTTCTGCCACTCCCGGTCCGTACGAGATGGAGCACGCGGGCGAGCGGGTGGTTCAGCAAGTAATTCGGCCCACAGGGCTTATGGATCCGGTCATCGAATTGCGACCCGCTTCGAGCCAAGTGGACGATCTGTTGCACGAGATCCGCCAGCGAGTGGAAGCGGGGCAGAGGGTACTCGTGACCACGCTGACAAAGAGAATGGCGGAGGACCTGACAGAGTATTACAGCAGCCTTGGAATGCGGGTCAGGTATCTCCACTCGGAAATCCACACCATCGAGCGCATGGAGATCATCAGGGATCTCCGGTTGGGAAAGTTCGACGTGCTCATCGGCATCAACTTGCTCAGGGAAGGATTGGACATTCCCGAGGTGGGCCTGGTTGCCATACTCGATGCCGACAAAGAAGGGTTCCTCAGGTCAGAGCGATCACTGATCCAGACGGCTGGCCGAGCCGCGCGAAACGTGGATGGCACGGTCCTCATGTACGCGGATTCTGTGACTGAATCCATGGAGCGCGCGATGGAAGAGACTACCCGCCGGCGAACGCTCCAGTTGGAGTTCAACAGGGAGCACGGCATTACGCCGGAGACCGTGAAGAAGAGTATCCAGGACATTCTCTCGTCTCTGGCGGAACAGGATTACGTGACGGTCGAAGTCGAGCCGGACGAGGTTTTGCCTGAGGCTGCTCCGGAGGATTTGCCCAAGCTCATCGAGGCGTTTACAAAGGAGATGTTTGAGGCCGCCCGAAACCTGGAGTTCGAGAAAGCCGCGAACCTCAGAGACATGATACGCGAGCTGGAAGCTCGGCAGATCCGCATCGGCTTGCCCCAGGCCAAACCGCGAAAGCCTGAAAGGAAGAGCAAACGGAGAGCTCCAGCCCGAACAGGATTCGCGGAGGAACGGCAGCAGCAACAATGGTGACGCATGACTGATGATATGAAGACAAAAGAGGAATTAATCGCCGAGCTCCGGGACCTCAGGGCTCGGTTCGACCAGCTCTCTACCTCGGAAGCCGAGTTGCGGGCTGCCAGGGAGGCTCTGCGGTATTCCGAGCTGAGGTTTCGCTCTGTAGCCCAATCAGCGGTGGATGCCATCATATCTTCAAACTCGAAGGACGAGATTATCTTCTGGAACAAGGCCGCGGAGCATATATTTGGCTATAGTGAGGAAGAAGTACTGGGCAAACCCGTTACCATGCTGATTCCGCCGCGACTGAGAGAAGCGCACAGCCGAGGAGTGCTTCAGTACAAGAAGACCAGGATTCCGGCTTTGATAGGAAAAACCGTGGAGGTC
>CAYZET010000231.1:0-5213 GCA_964477215.1 uncultured Syntrophaceae bacterium | reverse complement strand
GGAAGAGCGGCGCGGAGTTCCCCATCGAGCTGTCGCTTTCTACGTGGACGGCAAAGGGGGAGACTTTCTTCACAGGCATCATACGGGATATCTCTGCGAGAAAGGAAGCGGAGAAGGAGCTGCAAAGACGCACCGAAGAAGCACGTGAGCGCACCAACGAGCTGGAAGCCCTCATTCAGATGGTCGCGCACGATCTTAAGTCTCCGATTATCACTATTGCCGGCATGGTCCGTTTGCTGAAAAAAAATCTCTGTAATTTGCCGGCGGACGAGAAGAGAGAGCAGCTCTTTTCTCAGCTCGAAGCATCCAGCATCGCGGTGGAGACCTTCTTGAAAGATCTTCTGGACGGATTAGCCGTGGAAGCCACTGTTCCCGAGCAACTGCCTGTCCGGATCGAGGAGCTTATCGCAGACGTTGCGCGGCAACATGGAGAAACTCTGGAGAAGAGCAGCATTGCGCTTGAGATCGAGATCGCGGACTCCCTTCCCACCGTAAGGGGTGATTCTCGCCGGCTCGGACAGGTGCTCGACAATCTGATCTGCAATGCGATCCGATACATGGGAAACAACAACGAACCGCAAATACGGATACGAGCGGTTCGGGGCTCGGATAGTATCATTGTCAGCGTCTCGGACAACGGGATTGGCATTGCCAAAGAATATCACGGCAAGATTTTCGAGAGGTTTTTTCGGGCGCCTGGCAGTGGTGCGTCCGGTGGATCGGGGCTGGGACTTTCCATCGTGAAGAGGATCGTGCAAAATCACGGCGGAACGGTATGGGTAGAATCGGAAGAAGGGCAAGGCTCGATTTTCAGTTTCTCGCTACCCGTCTGCACGTCCGTGTCATGAGTCATCCGTTTCCATAGCGAGACTCGCCCAGTTTGTCGCATGCTACGAGTCTTGTACAGAATAAGCGGAGGGCGGTCGCTTAGAGACCAGACCCTCCGCACGATCTTCCGGGAGGTCGGACAACCTTTCTTGCAGCGGCTCTCATATGCTCAGGCAGCTCTGCCCTCCAGGCGTCCTAGCATTTCTCTGACCAGCTCCTTCTTTCTCTTGAGGTCCTGGCGAAACGAGAACGTATCAGTGCTGGAAATCTCGGAGCTCAATTCGCGCAAATATCCCTCCAGGATCTCTTGCATCAACTTCTCTTCATCTTCTCTGAACTGAATCTCGGCCATCTGTTCATCCTTTCTGGGATTTCCGTCCTTCTCGGGCTCCATCAGCCGTGGATGCGCACAACATCGACTTACGCGTTGCGGATCTCTCCTTGTTGGTCGGTGACACTTAACCTTCTGGCCACCGCACCTGCCGTTGACCGATCAAATCTCCTCCGTCAGGGCCGAGACTTTCGCCCCCGGGGTCCCTCGCCTCTACTCAAAAAATAGTCATAGAATCTTCAGTCGCAATAGAGATTCGGCAACCTGAAATCCAAGGCTTCGCGGAAATACCCCACATACGGCAGAAGGAATGGCAGTCCCGCTGAACGCGGGGCCACCCTACATGGCGGGATTCAGCCGACCGCTGATCGTCACCCAGCATGTAGTGCAGTCGCGCGAGGCGCGGGATTCCAGCCTGCATACGAAGAAATGGCAGCCCCGCGGAACGCGGGGCTACCCTACATAAGAAGACATGAGCATTGCGCGGCCTATCTCTGTGATCTCACGCCCCTTTCCCGTCAGGCGGATCGCGCCCAACTGAACGAGGTACGGCTCGATCACTCTCTCGATCTCTTCTTTCCCGCACGGCAGTATGGTTGCCAGCGTATGAAAACCTTTCGGCCCGCTCTGTACGGCATCAAGGTACGCTCGGTCAGTCGGCGTCAACCCATTGGCGTCGACGTGCCAGAATTTGCCCATGATGTCTTGGATTCCTTCCAGAGAAAGGGGGTATGTTTTCGGTGAGAACTCATGATATGCCAGAAACTCGCGAGCACGCTCCAGGGACACGCGGGGGATGAATCGCCCCACTTGTGCCAAGACTGCACAAACCTCCGGAGAAGCGCTCTTTCCCGATTGAGCGAGCTCAAGCCTCACGATCTCGGATATCTCTTCCAGAGTGTAGGGCCTCAGATCGATGATGCGAAATCGGGACAAGAAGGGGGATGGAAGCTTGCCTTTGTCCGTGGTGGCAGCGAGAAAAACAATCTCCCCGAAATCACAGATCCGGCCCGTGCACACAGCTCTTCTTTCCTTGGGCTCGAGCATATTGAGATAGGAGTCCGCTTTCTTGGCCATTGCATGCACTTCGTCGATGAACACGGTCAATGGGGGGTACCGGAATAACGGCAAGCCGGAATCCGTCCCAACCTGCTCGGGACTCGTTCCACTCTGCTCGACCACAGCGTCGATCTTTTGGACCAGATCGTCCACATTCTTGAAGGCAGTGGCCGGGATGTTGACAAAGGGGGTGCCAAGAGCTTCCGCGGTCCGTCTGGCGAGCTCTGTCTTGCCCGTTCCTCCCGGCCCACAGAACATGAAGTTTATGCCCGCTTTGGGCGTCCTCTGTTTCGCCGCAAGAGTGAGGAATACCTTCAACTGGTACACGGCATGCTCATTTCCGATGTACCCGTGAAACGCCTTTTCAATGCGAGGATCGAACGGTTCCTTCGGTCTCCTTTGCTCGAAAAATTCTGACGTACGGGGATCTGCATCTTTCTCCTCGACCAGTCTGAAAAAGGTGAGGCAGCCGCTCTGGGGGCTGCATCCTTTTGCCGCTTCGATCAATGCCATGTAAATCAGGACCTGGGCAATCTGCAATTCGATCTGGCCTTGATGCCCGAACTTGTATTCCCACACATGGATCTGAGATTTTCGCTGATCGAGAAATACCGCATCCGGTCTGCCTCGGAGGTGAATTCTCTCGCTCTGGAACTTGATCTCGGCAGCGAGCGTGGTCTCCGTGTCCAGGAAGAAGGCCGACGGAACAAAATCATCGGGACGAATGCCCCAGAGATGAGAGCACACGTGACGAGTCCATTTCTTCAGGGACTCCACCACCAGGTCACACATTTGGAGTCCATTTTCATCCTGTAACAAACCGGACGACTGGACCTGACTCAGGATTTTCCGGCTGAACAGGCAATTCCACACGTGCTGAAAGCACTCTTCTTCACGCGGCTCGTTTAGTCCGGCCCGTATGCAATCCCCGCCCTCCCTGCGGAAAAACGTGGAGCATTCTTCTATCCACTCGTGAAGCATCTTCCCTACTTCGACAGGGCTTAATCGTAGATCGCTCCAGCTCTCAGGAACAGCCTTGCCCACAACGTCCCTGTATTCGGGAAGCGCCATCGCTAGCCTCTCCTTGGCTTCGGTGACGGTCAAGCTCGGCGTCCCTTTGGGGCCGGTTCTCCTGGGGGGAAGATCATGGACGCTCCGGAAAAGAGCTTGGAAAACCTTGTCTTGAATGGACCTCCGAGCTTCCGCGTTGATCTCGAGGGTTAGTAGCTCCGGAGAAAGCATCCTATTCCTCCGCATGCCAGACCACGATCCCGATGCCTTCCAACAAGCTCGCAAGGCTGGGATAGATGGTGACACTGTCGCATATCGGGATTCCCTTCAACCGTCGGTACACCTCCCGGGGATGCGCGTTTACTCCTTGCGCGTTGACCCGCACGCACAGACGCTCGAATGACATCCATCGTTCCGCTTCCATAAGTCTTGCGATACCCATGACAACCGGATCGTCTGTCGGAAACGTGTTCGTCCGCTCTGAAGTATCTTCGACAGGGCCTGGGGGCTCTTTGCCCGGCTGGTCTCCTGCAAGGCCAACCATTGCCATTAAGGCCTGCGCCAGATCCGTTTCCACCAGGTGCGGATTCTCGGAGAGGCACTGGTAGATATCTCTCTCGGTCGGCTCGGGATCCGTGTCCTCATTCGCGAATTCGCCCTCGCGCATCTTGGCGAGAAAACTACCCAGAGCGTGGAGATTCCGTATCCGATCCAAGCTCAAATGAAAAAATTTTTTGTCTTTCTGAAAAAGGCTCAGGTTCTCTTTGGTGGCTTTTCCAGACACGCTCACTCGTCCGTCTCGAACAAGAATCGTGTTTGGCTCTTCGTTGACCAATTTCTTCAGGACGCTTGGAAACTTGCTAGTCTGCTGCACGTCGTAACACACGATACGAACTTGAGTCTCACCGCATCGGTAGATCCGGTCCATTCCCTGGAAATTGCTCATTTCCGTGTTGAGGGGTCCGTCACTTCGCTCGGGAGCTGAGCCTTTCTTTGCGACCAATAGCAACGTGAACAGCTCCTCGATCCGGTCCGCGACGCACGCGGTGTCGACCGAGATATCTTCATCCGTCAATTCTGCACGCACATCGGCAAGAACCTGGTCCACAAAATCCTTCAACTTCCTGGCCACAGGTGGTATCTGACCGGTTATTGAGGCAACATAGGCATCGAGTGCCCTTTGAATCAACATTCTCGCTGTGGATACATCGGAAGATATAACGTCCTGAAACGTCGATGAAGAAAGCGGATAGTATGGATCAGTAATTCCATCTGCCTCGCGTTGTGTCTGAAGCGCCGGTGTAGCAAGGCGTGCCTCCATCAACTGGCGCTTGTGTTCCTTTGAGAGGGCCGATAATTCAACCGTGTGCAACGCGTGCGCCGCGTTCTTGACGTTGCCAAATCGCTGTTTAAAGGGATCTGAAAGGATTGAGAGCCACAAGTCGTATCTCTCCTGAACCAGGCTTACAATAACGTACCAATGTCGGCTGCTGTCGTTAAGATCGATCATCAGAGATTCTATTTCACGAATTTGGTCAGGTCTGGCAAGGCTGTCGAGCTGGTCGAGAATGAGGACGATGGGCCCTGCCCCACCGGACAGGTGGCCTAAGTGATTCAAGACCTCCGAAACATCGTCATCTTTCAGAGAACCCGCCACTCCCAGACTCCGGTAGTCGGATTCTCTCAGATTCTCATTCCCGGAAAGCCAGGCAACAGCAAGATCGCGTCTTTCATCGTCGAGCACCCGAAACAGCACTCGTCTCAGATGAATCGGAATTTCCAGAGGCCCAATATGGGAGATGTCTCTCTCGAACCTTGCTTCGAACTTCTGATAATCGGCTCTCTTCACCGTTTTCCAAAATCGATGTATCCTGCCGATATTCAAGCCTTTTGGGGTCAGTATTTTCTGCATGAGAGCGTAGACCGTGCGCTGTAGCTGCGAATACGGCAGGAAGCCTAAGCTCCCCATGACGGGCCTCGTCAT
>CAYZET010000230.1:0-8684 GCA_964477215.1 uncultured Syntrophaceae bacterium | reverse complement strand
TGGAAGATTCTGTCCCGTCAGGACTGTCCTCAATTGGCGATCCTGGATTGGGAAATGCCTGGAATGGAAGGGGTAGAGCTCTGTCAAGAGCTACGTAAGCTCGTTGACAGGCCGTACGTGTATGTATTCCTCCTCACTGCCAAGACACGGAGAGAAGATATTCTGATGGGGCTGGATTCGGGCGCGGACGATTACATCACAAAGCCCTTCGATCCACTGGAGCTCCAAGTTCGCATGCGGACCGCAACCCGTATCATTCAGCTCCAGGAAGATCTGATGAAGTCGATCAAGGCCCTGGAGATGCGAGCATCGG
This sequence comes from uncultured Syntrophaceae bacterium, assembly GCA_964477215.1. Classification (GTDB taxonomy): domain Bacteria; phylum Desulfobacterota; class Desulfomonilia; order Desulfomonilales; family Desulfomonilaceae; genus JBFMDN01. The sequence goes on along the minus strand of CAYZET010000230.1, from coordinate 8,371 downwards.
AGGATTCTCTCACAAGGCTGTGGAACCACGCAGCCATCCTTACCCGACTGAAACAGGAGCTCGACCGATGTCGCAGAGAGCACACGTCGTTGGGCGTCATCATGGTCGATGTCGACAATTTCAAGCAAATCAACGACTCGCAGGGACACCAGAAGGGGGATGAGCTGCTCAAGGAACTGGCCGTGCGGATCAAAACGGCGCTTCGCACGTATGACAGCGTGGGGCGCTATGGCGGAGACGAATTCCTCATCGTCTTGCCCGATTGTGACCTGAAGGAGACCAAGGCCCTTGCGGAGCGACTGCGCTCGGCCGCCATGTCGGACCCGTCTCGTGAGGGCGCTATGGGATTCCAATGCACAACCAGCTTCGGTGTGGCTTCAACAGACGGGACCGGCGATTACGATGTAGGGAAGCTCGTACGCGCCGCGGACGCTGCCCTGTACCAGGCGAAGAGAGCCGGTCGAAATTGTGTAAGGTGTGCAACTTACACCCCAGGGGCTTGGGGGAACGGTGCACGTGTGAGGGACCCATTTCAGGGATGATCCTCAAGCACTCCTTTTCGGAGGCTCGGTGACATATTGGGTGTCCCTCACGGGCTAAGGACGAGACTTCATCAACACGGTCACGTATTAACGGCAACGCGGTCGATCCGATTGCGGTGGCACGGATTGGAAATTGCTGTGAGGCCCCTATTCAGGCGAGGGAGTGTGTGAGACAGACTCTGAACCTGCACTTCCCTAAGAGGAGCTGTTTCCCGAATACGCTGCCGTATTCTGCCATACCGGCCGACTCCTATCGCGATCAGGGGGTTAGTGCCGCAATTTCTAACACTGGGGTAACGGAATTTGAAACTGGAGCTTTTCTAATGTGGGCGTCTGCAATTCGAGAGAGATTTCTCAAGAGGAGGGGCCATGAACGTGTTGCTTCATGAGCACAGAGACGGAACTGCGGGCATGGGACGACTTGGGCTCCCCGCGATATTCGCGCTGGCTCTGTCGGCGGCACTCTGCCTGTTTCAGGCAATGGGGGGGCCGTGTCATGCGGATCAAGTGAACATCAGCGGAGCAGGAGCAACGTTTCCGATGCCCGTTTTCAACAACTGGATCGAAGCGTACAACAAGACAAGAAAGGCTACGGTGAGCTATCGCGGAATAGGCTCGGGAGGTGGAATCGCGCACATCAAGGCAAAGACCGTTGACTTCGGCGCCTCGGACAATCCCCTAGACCAGGAAGATCTTGAACAGATGGGGCTGGTTCAGTTCCCCATAATCATGGGCGGTGTGGTGCCGGTGGTGCACGTCAAGGGAATTCAGAAGAATCGGCTCAAGCTTACACCGGAAGTCCTCGCGGATATCTACCTGGGCAAGATCCGCATGTGGAACGACCGAAGGATCAGAGCCATCAATTCCGACCTCTCGCTTCCAGATGAAGAGATTGTTGTAGTCCATCGTGCCGACGGCTCGGGCACAACGTATATTTTCACCACGTACCTCTCGAAGGTCTCGAAAGAGTGGAAAGAGAATCTCGGCGCGAGCAAAGAAATACGATGGCCGACCGGTGTAGGCGGAAAGGGCAACGCGGGAGTGGCAGGACTGGTGAAGCGCGTCGAAGGAGCCATCGGGTATGTAGAATATGCGTACGCAGTCAAGGACAACCTTCCCACCGTTCAGTTGCAAAATGGTGAGGGAGCATTCGTGAAGCCCAGCACTCAGAGCTTCCAGGCTGCAGCACAAAAGGCCGACTGGAAAAATGCGCCCGGGTTCGTCATGGACCTCACCAACCAGGCCGGTGACAAGACGTGGCCCATTGTGGGGGTCTCGTACATTCTCATCCAGAAAGACCAGCCTGACGCGGAGAAGGCCACCGCTATGCTGACATTCTTCGACTGGGCCTATAAGAATGGAAACACCGCCGCAGAGAGTCTTCATTATGTCCCGTTGCCATCGAACGTGGTCGGACTTGTCAAGGACCTTTGGGGAAATCAGGTCACTGCCCAGGGCGTAGGTGTCTGGAAGGCCTCTCATCAGGCGGTCTCTCGCGAGCAGGATTAATCAGAATCCATTGTTCTCCGGCCTCTTGGTGAGGGCTCCCTTGTTCTTTGGCGGCGTAACGACGAGGTGAGATCCTTGCCCGAGGCGGAGGCCGCGTCATGCAGTCGAGCGCAAACACAGGCCTTCACGAACCATCGTCGCGCCTTCGGAAGACGCGAGACGAGCTCGTCATCTCCTGCTTCGGATGGGAGAGGAGATTTGTCATCTATGGGAGAAGCCATCGAAGGAAAACTGATACATTCCTGCGTCGTTGAACCTCCCACCCCCGAACTCCCTCTTGCGGACCACTATTGACACGGCTGATATGTCGATCAAATGATACGCTGAGTCCCATCGGGACAGGAGAGGTGCCCCACAACAGGAGACCACAACTTTGGCATTGCGCTCCGGGATGCGGACTTCGAGGACAGAAGAACGGTGCTTGTGTCCCTGGAGAATGAGCCTGATGTCTAACTGAGAACAGATGTTGAGCAGCTCCCCCGCCTCAGACAGCGCGTGTGCCCAGAAGGAGGAAGCTCGTATGACGGGTATCACCGGGTGATGGAGGAACACAACTTTTGTGGCCCCCGGGTACAAAGCTGCCTGTTCTCTGAGCCACAACCTCGTTGCCCGGCTTATCTTGCCGGGCCACGACGGAAACGCGTGAATCGAATTGAGGCCAAAGAAAACCGTATTGGATTCTTCGTGACGATAAAGGATCTTGTCCGGGGACCCGAAGAAGCGTCTGAAGCGGTTCATGGCAAGGGAAGGCACCATCCATTCCCAGACCGCGCTGAAACAGATTTCACGGTTTCCGGGAACGCAGATGAATGGTATACTGAGCGACATGAGGAAATCTCGAGCCCACCGAAACTGTGAGATTCGCCCGCGGTCGGTGACATCGCCGGTTACGACGAGGAGGTCAGGACGGTGGTCCAAGATGTCCTCTGCCAGGGATTGAAGTCTTTCCCGGCAAACGTGGCTCCCGAAATGGAGGTCTGAGAGATGGGCAGATCTCATAGGCCCCAGCCTAAACCGGCAGCCTCTGCAAGTCAACGTTTTGGCGGGATTTGAAAAAATGCTTGATTCTTTTGGGTGAATTGATTAAAATTTCAAGCAAAATTCTTGTGCTTGATTTCAGGCAACTATTGTCCATGTTTCCCGGCGCTTGAGCATGCCTCGATTTGAGGGAACAAAGGAGCTAAGGATGAAAGGTTTGGTCTTCGCGTGTGGAGCGGCACTTCTGATTCTGGCCGCGGCAGGAACGGCATTCAGCCAAAGTTACTACGGCTATGGATACCCGGGAGCGGGCCAGGAGTACGGAGCGGCGTACGGGCAGCAGGGCTATGGAGCGTATGGACAGCAGGGATACGGTCAGCAATACGGGTACGCTCAACCGGGTTACGGGCAGCAGGGATACCCGCAAGCCTACGGGCAGCAGGGATATGATACGCAAGGATACGGAGCGTATGGACAGCAGGGATACGGACAACAATATGGATACGCTCAGCCAGGTTACGGGCAGCAGGGATACCCGCAAGCGTACGGACAGCAGGGATATGATGCGCAAGGCTACGGAGCGTATGGACAGCAAGGATACGGACAACAATATGGGTACTCTCAGCCTGGCTATGGGCAGGCCTATGGTTACGAGAGTCCCGGAGGCCAAACCGGATACTATGCAAGTCCAGGGCAGTATCCGTCCTTCGGACAGACTGCAACTCCCGTGGCTCGCCCTGCAGCGAGGCCCGCAGCGGCACAACGAACCGCCACGGCAGTGGCACAACCACAAGCAGCGGAGAGCACTGGCGTGCTTGCATCCGAAGACCTTGAGTCGAGCGACATTTACTGGGACGGCAGGGATTATCTCGTTGAAGAGCAAGATCCCCAGGATACCCCGACCACTCAGATAACCCCGGCTCCGCAACAACGTCCTGTTCAGCCTGTTGTCAGAGAGGGGAGCACGACTGCAAATCGGGCCACCGTACAGCGCCCCACTCGGACGGCGCGCCAGAACGTGCGTCGCCAAGAAGCAGCCCCCGCACCTCCTCCCCCTGATCAAAAAGGGATATCGTGGGGCAAAGAAGAAAAGCCGGAATCCAAGCGCAGCTTTTCGTGGGGACAAGCTGCTCAGCCTTCCATAGTCCGGTCTGAACCCGGCTCGTCATCGCAGGCTCCGACCGCTGTTCAGCCTCAGGTCACCACTCTGCCCGCGCCAAAGGAAGAAGCGAAGACCGAACCCGCTGGCAAGAAGTTTCAGTGGGGCAGGCAGTAGCCGGGGAATAGACGCGACTCCTCCCCCGCGGGTTCACGCATGGCATTTTCACGAAGCCTCATGTTCCCCCGTCCGTTTGTAACATCACAGGAGAGCGCTGGGGCTTCGGGTACCGCTCTTTGCTTTCTTGCTTGAGGGGTAGGCTGAAACGCCACGCGACAGGGGATCTCTCGCTTGATCCCCGTCGCTCACTTTTCCCTTCTTCAGCGGAAAGCACTCTGAGACGGCACTGAATTTGCTGCCAAACCAGCCTGCCGCACCGCAAGGGGCTGTCGTCTCGCACCTGTTGCTGCTCACAAGATGTTGACAGCTCCCGAGCCTTCTTGTATAGATTGCTATCGCTCCTGATAGACTCTCCGTGTGCCGGGGTAGCTCAGAGGCCAGAGCAGATGATTCGTAATCATCAGGTCGTGGGTTCGACTCCCATCCCCGGCTCCAAATTACTACTTATATTCAAAACGCTTACACTACCTTCAGATGGCGGTTGTGCTTCCTGAGGACAACCATTGTGCCAGATTTGCACCAGTTGGCTGTGCAAACCCTTTCTGATGCCTCTATCAGATTGACTAGATCAGGATCTGAAAAGCGGGACTTGATCCGATTGGATTTATGCCCCACATCCCTTGCCGCGCCCAGTTACTGCGTTGACTCGTCGTCCTGAGATACAATGTCTTGCTTCGGAACCGGAAAGACGAAAACCTTCTGACTCGTATCCACGACCACGGCCTTTCCGCCGGTACTCAGCAGCTCTTCCAAGCTCAACGTCTCCCCCTCTATGTAGTCCCCCACGTCCAACAGAGCCATGAGATACGTGTCGAGTACTACTTTGCAGACCTCTTCGGGCGTGTAGGTTTTTATATCTGGGTCTGTAAGGATGGTCATGGGAACAGGTTGCCTGAAGACCGAGCGTAACACCTTTCTGAGCCTCGCAAGCACAACATCCTTCTTCATCGTGCCTCCTGATCTGGGTCTTGCCATTCTACGCGGAATGTCTCACGGGCAGTGTATCCGCAAACTGTGATGATAAACCGGCCCTCGGAGAAGTTCTGCCGTTTATAATCGAGCATTCTCTTGAGGATTACCTCCCAATCCTCGATGATAAGCTCCTTCTTGATGGCGCCCTGAGAAAGCGGGAATTCCTTCAGTTGCTGCCGATACCGATCCTCCAGGTAATCCGGCGATTCAGTGTCCCTATTCCACGCAACGTGGGCGAGATACACGAGGGCGTGCATCATGTCCGAATGGAAACACTTTTCGTGCCGGAGCCCTCACGTTGCTATCTCTATGAGTATTTCTGAAAGCTTGCGGGTCATCTGTTCTCTCCAAGTGTTGTCTCAAGGATCGGAACCGTCTTGGCATTCTCAGTCGCCGGCGGATGCGAGCAGTTCTTTCCCTATCTCGGGAGCTCTTCCTTCCGAACTCTGGAGCCACCTGCTACCATCTGCTCGATCTCTGCCTTGGTAGGTACTGGTAATGGGCTGCCCTTTCGCATTCCAAAAGAATTCCCTTATGGGCCAAGAAGCAATGCACGTTATCAGAGGACTGGGCGGGTCTCAAGTTATTTGAACGCGGTTTGCCTCCGGATTCCCGGTACACCATACATAATCTCTTAAGAGTTGGGGCTCTTCGGACCGAGTTTCCGTCGTCGCACCGATCATCCTGAACCCACCGCCAGCCTTGCGAGGAAGCCATCGTCCCTCCGCGAGCCTCAAGTCGGCCGGCCCAATGGTTGCCACCCCACAGCACACGGCCCAGGAGCTCCGGAACCGACGATACGAGCCAATCCACAACATACAAAGAATAGCATAGAATCGAGTCGGTGGCGCCAATTGAGTATGATGCCCCCGGAATTCCGGATCGCCTCCCGCGTGAGGCGTGGGTGCGCCTCCAGGATCTGCTCGGGAGTCTCGCCGGCAGCAAGCTTATCGAGAAGCGACTCCACCGTGATACGAGTGCCGGTTATGACGGGTTTGCTCATCATGATGTTCGGATCTGCTTGAATGAGATCGCTGTGCATGTCCGTCAAATCTTTACTCAGTTGTTAGAAATATGCTACGACAGCGCAGCCCGTTCCGCAAGACCTTCTGTCCGTCCCGAAGGCCGAAGGTCCCTCCGTTTCTGCTGAGGTTGGGTCCCGCGTCGGCTCTCGTCGGGTGCCAAGACCTACGAAAGGTGCCTCTCGTTTCTCTTGGAGGAGCGCGAGAAATTGGAACCGCGCGGCCCCTTCACTGTCACCGTAGATAGAAACCTTACAATGGAGAGTGAGTGGAGCGATGATGCGTGAAGCCTATCGATTGACCGACGCCGATGTGGAGTTCCTTGCTGCGACAGCCGCGGAGGAGATCAGAGACAAAACCAGGCTGAAACAAATCATTGAGGCCGACGAAGACTTCCGAGAAGCATTCCTCAGCGACGACAAGACGTGGAGAATGGTGATGGCGGATAAGGAGGTCTTTTTGAGGATCTCTCCAAAGCTCTATTTCGAGATCCTGTTGAGGACGGCCCGCAGAGAGCTGAGAGCGACAGGCCATACCGTCGAGAAGGCCGGAACCAGGAAGATACCGGTCTTCGACACCGAGGAGGTTGTGGCACTTCTTTCCAGGCCCGAAGTGCTACTCTACCTGGCCGACATGCTCGCATCTTTCAGCAAGATTCGGAGTTACGCCATTTCCTTCAGAATGGAGAAAGGGGTCTGGCGTACGATTAGATTCAATGACCAGGACATCGATAGTCTCATCAGCTTCAGTCAAGTGGTAGACGATGAGCACCGATTCGGACTGTTCAAAAGAATCGCGGATCTTTGTCTGTTCTTGCTCGGCGTCTTCCCTGAATGCATCCGCTTCACGTATAGGTACTCGTCTTCCGGAGAGACAAGGCCTCCGATGATGGGCAAAGCGAGGTGGAAGGCGGACAACTACGTGGAAACGGGCAAGAAATATTACAGGCTGGCTGCCGAACACCCCACTGCCAAGGCCCTTCGGGTGGCAGAGGTCTGCTTGTTGTTTCACGACAATCTGCGTGCTGCCCAGAAGCCGCTCAATTTTATCGCGGACCGCTATTTGGACTACAACAAGCATTCCCTCTTCGGAGCTGGATAGGGGGGTAGCCATAGCGCCACGTGTGTAAATTGCGGCTAAGCAAATGATGCCACCATATCTCTCGGCGCCGCGGGTTTTCCCTGAGAGATGTTCAACCTCCTGAACAGCTTTTGCCTGAGGTACTCAACTACGTCTCTCCGGCCCGTGCCTCTCGCAGGATGGTTCACGCCACGCGAAAGAAAATCATTCTCTTCGCGGAGGCACTCTAATGGAGGGAGTCTTGTCGCGATCGTGCGGGTACGAGGGCCATGACAGCGATAGCTCCCACGATGAGCACGCCTCCGACAAGATGTGACCATCGGAACTGTTCCCTAAGAAAGACATAGGAGAGCACCACCGCGCTCACCGGCATGAATGCGGGTGTCGTACTGATAATGAGACCAGCTTCGGCAGAACCGGTCAGTCGCAAACCCCACAGAAGACACAACGTAAAGGCAAATTGACCACTCAAAGCCATCAAGATCAGGATTATCCAATCCCTCTTTTGGATGGAACGCAATCCTTCCTCATGATTTCGCGTCACTATGAGCAGAAACGAGGAAGCAATGCCAAATCGAACGCCTGAAGCCAAGAACAACGGAAAGGCATCGGTGATGATCTTACCGACGACCACAGAACTCCCGACGATGATCATGGCAATGGTCAGATCCAAATAAGCACGAGCAAGCTTTGTCACCAAGACAGTTCCTTGAAGGGATAATTGGAGCGTCAACGCCTAAAGGTCACTATATTCGCCGAGGAGTCATGCGTCTTGGACAATCTTGCTATATTCTCCGGGGGCTACGCCAACGACACGTCTGAAAAGCCTGTTGAGGTGGCTCTGATCGCAAAAACCGGTGCAAAGCGCCACCTCGGCCAAGGGCATGCCTTGTGTCATCAACTCCTTTGCTTTCCGGACGCGAACCTGAATGAGATAGGCATGGGGAGGCAGCCCAACTTCACGTGCAAACAGCCGCAACAGGTGATAT
>CAYZET010000229.1:0-8688 GCA_964477215.1 uncultured Syntrophaceae bacterium | reverse complement strand
CGGTCTCGTCGCTGCCACAACAGGTGTACTGCTCCTGATCACCGACGGGAAATTGGATCGATTGAAAGGACTGGTCTTCGCCTCAGGTGACTTGTGGATGCTCCTCGCCGCTGTGATCTTCGCCATATACAGTATCCTCGTGCGTTTTAAGCCGAGAGAGCTGGCGCCAACGGTGTTTCTCTGCTCAACCTTTGTTCTGGGACTGCTTTTTCTGCTCCCCTGGGTCTGGTGGGAGTCACTCGACCAGCCGACCATAGTCTGGTCGACCGAAGTGATAGTCTCGATCGTCTATCTGGGATTGGGACCTTCCGTGATCTCGTTCCTGTGCTGGAACCAGGCGATATCTCTCATAGGAGCCTCGAGAGCAGGTTTTGTCTACTATTCCCTCCCTATGTTCAGTGGCTTTGAAGCGGCCATGCTCCTGGGAGAGCCGATTCACTGGAACCACGCCGTCAGCGGATCACTGATTGTCGCAGGGATTGTGATAGCGACACGGGAGAGCCATTCGGGAGAGAGGTGCAACAATGACACTGCCCTACAAAAGTGAGCTTTCCTCATGAAGCCGGGCTAACACTCCAGGGGCACCCCTTTCCAGTGAGCCCTGTGCGGTGCTCACGTGCCATCCTGGAAAGCAAGCTCACTGCAATGGGTGCGGCCGGCCTCAGGTCCTCCCTTCATCTGCGATATCTTGCGGTACAAAGTGCTCAAGCTGATTCCGAGGAAATGAGCGGCCCTACGCTTACCCTCGGTGGTTTCGCCGAAGGTTTCCAATGCGAGGCGAATCTGCTCGCGCTGGACTTGTGCCAAGGGGGCCATAAGACGCGGTGATCTCCGCTGAAAAGGTGTCGCAGAGGCTATGGGGTGTATAGCGGGAGGGAGGTCTTCTATGACGACTTTCCGGCCGCGCACCAAGTTCATGGCGTATTCGACCGTATTCCGCAATTCTCGGACGTTTCCCGGCCAAGAGTATGTCATGAGGTAATCGAGCGTTTCCGAGGAGAAACCCTGGAAGTCGGAGTGCCGAAAGTGGAACCTGAGCTCTCCGATGAAGTGCTCGATCAACAGGGGAATGTCTTCCAAGCGATCCCTCAAGGGAGGAACAGTGAGGGGGATGACTGCAAGACGGTAGTACAGGTCCTTGAGAAACCGATTTTCTGCTACAGCCTGCGCCAGGTCCAGGTTCGTTGCCGCTAGCGTTCGCACATCAACCCTCTCTCCTCGGTCAACTCCGAGTGATCTGATTTCGCCCCCTTCAAGGATTCTGAGTATCTTTGCCTGGTTATCAAGAGACAGGCGACCTATCTCGTCGAGGAAGATGGTCCCCCCGTTGGCTAGCTGAAACAATCCGGGTTTGCCTTTCTTGCTGGCGCCGGTGAAGGCTCCGGGTGCATAACCAAAGAGCTCGCTTTCCAAGAGCGGGTCGGGAATCGCCGCGCAGTTCACCGTTTCAAACGGCCTTGCACAACGCCGGCTCGCCTGATGGATCAATTGCGCCACCACTTCCTTTCCGACACCCGTTTCCCCAAGAATGAGGACAGTGGAATCGCCCTCAGCCACATATGAAATGTGCTCGCGCAGGCGAATCATCGCTTCTGAGGTTCCCACCATGCTCGTGCTCCGAGATGCCGTCATGGGACATCCCTTCCACGCGCGATCCCTCTTGTCTTTGCCGCTGACGATGACCAGGCGTCCAACAACGTTTTGCCCGTCAGAAATGGGATAGTTCCCGATATCCAGCTTGTGCCGGCTTAAATGCCTGTGGCGGGAGGTGCTCGTTGCCGGCTTCTGATTTTCCTCCAGCAAATCCCCCAGCGTAAATTTTTCGGTGTTCCTCTGAAAAAGACTCTCAACCCCCAGGACATGCTGGGCGCTGCGGTCTATATTGAGTATGTCGTACTCCGGTGAAGTCAAGATAAGACCTTCGTCCACTGCATCGATAAAGGCACTGGTCTGGGGATGCTTCAGAAATTGGTCCACGCCCAACTCCTCGGCCTGCCATAAGTAGTCAAGTTTTTTCGGCAATTCAGCGAGGAGTGAGGAACGCCGGATAATTGCCTCCCTCTGGTCCCGGGAAAACCCCAGGAACCCCATCAGTCCTTTGATCTCGCCTGCTCTGACAACGGGGATGCATATCACCATGGAATAAGGGCAGAGGCGTCGGTATTCGCACTGGTAACATTGTTTTGTATACCTGGGTTCGGTAACGACTTGCCCCTCTCCCTTGTGGATGGTCACGTCGACGTACGAATCGATAGGGCGCTTGGTGCCGATATTTGAGCGATAGGGACCTGTGCCGGCGAGGGCGATCATGCGGTCATTGACAAAGAAGACGTCCACACCGAGAGAGAACTTGATCACTTCTGAGAGAACCTGGAGGATGCGACGATGCTGGTCGAGGCTTTTCATGGGCTCGATCCCTGGAAGGAGACGGACACGATTTTATTAAGATACCACGGAGGCGAGCGGGATGTCAAAATGAGAAAAATTCGCATTTTGCTGCTCAAAATTCGTATTATGCGAAATCTTGTCCCACATCCCCCAGGCTCTTCTCTGCTTCCATTCCCCGGGGTGTCGCTATCTGTCCGAGTTTCTTGACTAACATCCAGAACGCTCCGATAGAAAATTCCTCGGCCAGGATGGTACGTTCCTTGCTCCAACTGACAAAGGCCGGGGCCGCTTCATTCCGGCAATTCATCGATGGATACTGAAAAGCTCACCATGGGTCTCGCCAGGGAGGGAGTACTGTGCGGACGGGCGTGAAAGCGTTGAGAGCGGACACGGAGCGCTGAGTCATACCATTGCTGCGGAACCGGCCAACGAGCGCTCCGCACCTATTGAGCTTCCGACCGGATTCGGGAACCGTGGGGCTACGTACGGGCCGTGAGCGCTCGCGACGGGTGAGCATCATGCGACACATGGAGAAACCGAATACGAGGAGGGTATCGGCATGGTCCACGAAGAGTACTACAAGCTCTTGGCGCCCGAGTTCAAGTACACTCGGGCGTTTTGCACTGAAGACGAAATCAGGATGGCGGACACGATCCGAAATTTCGTCAACAAAGAGATTATGCCCCGGCGGCACGATCTCGAAGGGGGCTGGCATCGTGATGAGAAGCTCGCGATCGAGACTCAGCACGATCTCTACAGCAGACTCGTGGACTTGGGTTTGACCAAGTCCAACCTGCCGACCGAATACGGTGGACTCGGCCTCAGTCCCGTTGTCAGGCAAATGATAAACGAAGAATTGGCTCGCGGAGACATAGGGCTTGCAACCATGGTGGGAAAGATTCACTGGATAGTGTCCTTCATGCTCGCTGCCAAGAGGAACGACCTTCTCAGGGAGCTCGCTCCTCGAATCGTTGGAGACGAGTCTTGGACTGCGTGTGTAGCCATCACAGAGCCTGCGGGAGGGGCCAATCTCGAAGACCCTGGGCAGCAATTCCGGACCGTGCGCACCATAGCCAGAGAAGATGGCGGAGATTATGTCATTAAAGGCCACAAGATATGGCCGGGTCCGGCGGGATCTCTCGAACGCTTTCAAAGTGACAAGCTCAAGGGACACCTGGGATACTGGACCGTCTGCACCACCGACCCCGCAAAAGGAGCTGAGGGTATTGCCCTAATCCACATTCCGCCAGATGCCAAAGGCATGAGCTTCTCCAAGCCGTACGAGAAAATGGGATTCTGTTGGAGCGACGAAAACGTGGACATTTATCTTGACGATGTGAGGGTACCGAAGAGGTACAGAATCGACACCGAGCCGGGACAGGGCGCAACCATCGTAAAAGGCTACGTAATCGGACTCGGACGATTGGCCGGCGCAGCGAGACTGACCGGTCTCTCTCAAGCGGTGCTCGAGATCGTTTTGAATGCGACAAAGCATCGCGAAATTGTGGGACTCCCTCAGCGTGAGCGTTCCTTGTTCGCCACATACCTCGGAGAAATGCTCCGCTACATCGAGCTTTCCCGCCAGTACTACTTGTCTGTTACGTGGCAGGTCACGAACCCTTCCATCTACGGGGCTCACTGGTCTCCTGAAATGATAGCGAAGTATTCTGCCGCTCGCTCCTTTGCTGCGGATTGCGCCAAGTTCGTCTGCAACACGGGCATGGAGATGATGGGCTCGTATGGATATGCGTACGAGTTCAACGTGGAAAAATACATGCGTGACTACAAGATCGTGCAGATGTGGTTAGGTGGAGCGCAGCGGGATCGTCTGGACATTGCTCAAGGGCTGTACGGCCCATTTACGTGGGGCGGCTATCAAGAGTGGGAAAAGAAGCAGAAGCTGAGCTCATGAGGTAATCCTCTCAAAAACAAGGAGATCTTTTTATGTGGGAACAGGTGAAGGATCTTATGGTCGGCGCATGTGACCTCCATCTCCATTCAGGTCCGGACGTGCCGCCAAGGCAGCAGAGTATTCTTGAGATAGCTCGGGATGCTGCACAGGTCGGGATGAAGGCATTGGCAATAAAGGACCATAACACTGCGACTGGGGACAGGGCCACATTGGTCCAATCCGTGATAGGTCAGGATGTGTTGATCCTCGGTTCGATAGTTCTGAACTATGCAGTTGGGGGGTTGAATCCGGAAGCAGTAGAAAAGGCTCTCGACCTGGGCGCGCGTATTGTCTTCATGCCGAGCATGGACGCAGCTCTTACGATAGAGAGGGTGCGTGTGACAGGAGACACGCCCTGGCTCATGCCGTTTGTCAAGCGCACGGACCCGCGGGAAGGGCTCACCGTGCTCAACGAATGGCCGAACGGCGATCGGGTGTTGCCACAGGTCCAGGAAATTCTGAGGATTATAGCCGCTCGGGATGCAGTCCTCGACACCTGTCACCTTTCCGCGCACGAGTGCCGGCATCTGATCGACGCCGCGAAAGAGGCAGGCGTAAAGCGCATCATTGTAACTCATCCAAATTGCAGCGTAAACCCGATGAGCATCGATGAACAGAGGGATCTTGCTGCGAGAGGCGCGTACCTGAGTTATGCCTTCCTCCCCTGCATGCCCCTTTTCGACAGGCAGCATCCCGCAGAAATAGCGAAGATGATGAATTCCGTCGGGTTCGAGCATTGCCTCCTCTTTTCCGACTTCGGCCAAATAGTCAATCCCCCGTCTGTAGAGGGATACCAGATGTTTCTTGCGAATCTTCTGGCCGTGGGAGTCCCTGCACAGGAGATCAAGAAGATGGCGTCCGAGAACCCTGCTCGCCTCCTGGGGCTTGAGTAAGTAGGGGACGGCTTCTGGAGCGATTGAGGTTTGCTTAGCGTTTGGTTGGATCAGTTGGGCTGTCCGACTCTGCAACATGAACGAGCAACACACAACGGAGGGACAAAGATGAAGCTAAGATTGTTGGATTACGGTGCACTAACTGCCGACGTGGGGTGGGTCATTGAAGCGGGAGGAGTTTCGACTCACAGCGACCCGTCTCCCCTTACCCAGCGGAGGGATTACCAGATGCTTGGAGCCCTTATTGAGCATCCCAAGCATGGAGTCATCATCTATGAAGCTGGTCCAGCGCCGAACTGGGAGGATCTCTGGCCGCAGCCGGTGAAGGAAGTGTTCGGAATCACCAGGTATGCAGAAGAGAATCGCCTGGACAATCTCTTGAAGCAGGCAGGATACGAGCTGAAGGACGTCGGTGCTATCATCATCGGCCACATGCATCTCGACCATGCCGGTGGGCTCGAATTCTTCCGTGGTCTCGACGTCCCCGTGTATGCCCATGAAGAGGAAATCAAGTATAGCTTCTATGCCGTAGCCACAAAGCAGGACTTCGGCGCCTATCTCCCTCACTACATCGACAGTGCGTTCAACTGGAAGCCGGTCTACGGGGACGAAGTCGAGCTTTTCGAGGGGATCACCGTGTATCTCACGCCCGGTCATACGCCTGGACTGATGGCCCTCAAAGTTGATCTTGGGAGCGAGTCCTATCTTTTCACCTCGGACACCATGTTTTTCAAGGAGAATTATTACGACGAGAGGCCCCCCGGCTGGCTCATTCGGGACATGGGCGACTGGTGGAGAAGCCTGGCCAAGCTCAAGACCATCGCAGTGCGACATAACTGCAACGTTATCCTCGGCCACGATGGTGACGTATTCAGGGAGCATGCAAGAAGAGGCGTCATAGGAGGCTGAGAGAGCGACGCCATTCTCTGCAATGGCGGCAAGCCTAACTCTTGGGACCACCCCTATCCTTTGTCGGGCAAACAGGGCCTCTAGCGCTTCCATATGCTCGGGGGTGTGGTGGCACAGAGCCTGGAAAGAACAGGAGAGCTCCAGCGTTTCTTCCAGGCTCCTCCCTTGAGACAGGTAAAAGAGACGTTTCGCTAGGCGCAGAATGCGCGCCGGATGTTGGGCAATCTCGTACGCAACTTCCATTGCCCTTTCCATCAACCTGTCCGGAGGCGTTACCTCGCTTACCAGCCCAATGCGTAGAGCCTCGGCAGCGTCGATGACTCGACAGGTAAACGCAATTTCCATCTGGAAGAGGACTGCCTGTCACGGTCGCCAACAGAAACTACGACAGCATGCGGCTGAAAAATGAGATAGACCCTTAGGCCGACCGGGTAGAGTGTGAACTCAATTCTGTTCGATCCCACGCGCCGGTCAGTGCGAAATCTGAGAATGTCATCTGACTGTTCCCCGTTGCTCGATCCTACGGGGATGATTATTGTGCAGTATAATCAACTCCTCGGAAGAGGGGGCTGCCAGGAAGCCCAGGTGAGAACTCAAGTGAGGTAAATCATGAATCTTGGAGATTATTTCGACAATACAAAAGGTTACGGTGTGCTTGCCACTGCCGACTCCACCGGAAAGGTCAATGCAGCGGTGTATGCCAGACCCCATTTCTTCGACGAGAACACTATCGCGTTCATCATGCGGGAACGGCTAACGCATGAGAATCTCAAAACAAATCCCCATGCAACTTACCTGTTCATACAGTCCGGGCCGGGATACGCGGGCAAGAGGCTCTACCTGACCAAACTTCGTGAGGAAACGAACGACGAGCTGATAGCCGATATTTGTCGCCGATGCGACTATTCTGCGTTCACGGAGCAGCTCACCCGGCACGTCGTTTTCTTCACCATAGACAAGGTCTTACCCCTTATCGGCAGCGGAAGTTGACAATGTGATCCCGGGTTCGGAGCCTTTCGCTCAAGTTTTTCCATGGTCGGTCCCCGTAACTGGGATGACGGATGGTCAACAGGGCTTACGTTCGGTGTCGTGGAGAGCAGTATGGGCCAATCCTATGATTACGACGCAATTGTCATAGGCGCCGGTATTGTGGGCATGGTTTCCGCCGTGACGGCCAATGGTCTCGGAAAACGGGTGGCGGTCATTGAAAAACGGAAAGTGGGAGGGAGCTGCACTAATTATACCTGTATCCCCAGTAAGACCCTCATTCGGCTGGGCCACACGAACCGTGAGATTAGTCGGCTTGCCTCTCTCGGCCTGCTGCCAGGCAACACGCCAAACCTCGATAGCCGCAACGTGATGGCCCACATACGGTCTGTGGTGAAGAGAGCCTATGAGAAGGACATTCCCGAGACTTTTGAAGAGATCGGGATCACGATGGTCTCCGGGGCCGCAGCGTTCGTTGACCGACACCACATCCAGGTGAACGGGCAAGCTTGTCGGCGGCGAGCTTCATCATTGCTGTGGGGACCAGGCCTCCTATTCCTCCTATCTCCGGAATTACCGACATAGATTACCCGACAAACGAGACTCTGTATGACCTGGACGACCTGCCAAAATCGCTCATCATCCTCGGTGGAGGGGTCGATGGTCTCGAGTACGGATCTGCCTTCGGGCGACTCGGTGTAGAAACCACCGTGGTAGAGATGGGAGCACGACTTCTCCCTGGAGCAGACCGTGAACTGGTCAATCACTTGCTTCGGGATCTCCGGGTCGATGGCATCAGATTGATGCCGGGAACCAAGGCGAAGAGCTTGAGGAACCGTCAAGGAAAGGTCGTTCTGGCCTATGAGAAAGCGGATGGCAGTACAGGAGAAGTGCAAGCGGATAGGGTTCTCGTCGCTCTCGGCAGGAGGCCGGATCTTGATGAGCTCGCCCTGGACAAGGCCGGCGTGGACTGTACTCCGAGAAACATCATTGCCGACAAGACCCTCCAAACGTCAGCTCCCAATATCTACGCGTGCGGAGACATCGTAGGTCCTGACCAGTTGGCTACAATGGCTGAGTATCAGGGAAGAGTCGCTGCCACAAACGCCGTTCTTCCGGTGAAACAAAATTTGGATTACCGGAACAGCGTGTACGTTATCTTTACCGAGCCTACTCTGGCCTTTTTGGGACTCACGGAAGCACAAGTCCACGCGAAGCATGGACATAAGCTCAAGGTGTACAGGTTTGACTACGCAAGCATGCGCCGGGCATTGATTGACGGAACGACCACAGGATTGGCGAAATTCCTGTGCGACGGTCGTGGACGACTCATAGGAGCCCACATCCTAGGCGAGGCCGCGGCCGAGATGATTCACCAAGCCCAAGCGATCAAAGCCTTGGGAAAGCCTCTGAATAAGTTCAATCTGGTGACTCATGCCTACCCAACGTATGCCCAGGCGCTCGTGGGAAGGGCCAGCCAGTTGGCTTTTCTCGACAAGATGGGAAGCAGTTTTCTTGTTGATACAGCGGTTCGTGTGTTTCCGGGACTAGAAAACAAGC
>CAYZET010000228.1:0-8735 GCA_964477215.1 uncultured Syntrophaceae bacterium | reverse complement strand
GTTGGGGGTCGATCAATTACTGGGTGTTCGCAGGTCTGGATCCGAGACGCATGGAAGGCTATGGCAGCCCGGATTTCCAAGGTTGTTCAAGCGGCGCAGGGGCTATCTGGGGCGTTGACGGATGGCCTACCAACGGGCCGCAGATATGCAGTGGAACGCTCTATTATCCCGAAATTGAAGTGGTTGAAGGCCTGTATCCGATAATCTGGGAAAAGTGGGAATGGGCTACGGATTCGGCAGGAGCCGGCAAATGGCGCGGGGGTTGTGGTGTGGATAACGTCTGGGTCTGTGATTCAGATCCCGCCCCCATGCATCTGGCATACGCGGCCGACCCGTGCGATTACCTCCCCGCTCCAGCCATCGCCGGTGGGAAGCTCCCGGTAGCCAATTCAAAGAGTCTCATCTTGGCCGACGGGACGGTGGAAACGCCCCAGGATGTCCGGGCAAAAATGATCTACATGCTCCGAACCGGAGACAAGGCCATCGACGTGGTTCAAGGCGGAGCCGGGGTGGGCAATCCCCTGGAGCGGGACGTTGAAGCAGTCAGAGAAGACGTGCGCGACGAGTTGGTTTCTCTTGAAAACGCGAGAAAAATATACGGAGTAGTTATCGACCCCGCCACCTTCGATGTTGACATCGAGGCCACAGATCAGTTGAGAAGGCAGCTCATGAGCTCCGAGCTCCCGTGACTCCCGGTTTGCTCCGCGTAAAGGGCCCTGGCTCTCTCATGGGCCATGGCCCTGCTTGGCAGCATATTTGTTGCGGCATCCGGGCTTCAACCAGCCACGGGACTTCGTCGCGCTCGGGGGCGGTACTAAAGCTGAGAGGAGAACATCATGATAGTTGGGGATGAATTGAGGAGAGGCTGTGAGAATCATCCAAACAAGCTTGCAGTAAGAGATATGTATGGGAAGTACTTCTCCGAGGGCTTCAGCCTTACTTATGGGGAGCTCTTTGAATCGGTGAATCGCCTGGGAAACAGCTTTGTCTCCATGGGATTGTCAAGAGGAGACAGAGTTGCCGTTCAAACAGGGACCGGAGTGGGCCACGTAATCAGCTTGCTTGCCGCTGCCAAGGTCGGAATGGCTCTTACGCCAGTGGATCGGTCGAACATGGCCGAGGAGATTACGTATGTCATCCAGGATAGCGGGGCTCGCGCACTTGTGTGCGATTCGGACTTGTACTCTACAAAGATTGACCCGATCAAGAAAAACCTGCCCTCGGTAGCATTCTACATTGGCATTGGTGCCGGTCACCCGTGCCAATTCGACTTCGATTCCCTGATAAAAAGCGGTTCTTCCAACGAGCCAGATGTGAAAGTCGACGAGGATGACATGCTCACCCTCATCTACACGAGCGGAACGACAGGAAAACCCAAGGGAGTTCCCCTGACTCATAAGAATTGGACGTTCAGTGCGTACATGTGGGCGGCTGAACTGGGAATCCATCCTTACACGAGATGGCTGCTCGTAATGCCCCTCCATACGTCAGGCGGCACGGGTCTTGCCCTTGCCTCGGCCATTAGAGGCTGTTCGCTTGTTGTCACTAATCCCGATCCCAAGAAAATCCTCCACCTGATCGAAAAGGAGAAGATCACGTTCACCCAGTTCAGTCCAACCTTGCTTGCCAATGTCATAAGGCATCCTGACGCCAAGAAGACTGATGTATCGAGCGTGGAACACTGGTTTACCTCCGCAGCCCCCATATCTGCACAATTGTTGAGTGAGGGAGCCCAATACTTTGGGGAGAAGTTCACACAGCTCTTTGGCACAACAGAAACAGCTCTGCTCGGCACGGTCCTGCGTCCTCAGGACGTCTCGGTGCAAGGCGCCCTCTCCAAAAGGCTCACTTCTATCGGAAAGGCCTCTTTGGGTTACGAGACCAAGGTAGTTGACTTGAATGGCAATCTCGTAGAACCGGGAGGATCCGGGGAATTACTCATCAGAGGTGGCGGGGTAGCAAGCGGGTATTGGAAGTTCCCCGAAGCGAGCGATTTTCGGGACGGTTGGTGGCATTCCGGCGATATCGTACGTATTGACGAGGACGGATACTATTATGTCATAGACCGCATGAAAGATATGATCCTTACCGGAGGCATGAACGTGTACCCGCGCGAGGTCGAGGATGTAATAGCCGAGCATCCGGCAGTTCATCTTGTCAGTGTCATTGGGGTTCCGGATGATAAATGGGGCGAGAGCGTCAAGGCGGTCATCGTGCTCAAGGAAGGAGCAGAGACCACAGAAGAAGAGATTATCGACCATTGCAGGGAGAGGCTCGCTTCGTACAAGAAACCGAAGTCAGTGGATTTCATCGATATCTCCGAAATGCCCCTGATGGGAGGAGGTTACAAGGTAAGAAAGAGAGACCTGAGGGAACGGTACAGAAGAGAATACGAAAGGGCCAAGAACGCCAAGATCGATAGCTGGGGAGCGGCCTCGTGACAAGAGACGGCGGTAGGCCTCCGATTGTGGCGTCATACCGATTCACCACCAACGATCCTGATATGCAGATAGATTTCTGCCTTAGCACATGGGAGCCTGGCAATGGATTTTGAATTCACAGAAGAGCAACGAGAATTCCGAAAGCATATCGCTCGTTATGTAGACGATAAGGTCATTCCTGTGGCTGAATCTCTCGATGAAACGGAGGAGTTTCCCCGGGATATCGTCAGGGAGCTGGGTCAGCTCGGCTATCTCGGCATCAGATATCCTGAAGAATATGGGGGCAGCGGGCTGAAGAATCCCAATATATTTCACTGCATCTTTTGCGAGGAGTTGGCCCGGGGCTCATTGGGCGTGGCCTCGGTCCTTGGCATGCACACGTCCACTGCGACTCATACCGTTTACGCGTGGGGTACGGAGGAGCTGAAACAAGAATACCTTGTACCAGCGCTATCAGGTCAAAAGGTGGCAGCATTTGGACTAACGGAGCCGGGGGCCGGCTCCGATGCCGCGGCAATTAGGACCAAAGCGGTAAAAACCGATAAAGGATATCTCCTGAACGGCACAAAGATCTTCATTAGCAATGGGACCGTAGCCGATTTTGTGACCATTGCCGCCAAGACCGACCCGGAGCAGGGTGTTCACGGGATTTCGCTCTTTCTGGTGGATACAAAGACGCCGGGATTCTCTGTTGGCCGCCGGCTGGAGAAGTTCAGCAACAAGTCCTCCGATACCGCGGAGCTGATACTGGAAAACCTGGAAGTTCCTGCAGACCATCTGTTGGGACAGGAGAACCAGGGGTTCACCAATGTGTACATCTCTCTCGCCATCGATCGCATCATGACGGCTGCGCTGGCACTCGGGTTGGCCAGGTCTGCGTACCAGGCGGCTTACAAGTATTCGAAAGAGCGGGAGCAGTTCGGCCGGCCAATATGCAAGTTCCAGGCAGTACAGTTCAGACTGGTGGACATGCTGGCTATGCTGAAGACTGCAGAGCTCCACACGTACTATGCGGCTTGGACGGCCGATCACCAGGAAAATCCCACGGAGGCGGCCGCGATTGCCAAGTTGGTAGCCACAGAAGCAGCCAACTATATCTGCAGAATGGCCACATCGATCTTTGGAGGATACGGCTTGATGAAGGAATTCCCTGTACAACGATATCTCCGGGACTCCTTCTTCCCTCTTGTGGCTGGTGGGACGAATGACATCATGAAGCTCATAGTTGCACGACAGATCGGGCTTTGAATCACGGCAATGTGTTAGCCTGAAACGACGTCGGTCAAACGTAAAGACCGACGGATCCTTGTATGGATCCGATACGGAGTCCTTCTTCAGATGGATGGAGATCCTGACATCCGGCCGTATGACGGAGGGCATTAGGAACAGGTCCGATGCTCATTCGCAGACTGGGTCACGGACGACATCGTGAAAGCAGTTGCAGCGCTCCACTGCACTGAAGCTCTCCGAACGATCCCACCGTTATGGCTGATGAATCCGCGCGTCATGGCCCTCGGTGATCTGCCGAGCCACAGGCCGCAGGAAAAATTCGACCATAAATCAAAGAGAAAAGTGTTCGCTCAGAAAAGGATCGCGCGCACGGGCCTGTGCTCGCATCCCACTTGACTCCGAAGGCTCATAGCGGTAACCTCCGCGCGATCTCTTAGGAGCCTTCAGACCGTGAGCATCATCATAATTGGCGCAGGCGAGATGGGATACCAGCTTGCTCGGAGGTTGTCCTTCGAGAAGCAAGATGTCGTTATCATAGACAAAGACCCCGACAAGGTTAAGTTTGTCCATGAAACTCTCGACGTCCAGGCGCTCGTTGGCAGAGGTTCGTCGCCTTCTGTCCTGAAGGAGGCGGGGATCGGCAAGGCCAGCATTCTCGTGGCCGTCACGGACACGGACGAAGTGAATCTGGTGGGCTGCTTTGTCGCTGGCTTCTTCAATAAGTTCATGAAGAAGGTTGCCCGATTGCGGCAGGACGACTACCACGAGTTGTCGCAAATAGCGGACACAAAACAACTCGGCGTGGACTTGGTTATCAGCCCTGAGAACGAAGCTGTGGACAAGCTGCTAAAGGTCATCAACATCCCCTACGCAACGGACGTGATAGATTTCGCTGAGGGCAGGATCAAGCTTTTCGGCATTAATTTGGACGATCGGTCCCCTCTCGTGGGCCACTCTCTCCTGGGTCTCCGCGAGATTTATCCGAAAGACAAGCTGCTTATCCCAACGATATTCAGAGGGTCCGACGTAATTATTCCGCGAGGATCGGATGTTCTTAGAGCCGGCGACACTATTTACATTATAGCCCCACAGACCATGATCCCGAGGCTTGTGGAGATGTCCGGCCTCAAAGGGGCCGTACCCAAGAATTTCATGATATTGGGCGGAACGACGATTGGCGTCCGTATAGCCCAGGAGCTCGAGAAACAGGGGGCCAGTCAAATCCGCCTCGTAGAAGCTAACCTGGAGAGATGCGAGGAAATAGCCGCCAAGCTGGATTATACCATGGTGCTCCGGGTCGGTTCCGTGGACGAAGATTTTCTTCGCAGCGAAGGGATCGGCCAGTTGGACGCATTTCTCGCCATGACCGAAGACGATGAGGACAACGCCCTCACCGCGCTCTTGGCAAAGAAGATGGGAGTGCCCCGTGTGGCTGCCCTGACCAACAAAGTCGAGTACCACCGGCTTCTCGCAGCTATCGGAGTTGATGTTGTGGTGAATCCCCGGCTCGAGGGGGCGTCGCGCATTCTCCAATTCATCAGGAAGGGCAAGGTGATGGCGGTTTCCATGCTGCCTGGGGAGGGACTTGAGGCCATTGAGTTCCAGGCACTCGAAACGTCCCAGCTCGTCGGAAAGCCCCTCAAGAAGATCCGTTTTCCGTCCGGAGCAATATTGGGAGCGGTGGAGAGGGGAAGAGACTTCTTCATTCCGGACGGAAGCACCGTCATTCAGCCGGAGGATCGCATCATCGTGTTCGCGAGAAGAGAAGCGGTCCCCAAGGTGGAAAGGCTCGTTACCGTCAGCCCCGACTACTTCGGATGAGCATTCGACTGATCGCCGCAACTCTTGGAGCCCTGGTCGCCCTCCTGGGGCTGTGCATGCTTTCCTCCCTCTACTGGTCCCTCCATTACCAGGACGGACTCTACTTCCGATGGGCAGCCATCTCGGTCTGTACCATCGCGGTTGGAGCCGGTCTCTTCTTCGCTCTCAGAGAGCCTCACGCCGAATTTGGCATGAGGGATGCCTTCGTGGTCGTGACCGGCGGTTGGGTGGCTTCCGGGATACTCGGTGCGGTTCCGTTCATGGCCTGTGGAGTCCTTCCCAGCTTTACCGATGCGATCTTCGAATCCGTATCCGGATTCACGACAACCGGCGCTTCTGTTCTGGCAGACGTCGAGGCTGTCCCGCGTTCAGTGATCTTCTGGCGGAGTCTTACCCACTGGCTGGGTGGAATGGGCATCATCGTTCTGTCCGTGGCTATCCTGCCCTTGTTGGGCGTCGGCGGCATGGCCATGTTCAAAGCGGAAGTGCCGTCTCCGGTAGTGGACAAGCTCAAACCCACCGTGGCGGCCACTGCCAAAGCTCTCTGGAAGGTGTACCTGATTCTGTCGGCTGCTGAAACACTCTTGCTCGTGCTTGCCGGCATGGAGCTTTTCGACGCTATTTGCCACACTTTCGGCACCGTGGCAACAGGAGGCTTCTCGACCAAGAACCTTTCCATAGGGCATTATGAGAGCCCGCTCATCCACCTCATCATCATCGTGTTCATGCTCATGGCCGGCGCAAACTTTACGCTCCACTACCAGGCGATGAATCTCAACTTCTCGTCTTATGGGCGATCCCAAGAATTCCGCCTGTACCTGATCATTTTTCTCGGCTCCACCGCGTTCATATTCTGGAACATTTATAGGCTGCCGGATGCCGGACTCTTTGCATCGCTCGACCAGGCAGCCTTCCAGACCGCATCCATCATGACCACAACCGGATACGGGACTGCGGACTGGGAACGATGGCCCTGGGCTTGTCAGTGGCTCTTGCTTTCCCTCATGTTCATGGGAGGATGCGCGGGGAGTACCGGTGGCGGAATGAAATGCATGAGGCTGGTGGTTGTAGCGAAGCACATTTTGAGAGAATTAAAACTCTTGCTTCATCCTCGGGCCGTCATCGCCCTGAAGATGGACCGAGCAGTGGTTCACAATTCCATCGTCAACGGCATCCTGGCGTTTGTAGCACTTTTCGTTGCTGTCTGGTCCCTATCCACTACTTTGCTGGTCGCTATGGACCTGGACGTCATCACCGCGATGGGGGCGACAACCGCAACGCTGTCAAACATAGGGCCCGGCTTGAACAAAGTGGGAGCGATGGACCACTACGGCTGGCTTTCGCAGCCGGCCAAGTGGCTGTTGTCCTTCAACATGCTGATCGGTCGTCTTGAGCTCTTTACGGTCCTGATACTGTTCGTGCCCGATTTCTGGAAAAAATGAAGGAGACAAGGCCCTTGCTCAAGACCGGAAACATCCAGCCCTCGGTCCGTGAGGACAGAAAGAGACAACGCCGTTGGCTCAAAGAAAACCCAGCGAGGCAACCAGCATCGATTCCCATGTTCATGTCCACTTGCGGCTGAACGATTGACATGATGAGGTCCATTGGGTATTGCGCAGCATGGGTCTGTCGACTATGTTATTATGTTGTCGTTCTTCTGAGCGGAGAAGCCCCAGGGGCGAAAGGGAGAGTTGAAAGCTATGGAATCACTGGGTGTGTGTTTAGGAGCCTCCACGTTGAGCATGGTCCGTGTTCGGAGGAACGGGGGGAAAACCGAAATAATTGATACCTTGACTGTAACCCACGAAGGTAACCCGAGAAAGACCCTCACAGAAGCTCTGGAGCGCATCGAAGACGTGCGCACCATACCCATCGCTGTCACGGGAAGAAAATTCAGACAGTTCGTCGAATTGACCACAATCTCCGAACCTGAAGCCGTGGAGATAGCCGTATCTCACGTGCTCGATGGGAACGATCGGTACCGGGTCGTCGTCAGTGCCGGAGGAGAAACATTCCTGGTATATCACTTGGACGAAGACAAGAGAATCCAAGGAATACAAACAGGAAACAAGTGCGCTTCAGGAACCGGTGAATTCTTCCTTCAGCAAATCGGCCGGATGAATCTCAGCCTTGAAGACGTGGCAGCGCTCGGCATTTCCGAGCACCCGCACAAGGTTTCCGGACGGTGCTCAGTTTTTTGCAAGAGCGATTGTACCCATGCTTTGAACAAAGGGGTGCCTAAGAGTCAGGTTGTTGCGGGTCTGGCGAAAATGATGGCCGGAAAGATCGTTGAATTGCTGAAAAAGCTCCCAAAGAATTCCATCATGCTCGTCGGCGGATCGTCTCAAAACAAGACCATGATCCACTACCTCTCTAAGGAAATCGATGACCTGTACATTCCGGAGGAAGCTCCCTATTTTGAAGCACTTGGGGCAGCACTATGGGCGTCCGAGCATCCGACTACGCCGTACCAGGGGGCGGAACGCGTTTTCCAGCGAAGAGGTTCAGCGTTTGGGTATCTTAAGCCTCTCGCGGACTTCCGCCACATGGTCCGGTTCGAAGAGAGACCCAGGGGAGTTGCCGAAGCGGGCGATCGGGTGATCCTCGGATTGGACGTAGGCTCCACCACTACCAAGGGAGTTCTTATGCGGTGTCGGGACAAGGCAATTCTTGCTGCCGACTACCTGCGAACTGACGGAGACCCGGTGGGCGCGTCCAGAAGGGTCTACCGCAGCCTGGCCGACCAGATCGACGTGCCTGTTAACATCGTCGGCCTGGGCGTCACGGGCTCGGGGCGGCAAATAGCCGGTCTGCACGCCATGACCGACGGAGTAATCAACGAAATCATCGCGCATGCCGCGGCAGCGGTCTATTTCGACCCGGAGGTGGACACCATCTTCGAAATTGGAGGCCAGGACGCTAAGTACACGTACATCACCAACGGGGTCCCCAGTGACTACGCGATGAACGAGGCATGCAGCGCGGGGACAGGCTCTTTTCTTGAAGAATCGGCCAAGGAAAGCCTAGGGGTCATGGTCACCGATATAGGAAGAGTGGCGTACACAGGAGCCAATCCCCCAAATTTCAACGACCAGTGCGCAGCATTCATCGGATCGGACATTAAGAATGCCGCCCAGGAAGGTATCCCGGTCAATGATATCGTCGCAGGTCTCGTCTATTCTATCTGCATGAACTACTCCAATCGGGTGAAGGGAAACCGACCTGTGGGCCGCAAAGTATTCA
>CAYZET010000227.1:0-8743 GCA_964477215.1 uncultured Syntrophaceae bacterium | reverse complement strand
ATGTCTCCCTTTCCGGGAGGCTCAGCTCTCCGAAGGTGGGGATTTTCTCCCGAAGGGTGCGTTCCAAAAGGCAGCCGCTGCACGGTTCGTCCAACCCGTGTATGAGGTCGTAACACTTCGGTGGTTCCCGCGAGTCCTCTCTTTCTACCATTGACGCGGAATTGGCCATGAGCACCGTGTGGTCGGGTGCGATGAGCATAAGCTTGTCCGTTATCCCATCAAAGATGGATCTCATCTTCTCGCGCTGGGAAATGGACTCCTGAAGGAGATCGGTCCTCTCTTTCATCAAGGCGTTGAGCTTGTCCGCCATCTTGTTGAATGCCTGACAGACCGCCCCAATTTCATCCTGCTGAGCGATATTGAGCCTGAGGCTCAGGTCGCTCCCGTCGGAAACAAACTCGGAGAAGAATCCCTTGAGCAACGCAATCCTGTTTACGACAAGCCGTCTGAAAAACACGATCACCAACAGCGCCGCAGCCATGATGGCAGCTATTCCCGGTCCTACGATTGCCACGGTCCGTTGCGCGATCTGGCTCATAGCACTTTCCACAGGAAATGAGAGCACATCCATCCCGGCTACGGTCTCGACCGTCCTTCCGAATCCGCGGTCGGATCCGTACATGGCAATGAGCTTTGCTGGAGCGTTGCCCCGTTCTCCGTGGCAGCGAAGGCAGCCTGCTTCCATGCGAATGGGCACCATCCTCACGAAGAAACGCTTATTGTCCTTCGTCACAAGCCCTTGCCAATCCTTGAGCTGCGGGTTTTGCCTGAACTGAGCCAAGATCTCTCGCTCGAACGCGTCTGCCTCATTACGAGGACCCCGCGAATCAATTGCTGCCCTTTTGTAATGGAATTCGGGAAAAGCCTTCTCGAAACGGTCCATGATCTGCCGTGACACGTACGACGTCGACATGGCCTCCAGGACAAACTCATCTGCCGGAATGAGAGACGAAATCCGTGGCCTCAGTTTGGACGCGACATAGTTTCGTGTGGCTTCAAGCTCGGCCAGGATAATCTCAGACTTCTCGTACACGTTTCTGACGAGGGAGTCTTCGAGCTGCTTGTGCAGGCCGTACGAGAGCACCCCGGTAAATAGGCCGAGGATCAGGACGATGCCCAAACTGAACTTGGTCTGTAACGACAAGCTGCGAAAACTTACTGTCCGAGATTTGGCCTGGTCTTTCATGATGATGGCTCTCCCTGGCATGAGTATACCATGGGGGCGACTTGAAATAGGATGGATAATGGACCCGTTACAGCGGATGGTGGCGAACGGCTCCGCTCGAACGAGGCACGTGTGGACCCGCAAAAGCTTGGCTGTCATAGGTGTGAACGGCCTCTTTCTTGCAGAGCTTGGGGCGTACGACAACCTTCGCGAAGAGGGGAACCTTAGGTGCCCGGCTTACAGGAAATAAGTACGCAATAGTGATGATGGAGAGAAGGAAAGTGGTAGCGAATCGGTCAGGCGAGCGGATTCTTCCACTTCAGCTTGGCAAATCGCGCGAAATCGGAATCGGTAGATGCCAACTCACAGCCGTGTTCGACAGCGAGAGCAGCCAGATGTGCGTCTGTAACCAAATTGGCCACGGCCTGACCGTTCGCGAGCATCTGTTGAAAAACAGTCCAATGCCGTTCGGTGGGGCGAACAATCCGTGTACACGGCTGGTCCAGCCAACTCTGTACACGGGCACGGGCTTGTTCGAGAGAAAGCGGACTCTCGAAGACCCGCGGGTTCGTACCTATTCGAATAAATGCGCACAGAACCGTCCAGCATAGACAAATGGTTTCAGTCCCTGATAACTGTGCGTCCCACCATGCACGGGCTTGGTCGTGACGAGGGCTAAGCGAGTCTTCCGCGTACAAGAGGATGTTGGCATCGACGAGAATCAACGGAAGTCCTCGCCTTCTATCTGGGCCAATAATTCCTGTATGTTATCTAAATTGCGACCAGCCCGGAGGCCCATGGCGTGAGGTTCCGTTCTATAGTCCTGCTGCTTCGCAGGCTGTTCCACCCGGTCCAGACCGGCACGAAGAGCTTCATTTACAATCGCTCTGAACGGTTTGCCCAGTTTGGCCGCTAGCTCCTTGGCTCTGTCGATCAGATCGTCATCTATTGACAGCGTTGTTCTCATGAAGTCATCATAGCAGTCATGCGAATGATGTCAAGACATCACTGATCTGTTCTTGGAGCGCAGAACTGACCGGCGACTCTAGCCGTGATTCCCGCACAATCGAGAAACACAAGAAAACGAGTTGCGAGGTGGACCCCTGAGTCTTGAGGAGCTCACGCGGTCGAAGAAAAGCGTTTGTAGAAATCGGTGGCCTTCCGCGCGTCCTTGAACACTAGCCGTCTGACACTGTGTTACGCTGCGAAGTTCTTCCGGTATTGTGGTCGTCATTGTAATCCTCCTCGTCGGTTAAGTAATCGCCATTTCTCGACTCATAATGCTTGCACCGCGGAAGACTCTGTGCAACTCCGCCGACAGGAATTCAATGAATGAGCCGGTTTGTCGCAACATGACGCTAGCGCTGTGTTGCGTCCACAGACGTTTCATTCACACGGAGCCACATATCCTCACCGGTCGATGGCTGTTCGTGGCATTCACTGTCCGGGGCAACTCAGCCCGCAGCGTTTCAGCCCGGGACATGAATCCCAAAGACAGAAGATCTACGATGAAAAAGAGTATCCCGAATTTAGAAGACCAAGACCGGGAAGGCTACTTCCTAGAAAGTCACGGCTCAACCGAATGAGAAGAGACCGAGAGAGTAAGATTCTCCAATCTGAAACCATCTACGAGTACCATCTTTCTCAGGCTTCCGGAAGCTCGATGACCTGAAGATACCGGCGAACAAGAGAGACGTTCCGCGCCAATGGTTGCTGAAGATCTACCTCGCCGAGCTCATCAGGGAAGAGCCCATATGAACTTCCGCACCACCTGTTTTCATCACCCGGGCGGACTCTTATTAGCCCCAAGAAAGGCCATTCGTTGTATTGACAGAGGGATCCTCCCCAAATGTCACGGTGCACGCGCCATGGCCTTCCCCAAAAGGACTCCCTGACTCGATGCAGGAGAACGGCGGCAGAAGCCGTGGGCTTCGATCCCAAACCAAGGGTCCACGATTTCCGGCTGTGCTGGTTCACGAATGCCGTGCGGAGCAGTATGTGTCCGCACATTGCCGACGCCATCTTGGGACAGGGGGACAAGAAGAAATATGGTGTCCCCGGAATTAAAAATTAGAATTACGCCGCGTCAACAGCGGATTTTGGCCGCCGTCTGCCTGTAAACAATGCAGGCTCTAGGCGTTCTTGATTATTCTCTCGTAGTCGGCGTGGCTACCTATCCACACCCATATGAAACCAGCCTCATCTTCTACCGCAAGGGCGCGATGGGCGAGACCCACCCGTGCGGACCAAAAATTCCCCACCTTCTTGAACTGAAGCGATGGATGTCTTGGGTTTTCCTTCAGTAGTTGGAAACTTCTGTCGGCCACGTTTCGGGCATCTTCCGGCAGGGCTTGGTACCTCTCCCAGAATTGCTCGGTGGTTCGGTGCATCAGAGATCTCTGAGTTTTTTGAGATTCTTTGCTTCGTCCGCTTCATGAGCAAGAAAATCGAGTCGGCCGGCTGCCGCGTCCTCTTCGATTTCACGGTCCCACTTCTCCCAATCCCGATCCAGGAACCAACGGCGGAATCGGCTGTATTCCTCGTGCGTGAGGGCATCCACGGCCATCTCCAGTTCTTCAACGGTTATCATCCTCGTTGCTCCTCCTGAGGGGAAGGGCGTCACGCCCCTTATCGTGGCTCTCCTCAAGAATCATGCTTAGGCCAGTATAGTGGGTTCCAAGGTGATCTGCAATCACCTTGTTTCTCATGGAATGATGACCAGTTCCTTGGCAAAACGCAAGCCGTGGGGGTCCATCCGGCCATAGCGGACGTGATACTCGCTCACGGAGACAAGAAGAAATCCTTGCAAAGCCTTCACATGACCATCAGCGACGATGACCCGATCCGCGCTATTTACGCTGCCAAGTTAGACATCGGCGAGACCGAGATGCGGGTGAGGCGGTCCAGGTCTGCATGTCGGATGGACGCAGCAGCGTCGGATTCGTTGAATGGAGTATGGTGTCCCTAGATCCGGGTGTCCCCAGGTCCCCCGGCTTAGGGATAGGGCACCCGAATTCCATCCAATGCTATCACAAAATGATTGCAGAGCAGGGCTATGAGTGTTATCGTTATCTTATGAACAAAGCGAAGCGCCGGACACTTGAGGCCATTTTCTCTCAGCCGGTTCGCTCTACTCTGGAATGGCGGCGCATCGAGTCCCTGTTTCTGGCGCTTGGGGCACAAATCGTCGAAGGCGACGGGTCGCGGGTCCGATTTCTCTTGAACGGCGTAATCGCCACATTCCACAGACCGCACCCTGCAAGGGAAGCGAAGCCATACCAAGTTCGTGACGCACGAGCTTTTTTGGAGAGCGCCGGAGTGAAACCATGAGCACAATGACTTACAAAGGATATGCAGCCAGGATTGATTACAGCGATGAAGACGGTTGCTTTATCGGCCACATTGCCGGAATCAAAGATATAATCGGTTTTCACGCGGATTCCGTCAAAGAATTGCGTGCTGCCTTTGAAGAGGCAGTAGACGACTATCTTGCGACGTGCGAAAAGTACGGACGAGCCCCTCAAAAGCCCTATTCAGGCAGACTGATGCTGCGAGTGCCTCCTGAGGTTCATGCTCGAGCGGCAATGATGGCTGAAGCGCATGGAATGAGTTTAAACCAGTGGGCAGCCGAGGTCCTTTCGAGAGCTTCGTGACAAGAGCCAATCCGCCTCCGCCATCTTGGGGCATGGGGACAAGAAGAAATCCCTCCAGAGTCTTTACCTGACCCTCAGCGACGAAGATCTAATCAAGGCCATTGACATGATGAAGCTCGATGTAGGCGAGACGGAGATGCGGGCCAGTAGGTCAAGCTCTGCATATCGGATGGACGCGGCAGCGCCGGGATCGTTGAGTTAAGTATGGTGTCCCCAGATCTTTCAGATCTTTCAGATCTCGTGTCCGCAGATCTTCGGTCCCCAGATCTTCGGCAGATCTTCATCAGATCTTCAGATCTTAGACTTACGCTCGTCTTTGATCAGTGTCCCTGGACAACATTAAAGAACGGTGCTACAGCAGGCTCAGCACATACTCAGGTGCAGGAAATGGCTTCGATCTTCTCACGCATCTATGACTTCGACAGGTTCTGGTGTCCAGTGGAAGGGATGATAGAGCTGGACCACTATGGCTATCTTCGAGATCCTGAGACCAACACGGACTGGATGGGTCAGCCCGATACGCTCCCGTACGAGTATATTGAGGATGTTCCATGCCTTATCCTCCTCGGAGAACCGGGAATTGGCAAAAGCCTCTGGTTCCGCCAGAGGAAAGACACTTTGACAGCTAAGATCAGGGATGCAGGTAGCAGAGACCTGTGGGTAGACCTAGGAGCCTACGATCAGGCCCCGGATGTGGTGGAGGCGGTGTTCCACGACGAGGAATTCGTTCAATGGCATCAAGGAGTCTATCGGCTGCATCTGTTTCTCGACGGATTTGATGGGTGTCTAAGCCACGTCAGAGTGCTACCGAAGCGATTTCTGACAGAACTGCAAAAGTATCCTGTCGAGCGATTGTGCCTTCGGGTTTTGTGTAGGACTCCGGAATGGCCAAAGACACTCGAAGACGGGCTCAAGGAACTATGGGGCCAATGTTATGACAGTGATAGGTCCAGTAGAGCCACGGAAGTTAGCGAAAACGCTCCCACAGAGGACCAGGCCAGTTGTCCAGTCCAGTTGTTTGAGCTGACACCGTTGCGCCGCCGAGATGTCGAAGAAATGGTGAAGGGGGAAGGCCTTGATCCAGAGTCACTGCTGAAAGAGATCGAATCCAAGGACTTGGTTCCTTTCGCAATCAAACCGCAAACGCTGGCCTTTCTCTTGAAAACCTACAAGAGCTACGGGCGTTTCCCATCGACCCAAGTTGAATTGTATCGGCAGGGATGTCGTGAACTATGCAGGGAGCCCAACCTGGAAAGAGTTGACGCCGGAATATCCAGGGAATTCAGCACGGATGACAGATTGGCCTTGGCCTCCCGTATAGCCGCTTTCACGATGTTCGGCAACCGGCCTTCAATACCGAGATATGATATTCCGGCGAACGAAATCAAGGACACTGATATTGCGCTCGGTGACGTCCTGCACGGAACGGAGCGGGTTGGCTGCAAGGAACTCTCGGTGACGGAAGACCTGATCCTCGAAACCCTGAATACCGGGCTCTTTGCCGGACGACCAGGCAATCGCATGGGGTGGGCTCACCAGACCTACGCGGAATTCCTGGCGGCGGAATACCTTGTTCGGAATGAAGTGCCAGTCGGGACAATCATGAGGCTGATCCAACATCCGCACGACCCGGAAGGAAAGATACCGCCGACCCTGGGGGAAACGGCATCCTGGCTATCCCTCATGAAACAAGAGGCCTTCGAAGCGGTCATGGCCTCCGATCCTGAGATCTTGCTCCTCAAAAGGCATGAGCGCACCACCGCGGAGGAACCCCATGACGTGAGGAGAAGACTGGTCGGCACTCTTCTGAAGCTTATGGATGAGGGAAGGCTTCTGGATCACCGCATTTCTCGAATGGCCCGGCTCAGTGATCTTGATCATCCTGGCTTGGCAGATCAGCTCCTACCGTACATCGAGGACAGCGAAAAGAATTTCGTAGTGCGTCGTGTCGCCATCGCGTTGGCCGAGGAAAACTGTGTGAGCGAGCTGCAGCACGCCGTATGCGATGTGGCGCTCAACCCCGAAGACCACTACCTTGTCCGGAAGCCAGCAGTTAGAGCTGTCCTCGCCATCGGAAGCGAAGACGAAAAGGCGCGGCTGAAACCATTGGCTTTCGGACAAAGAGGGGAAGATCCCGATGACGAATTGAAAGGCTACGCCCTGACGGCACTGTGGCCGGATCACATCACGGCCCAGGAACTCTTTGAGTCCCTTCGCGCCCCGAACAACCCCAATCATTGGGGTCGCTACCAGGCTTTCCTGTCTGATCCTCTGGTTGACCGGATGACCCCGTCCCACCTACCGGATGCTCTCCGATGGGTTAGTCGGCAAGAGAGACAAGATCCAAGGCTCTTCTCGTTCGAGGATCTTATCGATTCCATCATGGCCTATGCTTGGCAGCAGTTGGATAGTCCCGGTGTTCTCGATGAGTTTGCACGAGCCGCTCTTCACCGGCTCGAATATTCTGACGGGATAGCCCCGTCCAGGTCAAAAGGCCGCGAGGACTCCGTCATATTTGAGGATGACTCGAAACGCCGACGCCTTGCAGAGAAGATGATTGAGCTCGCCAATGGTTCACCAAGAGGTCCGCGGGAGCCTGCCCGCCGCATTGCCGCGGTGATTTCTCGCCGAGATCTTCCCTGGCTGATCGAGATGTTCGAGACGCTGCGTGACGCGAAAGCACGAGAAGTGGTGGCTTGGCTCGTGAGCTGGTTCTTCGCCGATGGCGACGCAGAGCTATTCGAGAAGCTCTTTGATCTGTCAGAATCGAACACGATCTTTGGAGAGGCTTTCAGGGAGCACCGAGACCCGGTTGAATGGAATTCCGAGGAAGCCCAGGGGCTTCGACGCATGTACGAGAGACAGCAGAGGCCGCAACGGTCGGACGAGACCGAGGTGCGGACCATGCCGTTGTCCCAAGAAAGAATAGCAGAACACCTAGAAGCAATCGAGCGAGATGGGGCACGGAGGTTCGCAGGGTTGACCTGGCAAATGATGCAGGCGGAACGGGATTCAAGCTTTTCCGTTTCTCTGCCATCCAGCCTTGCAGTGCTCCAAGGATGGAAATCTGCAAACGCAGCGACAAAGGAAAGGATCATTCGGGCAGCCCGTGAATACGCACTGGAGGGAGACCCGGAAAGGGATGAGTGGGTTGGTACCAGCCGCGTCTCTTGGAACGCTTGGGCTGGCTACTACGCATTTCTGCTTATATGGGATGAAGCCCGAGAGTCAGCGGCCGACCTGCCTGAAGAAGTATGGTTGAAATGGGCCCCTGCCATCGTTTCTTGCTTCGCAACGGATGAGGATTCCTCTGCCTCCGATCTCATCGTGGCTGCCTACAAGCGGATACCTGAGGGCATGATCGCCAACCTTAAAATCCAGATCCAGTTCGAGAGCAAGGAAAGCGGCCATCTGTACATTTTGGATAGGTTTGAGCCTTGCTGGAATGACCGGCTCGCCACCGCGCTTGTTGCCATGTTGAATGACGAAACGCTCACACCAAAAGCCATCGAATCG
Source organism: uncultured Syntrophaceae bacterium (assembly GCA_964477215.1). Taxonomy (GTDB): domain Bacteria; phylum Desulfobacterota; class Desulfomonilia; order Desulfomonilales; family Desulfomonilaceae; genus JBFMDN01. Next base: position 409 of record CAYZET010000227.1, on the reverse strand, counting down.
CTTCTCCACGCACTGCTGAAGCATGGCGTTGCTGAAGCGGTGGAGTTCGCCAAGGCGCAGTTGATCGTTCCCCTGCCCGCGAATGACAGAGGTCGTGGAGTGGCCCTCGCCGCCGCGAAAGTCCTCATGATGTACGCCCCTGAAGATGGGTGGTCCAACGTGTGGTCGGTTGTAGTTGCGGACCAATCCTTTGGCAGGGCCCTGATTTTCCGACTGGCCGAGGAAATGGACTTTCGGTTCGGGAAGATCTTCGACCAGATCGGTGAAGGTCTCCTCGCCAGTCTGTATGCCTGGATATCACGAGAATTTCCGCCGATAGACGACTCTCGATCGGACCGCATGCTCCGCCCTGTAGGACCGAGGGATCTCGCCCAGTCAACCTAGATCGCGGGTCAAAAAAAGTGAAAAA
>CAYZET010000226.1:0-8779 GCA_964477215.1 uncultured Syntrophaceae bacterium | reverse complement strand
CTGAGGAGCTCCCTCCGAATCGCATGGCGAGATACCGTCTCGGCTACTTGGATGTTGAGCAATGCAGGCGCCCCCTCTCTCCCAACAATGTTATGAATTTGCCGGTACTTGCCTTCCTGTAGTCCTTTGTGGTACGATTACTCCGGAATAGCCACCCAGAAAACGCTCGTGAAGACCATAGTCCCGGGAGGCGAATCATGGAGTTGCTAGAACTGAAACTCAAGAAGCTTGCCGAAGATTCTGCAGCACAACAGGGACGATGGGGTGAGATCAGGGAGGAATGGATCGCAGAGGTCACCCGCCTGTTCGATCAGGTCCGGAGCTGGGTGCACGAATGGGTCCAGAAGGGATACCTTGAGGTGCGCCGATCGAGCATTACGCTATCCGAGGAACACTTCGGCGAGTATGACATACCCCGACTTGAACTTATTGCCGGTCCCGAGAGGATCGTCTTGGAACCCGTGGGCAGGCACATCTTGGGTGCCCTGGGGAGAATTGATCTTTATCTGGGAGGATTCAGATCAGATGGAAGAATGGTCCTGTGGCTCGAGGATGCGGAAGGCGCTCGCCGATGGGAAGTGTGGAAGGACCGATACGGTGGGCCGAGGATGCCGTTCAACCGGGAGACCCTCGAGCGCATCATGGCTGAATGGCTGTGACGGCCTGGATCGGGAGCTGAAGCAATGCCGCCACGGCGATGCCTCGACGATGCCTTGGAAATTTACCGCACTCTGAGTCTCTGCTGTAACGAGGCCATGGATTCGGTAAGGAGAAATCCCGGTCCCTTTTCGCGTAAATTCGCAGACGCCACTGGAACCACTGGTCAATGCAAAGGAGATCTCAGAAGTTTTTTTGAAGATCTCTTCGCCAATCGGGTAACCCGCGCGCTCCTTGAAATCTGTTTTCTCGACGTCGTCAGGACCTTCGAGTCCATGGTATTTGAATTGATCCGAGATGCGTCGGGAAACATCAAGAGTATCCTGACTGACCCCCGATCCGCAAAGGCAGGCAACAAGGCTAGATTCCCCTTTCAGTCGTACGCTGACAAATTCGTCAAAGAAAGAGGAGAAGACATCCGCAATCCCGGTGACCTGCGCAACCTGGGAGATGTGAAGGAGATCCTGAAGGGCAGGTTGCATGGAGAATTGTACGACGAACTGGACGCAATCGTTACCTATAGAAATTGGCTGGCTCACGGCAACCGATTCTCCGAGCGCCCCCGTCATCCAGGAAATCTTCAGGATGTCGTGAAGGTACTCGGTGACATCCTTACGGAAATCAAAGGATAAGGCACCTCCAGATCTTACCGACTAGGGTTAGGCAGAAAGCAGGCAAAGCAGGATCAAGCCTGCTCTTGGCTAACCATCAAGTTCATTCCGTGGATCTCCACTGTTCCGAGTGTCGTCTTGTAGAGCATCATACCGGGCGGAGCCGCGCCGAATAGGCTAGACATCCAGGGCATGATGTCCTGTCACTACCACAAAAAGGCTGGATGCCCTGAGTCGCGTCCGGGTTTGACCCCATAGAACACAGCTCTCATTCGGTCTTCCTGGTGAGGTTTACATGAGATATGCCGTTGAACAGAACCGAAGGTCGAAAAGGATCTGAATGCAATGCCAAAGAATACGGATCGCGGTCTGTAAGATGCTCTCTCAGCGCTTGAACATGGGCTCAAGGGCGACGTCAGCAAATCACGGATCGCTGGCCGGAATCCCCGCTTCGCATGGGCAACTGGCGGTCTGTCTTCGAGATAGACCGAGACAGAATTGTAGTTTATCGTATTCGCTATCCCAGAAAAGCCTATCGCGAGGAAGGGTAATGCTGTTGCACCCACAAGTAATCGAAAAAGAAGAGAGAAAACGGGCCTTTTTCTCCCCCTGTCCCGGCGTGGCGTCGCCAATCGTCGGGGGAACTAAGTACAAGATTTCATAAATGCAGTTACGTATTTGGGAAACAGCTCCCTCTTGGGAAAAGCAGGTTCAGAGCCTGTCTCAATACAGGGCAGGTTTGAAACCTGCCCCTACAATTGTGAGATGGAGCGTTGATCTTTGCGGCAGAAGTACCGTAGCAGCGGATGTAGGGGCGGGTTTCAAACTCGCCCTCGCCTGAATAGGGCCCTCGCCGCCATTCCCAACGCGTGCCACCGCAATCTGATTAACCGCGTTGCCGTGAATACGTCACCGTATTTGTGAAATCGTCTACTAAGGAAGAACGATGAAGTCTAAGAAGCGCGACAACAGACGAAATTGCCGATCTCGCCGTCGGAAGCCTCGAGAGGAGTGTTGACATACTGATGCGCGAATGATATGTTTTGATGTATGAGAACAACTGTCAGAATCGACGACGACCTGCTGAAGCGCGCCAAGAAGCGAGCAGCACATGAGGGTCGGACCTTAACCTCTATCATAGAAGAGGGGTTGGCCCTTGTCCTCAGCGAACCGAAGCCAAGTCACCGAGAGCGGGTGCAGTTGCCGGTGTCCGAGGCTTCCGGCTGGGTTCTGCCTGGAGTTGATATCAACCGGTCCTGCGACTTAGAAGAGGTCATGGACAAGCCATGATCCTCCCGGACGTCAACGTTCTTGTCCACGCCTTCAGGTCCGATTCTCCTCACCATGAGACATGCCGAGCCTGGCTGGATCGCGTGGTTAACGGCGAAGCTCGCTACGGGATGGCACCTCAAGTTCTCGGTAGCGTGGTTCGGGTTACGACGCATCCGAAGGTCTTCGTGAACCCGAGCAACTTGCATGAAGTGCTGCAGTTCTGCTCCATCCTCTTTGGACAGCCCCATTGTGTGATCGTTCGACCGGGCGAGCGTCACTGGGATATTTTCACCCGGCTGTGCATCGAATCGGACGCTAGCGGTAATTTGGTGCCGGATGCCTGGTTGGCAGCACTGGCCATTGAGTCCGGATGTGAATGGATCACACTCGATCGGGATTATGCTCGCTTCCCTCAGCTCCGTTGGGATCTGCCGCGGGCCGGTCGGTGATCCAGTCGGAAAGCCCCAAGGCTGTTCGACGTGTGGAGGGAATCAACTCCGGATACTCAAGGCGCTTGCATTAGGAAGGAGCTCTTCTTGTGCTTGGTCAGGCGTGTTGTTTGTTCATCATGTTCAGGATCGTATGATGGAGACATGCCATGAGGCCAGTCGTTAACCAAAAACGTCTGACCTCTTCGACACGCTCGACTCCCTGGCGGATCTTCCCAGCGCATCTAATGATTCGACCCGCGTTCTTCAAGGCCGATCGAGCCGGGAACATGAAATCGCTGTCAGACCTTTTTGAATGCCGCATCCAGATCGGCAATCTGATCGTCGACGTGCTCGATCCCCACCGAAATTCGAATCATGTTGCGCGTAATACCCAGGAAGCTGCGGATATCTTCCGGCATTGAGACATGGGTCATGGACCACGGGTGCTCGATCAGAGACTCTACTCCTCCCAGGGACTCCGCCAAGGTGAACAGTTGGACCGCACCGAGCAGGCGGAACGCTTCCTCCTCCCCTCCCTTGACGCAGAAGGAGAAGGTACCCCCACAACCAGTCATTTGCCTCTGAGCCAGCTCGTGCTGCGGGTGGCTTTCGAGACCGGGGTGCAACACGCGCTCCACCTTGGGATGATTCTCCAACCACTGTGCGACAGCCAGGGCATTCCGATTATGCGCCTCCATACGAATTCCCAAGGTCTTGACGCCGCGCAGGACGAGGAAACAGTCCATAGGGCCAGCGCACGTGCCGAGAGCATTCTGAAGGAACTTAATCTTTTCAGCCAGTACTGGATCTTTCACCACGATCGCGCCGCCCACCACATCGGAATGGCCGTTAATGTACTTCGTAGTCGAGTGTACTACCACGTCGATTCCGAGTTCAAAGGGGCGCTGAAAATAGGGTGAGAGAAAAGTGTTGTCGCAAATCGTTACAACTTTGTGCTTGCGTGCGATGTCGGCGATTGCAGACAGGTCCAAGATATTCATGAGAGGGTTCGTCGGAGTCTCAGTCCATACTGCCCTGGTGTTAGGACGAATGGCTTTGCACAACAAGTCCAGGTCCCGCAGGTTGACGAACTCTACCTCAACGCCGTGTTTTTGCGTTACATTCACCAACAGGCGGTACGTTCCCCCATAGAGGTCATCGTGGACGATCAAGTGGTCCCCTGGACCGTACATGTCAAGTATGGTCGTTTCCGCGGCCATTCCGGTGGAGAAAACGAACCCAGCGGTGCCACCTTCCAAAGCCGCGAGACACTCCTCCAGAGCCTTGCGGGTGGGGTTGCCGCTCCGTGAGTAATCGAACTCACCCGGTTGATTGACGCCTTGGAACGCGAAGGTCGAAGTCTGATAGATCGGCGTCATCACCGCTCCGTACGTGGGGTCCTTTCCTTGTCCGGCGTGAATGGCCAATGTTTCGAAGCGCATGCTTGCTCCTTTGCAGTAGTGCACAAGGCTTGTAAGTCGGATCAGGCCTGAATACCTTCAAACAAAGCCGTTGAAAAATAGCGCTCCCCTGCATCTGGAAGCACGGTTACGATAAGCTTGTCCTTGTTCTCCGGCCGTGCGGCTACCCGGACGGCGACCGCTACGGCCGCTCCACTGGAAATGCCGCAGGTGATACCCTCTTCACGGTGCAAACGTATCGCCATCTCAATGGCTTCGTCATTGGAAACCGTCGCAATCTCGTCTACGAGGTCCAAGTCCAAAACATCTGGCTTGAACCCAGCACCAATGCCCTGGATCTTGTGCGGACCGGGCTTAGGTTCATCCCCCTTTCGGATCATTGTCAATACTGGCGAGTGAATGGGTTCAACAGCCACAGACCAGATATTTTTCTTCTTTATATTCTTGATGAACCGTGACACACCGGTGATGGTACCTCCCGTGCCTACACCGGCGACCAGGATATCTACCTCTCCGTCTGTGTCGTTCCAGATCTCCGGACCCGTCGTCTGGAAGTGGATTTCCGGATTTGCCGGATTCTTGAACTGTTGCGGCATAAAGTATTTTTCGGGGTCGCTTGACAGGATCTCCTCTGCCTTGCGAATTGCTCCCGGCATCCCTTTTGCGCCCTCGGTCAGAATGAGGTCGGCTCCAAACGCCCGCAACATCTTCCGGCGCTCCAGGGACATGGTCTCCGGCATTGTCAGCAGGAGAGGGTACTTGCGAGCAGCGCAAACAAAGGCCAAAGATATTCCCGTGTTCCCACTTGTGGGCTCGAGGACGGTGACCCGCCTGGAACCGGGCGACAGCTTCCCGTCTCTCTCAGCAGCCCAGATCATTGCGGCGCCGATGCGACATTTGACGGAATACCCAGGATTGCGCCCCTCAATCTTTCCCACGAGTGTCCCTGGGAGTCCCGCTGCTATCCTGTCGAGTCGTACAAGCGGGGTTCCGCCTATGGACAAGCTGTTGTCGAGATAAATTCTTGCCATTGCTCTTGCTCCTTTGACGATCACATCGCTCCGACCAGCCACTTCTGGCGCAGGCCTCATCAGCGACTATTGTTCGCGATCCCGAAAAGGACCGCTCCCCTGCAGTCCCCGTGGGCCGGGACCGCTTTCACTGAACAGGAAATACAAAACCTGCTCCTACCCCGGCACAATCAAATGGAATAGTCCGGAGCACGGTCCTGACACAGGTTAGCTTCCTCCGCCACGAGCTCTTGGAAGGTCGTACTATCGTAGACTTGTTCAAGCGCTTTTTCCGCCCGCTCCCATAGCGACAGAAAGGCACAACGCCCGTACATCGAACAAAGGTCCTTCTTTCCGGGGATCCGACACTCTACCGGTGAGAGTGGCCCTTCGACAAACCTCAAGATCTCACCCACAGTCAGCTCGGTGGCCGGGCGAGCCAGGAGATACCCACCGTCCTTGCCTCGAACCGACTCGACAAACCCCCCGCCCTTCAGATGGTTCAATATGTTCTCCAAGAACCGTGGGGGGATTCCCTGGGCTTCCGCCACTTCACCGATCTTGACGGCTCCCTTTCCTTGGCGCTTTGCCAGTTCAAAGACAGCGCGGACAGCATATTGAGATTTTTGAGAGATCGCCATGGAATGGCTCCAATATCACTATGTCGACCGATTCAGTTAAGATTTACTCCGGACTGCGAGCTCTTGTCAAGATTTTTTTCACCTCAAGGCGAAACGCCAGCGAGGCCTCGACGACTGCATCGTCGAATCAGTCGCACCTGAGGGATCAGGTGCCCTTATGTCACCATGGTCTTCACTGATAAGAAGTGACGGAAAAGATCATGGTAGACTGAAGAGCGAATGGCGCGGTATGTTAAGCAAAGACAGAAAGATTTTTTCCTCAGGCAACGCGGTGCCACAATTCTCTGGGATAAGCGCTACTCCTCGCACCGCGTTGCGCAGGCAAGAACCCAGCTCGGAGGACGAAATGAGAGAGCTCCAATCACAGCTATTGCAGCTCGCCTCGGGCCTTGTCCCTGTGGAACGAGGTGCGGACGCTCACGTGTTGGAGGCATTACTCGATGCCATGCCCGAAATGCTTGTTTATCACGACGATAACCTCAATGTGATATGGGCCAACCAGGCTGCCGCAAGATTCGTTGGTTTAACGCGAGAAGAGATGATCGGAAGACGATTTTTTGATGTGGCTTGTCGGCTGGAGGAACCCTGTGAAGGTTGCCCTGTCGTGAAAGGTCCTTCATCGGAGCGCATTGAGGTAATAGAAGGCAACCTCTTGACCGGGCGCTTGTATTTCACCAGATCATACCCTCTGTCTTGGCTGGGCAGACAAGTTCCGGGCAGGCTAATTGTGGCGCAAGATATTTCCACCCTCAGAAATCGGTATGGTGTGACCAACGTTCTAAACCTCATTTCCGAGGTCTTTCACTCCTCCAGGAGCCTGACGACCATCTGTGAGGAACTTATCAAGACTATTGTGAGGGAATTCAATTATCCTTATGGTGTGATAACTCTATACGACTACAAATCGGATGAGGTAGTGATCTTAGGGGAAATAGACCTGTCCGGGAAGCTCCTTCCGTTTGTGAAACGGCAACCCCCATCCAGGTGTTTTTCGTGGAAGGTTATGCATGACGGCAAGATTATCAATGTGACCGGGCTAAGCAAGACCGATGCCTTTCAAGGATATGTCCTCAAAGAAGCCGGAGCGGAGACTATACTGGCCGTACCTCTCATTGTTGAAGGCCATGCCATCGGAGCCATCGTGCTCGGCGATCTGATTGAACGACTGGAAACCAACCTCGTGATTGACGCACTGCAGGCGGTTGCCAACCGTCTCGCGGCGGAGATACAACGCAAACAAATCGAGGAGACACTGAGGGAGGAACGAAAATTTACAACGGCTGTCCTTAACAATGCGGGACCATTGATACTGGTCGTGAACAATGAAGGTCGAATCGTCCTTTTCAATAAGGCTTGTGAACAATTAACAGGATATTCAGGCGTAGAAGCTGTGGGGAGCTTTATTTGGGATTTTATTATTGCTCCGAAGGAAAGTGATTTCATCAAGAGCATATTTCCGTTTACCGCAGACAAGGCACTTCCCTCGTCTTTTGAGAATTACTGGATCACGAGAGATGGCCAAAGGCGTCTTGTTTCGTGGTCAAACAGCATCATGGGCGATGCGCGGGAGACAAATGTTCATATTGTATCTGTCGGGATCGATATCACTGACAAGAAAAGGGCGGAAGAGGAGGCAAAACTCCGAACACGTCAACTTCTGGAGGCCGATAAGATGGCCTCACTGGGGGTGATGGCATCCGGGGTGGCCCATGAGATCAACAACCCCACCAATTTTATCATGATGAATGCCCCTATCCTTCGACAGGTGTGGGAAGACGTGCTCCCTATTCTCGACGAGTACTACGAAAAGTGTGGAGACTTTTCCGCGTCGAATATCCCGTATTCGCAGATGCGTGAGGAGATTCCAAAGCTCTTCGACGGGATACAGGAGGGGGCGAAACGTATCAGGCAAATAATCATGAGCATGAAGAATTATGCCAAGAGGGATGCTTCAAGCTTGACTCAATGCGTCAATGTGAATGATGTCATTGCAGCCGCACTGGAGCTGATGTCTCATCAAATTAAGAAGTCTACCCGTTCGATCACTGTTGACTGCGCTCATGGCCTGCCTTCTGTGGCGGGAAACCTTCAGAGGTTGGAACAAGTTGTTGTCAATCTCATACAGAACGCGTGTCAGTCTCTTCCGGATCGGAACAAAGGTATCTTCATCAGAACATCTTACGATGAACAGGCAGACCACGTGGTCGTTTGCATCGCTGATGAAGGGATAGGGATCAAGCCAGAACATTTGGACCATATCTTCGATCCTTTTTTTACGACGAGAACAGATGCAGGAGGAACTGGTCTTGGTCTGTCCGTGTGTGCAGGCATAGTGAAAGAACATAATGGACGACTCGAATTCGAGTCGGAATTCGGGAAGGGGACCAAGGCATATCTCTTGTTGCCCGCGATGCATCAAGGATTACCGGACTCCGGTTTTGAAACTGCACAAGGGAGGCCAAATTGATTCGCAAGAGAAGCAAGGTGCCTCATAGCCCCATATTCATCGTCGATGACGAAATTCACGCGGTGAAGAGCTTCGAGCTGGCTCTGCGATCTGCGGGATTCAACAATATCGTCCCGTGCTTTGACAGTCGGAAGGTGTATGAGATACTCCACGGTACGGAGATAGAGCTCATGCTCCTCGACATACTCATGCCGGATCTTTCAGGGGAGGAAATTCTGTCGAGGGTTGTCATGGAATTCCCGGAGGTCCCTGTCATCATGGTTAGCGGC
>CAYZET010000225.1:6810-8784 GCA_964477215.1 uncultured Syntrophaceae bacterium | reverse complement strand
GGAATGGCTGGACGCCACCGGATAGCCTTCAAAGTAGTGGTCGACTACGGCAAGTTGCCTGAGGATCCTTACTGGCGTGGGCGGGTCCTAGAAAAATTCGACGGGAGGGAATGGTCGGAAGGGAGCGCGCCCCGGGGAATGGGGCGGTTGATCAAGTGGAGTCCCACGGAAACGCTCGATTTTCAGTTTGTTCCCTTCAAACTGCAGTCAAGAGTCGTATACGTAACCGGTCTGCCGGTGGAGGCGTCGGGCCGTATGGACAGGCCGTTATTGATCACTGCGAACGGAGAGGCGCTTGTGGACTCGCCGTTACTCTTTTCGGATTCCTACAGCGTATCTACCGTAAACCGACCTGTTCCCGTGTCACGGACCAGGCCTCCTAAAGCAGATCCTACGGGTGTGACTGAACGCGTTCGTACCTTGGCCGAGCAGTGGACCGCTCGGCTGTTATCTCCTCGGGACAAGGCTTCCACAATTGCGTCACGCCTCCGCAGAACCTACACCTACCGATTGCAGCCCCCTGCAACACCGCAGGGAGTCAACCCAGTGGAGCACTTCTTGTTTGCAAGCAGGGTGGGCAACTGCGAGCATTTTGCGGGAGCTCTCTGTCTGATGCTGAGAGCTGTGGGAATTCCTGCCAGGATCGTGGAAGGGTTCGCTGGAGTGGAAAAAACAGACCTTCCCGATGAGTATATTGTGAGGTTCGGGAGGGCTCACGCGTGGGTAGAGGCTGTGTTGGACGGAGAAACTTGGAGCGAGCTCGACGCGTCCCCGGCTGTAGGCGCGGATATATCGCAAAGTCGCGTGTGGCGATGGATAGTCGACTTTTACGATAAGACGGAACAACGATGGGTCAAGAAGGTCGTGTACTTCGACCGAGCCGACCAGGCCATGATTTTCAACGCACTGAAGCAACTTGTGAAAGGGCGTGTTTCGCTGGACGGGTTGCTTTCGTCCCGAGGTGCTCACTACGTGCAAGGTGGTCTTATTGCTGCAGGAATTGTTCTTGCTGTTGCGGTAGTGTTCACCGTATCGCGGCTGCGTCGCAAGCGGGATCTGTCGGATGTCTATCGTGCCACTATGGCGAAGCTGGCCCGTGCAGGTGTCTTAAGCGCTGTGCACCCGTGGCACGAGCAGAACAGGGAGGAGATCGTACGCAAGGTGCCTGGCTCCAGGGCCGCCATGGCCAGGTTCATGGATGTGTACTTGCGAGCCAGGTTCGGGACCGACAATTCCGTGTCCATGCGCGATATTGAACAAGCCGGCCGGGATCTGGTGAGGAGTGTTTGCTCTCCAAGTAAGTGAGGTCTGCCGGCCTGCAGCGCCCTTACCCGATCACGTACTTGACGAGCACAAATCCTCCAACAAGGAGGACGACGAAGACCACGGCCAGAATATCGAAATACTTATCGATAAAGTGCCGCACAGGCGGCCCGAACTTGTAGATCAACGCACCTACGATGAAGAAGCGAGCCGATCGGCTTAACGCCGAAGCAATCACAAACGTTAAGAAGTCGATCTTGAACGCGCCGCCGGCAATAGTGAAAACCTTATAGGGAATAGGGGTAAACCCAGCAATTCCCACGGCCCATGCTGCGTAACGGCTGTAGAGGTCACCCACTAATCTCCACTTGTCGGTGAATCCATAGAGCTCGACGATGCGGAAGCCTACGGCATCCATGAACGCGTAACCGATGAGATATCCGACCATGCCGCCGAGAACGGAGCCCAGGGAGCAGATCAGGGCATAGTAGAAAGCTTTTCGGGGAACTGAAATGGCGAGAGCGATGAGCAACACGTCGGGCGGGATCGGGAAAAACGAGGACTCCGAGAATGCCAAGAGGAACAGGGCTGGAACCGCATACGGGCTGAAGGCCCACGAGAGTACCCAATAGTACAATTTCCTCATCCACTTCACGTTAGCGCACCGCCTTTTCTGGGGGCTTCACCGGGTAGATCGGAACGGACTGCCCA
>CAYZET010000225.1:0-6800 GCA_964477215.1 uncultured Syntrophaceae bacterium | reverse complement strand
TGAGCCATGCCTTATAGCTCGTTCCATGATTCAAGTCTACAGCAAACTGCGGTGCGGGCACCGTTTTGCGCTTCGTCACTACAAGGCCCCTGTCCGTGGTACGAAGCATGACTACCGGTGGTTCGCCTCGTCGTATTCTTCTGGGGTAAGAGTCTGAAACGAGTCTGAGTGCCGCAGATTGAAACTGCTCACATGCTGAAGATAATCCGGATCGAAACCTTCTCTCCGAATGTCCTGGATGAGTTTTCCGAATTCGGCCTGCTCTTTGACCACCGTTGATTAAGCGCTGCGAGCTAGGTGATAATCCGCGACAATTCGGGCACCACGGTTTCCGAAACTCGGTCCACGATCGTCGGAATAGAACTGGGAAAGTACGAGGATGCGGGTCCCCAGAAATACCGCTTCCTCCAGATCGTGGGTGACGAAAAAGACGGTCATGCCGAAGTCTTCCCAAAGCTCGAGAAGAAACACCTGCATGTGTTCCCGAGTGCCTGGATCCAATGCTCCGAAGGGCTCGTCCATGAGCAGAATCTCGGGCTTCATGATGAGCGCTTGTGCGAGAGCCACCCGTTGCTGCATGCCGCCCGAGAGCTCGTGGGGATACTTGTGTCTATGCTCCCAGAGACGCATCTTGTCGAGATAGAACTTCGCGTCCTCCACAAATTGGGTCCGTAACCTGAAGCGTTCGACGAAGCTTGCGCTGAGCTTCTTCCCGAGGAGGACATTTTCCAGCACCGACAGATGGGGAAAAAGCGAGTACTTCTGATAGACCACGCCTCGTTCGGGGCTTGGCATCCCCACCGGTTGACCGTCGATCAGGATCTTTCCCGAGGTGGGCCTTTCCTGTCCCAGGATAAGGCGGAGCAAGGTGGACTTACCGCAACCACTCGGGCCGACCACCGTGCAAAGCTCACCCTGGCGGACATTGAGATCGATGTTCTCCAGAACTAACTTGGGTCCGTACGCCTTGCATACGTCCTCTACATGGAGGAGTACTTTGGCTGACCCCACTTCAGCAGCATTTGCCTCGCAGTTCATTTACCCGCCGCCTCGAACCATGGATATCTCCAGCTCACCAGCAGTCTCAGCACGCTGTCCATCAGGAATCCCAGGCACGTAATCCAGAGCACGTAAGGAATAATAACGTCCATGGCAAGGTACCGCCGCACGAGAAAGATCCTGTATCCCAAGCCGTCCGTGGATGCGATGGCCTCTGAGGCAATAAGGAAGAGCCATGCTGCACCGAGGCTAAGACGCACTGCCACGAGCAGTCGCGGCATGATCTGGGGCAAGACCACTTGGTACACCACTTCGAACTGTGATGCACCCAGTGTCAAGGCTTTCACGATCTGTTCCCGCGGAATGGTTCGGCTTGTGTAGTACATGTCTCTGGTAATAATGAACACTGCGCCCAAGAAAATGAGCATGACCTTTCCCAGCTCTCCTACGCCGAACAGGATGAACAAGATGGGGAGGATGGCGAGAGGAGGAATGATGGAGAAGAACGTGACGATGGGAAGAAAGGTAGCCCCTATTCCCGGGAGCATACCCATGTTGATGCCCGCGACAAGCCCGACGAGAGCGGCCGATCCGAGCCCCATGGCAATGCGCTTCACACTGGAAACCGTGTCGGACAGCATCAAGTAGGTTCCTGTGCGCTCGTCCTTGGTGAACGCCATGGTCTTGGTTGCCTCGATCATCCGGCCTGGGGACGGTGTCAACTTGTCCCTGGGATTTGCGTGCAAACGATAGTACGAGACGGTTAGGTAGGCACAAATCAGCACCACTAGCGGTAAGAGTCCCACGAGCATCCCCATCCGGTTTGAGGGCTCAGCATGTATTCCCAGGAAATTGAGCCTGTTTCCCATAGCATTCCTTCTCGAAAAGCAAAGACAGTTGTCGACGAGCGGATAATGGGGCTACCGGAGGCCAGTCGGCACTTATCTTCTTCCCCTTCTGCCACCACTACAGCTTGCCGTCAGCGGCCTGTTGCATCAGTTCGGCATCGAATCGGAGCTTCACGTTTTTCGGATCCCCCATGACCGAGCCGTCGGGAAACTGGATCCCCACATATTCCTTTGAATCGGCATCTTTCGGATAGAGGCCGTGGGCAAAGCAGAAGCTTCGGTCGTACTCCATTGTCTTCTTGAGAGGCTCGCTCCTGGCAAATGATGCTGCCTCCCCAGGATCGTAGAACATCTTGGTCGTCGCGAGCTGGGCTCGAAACTCCGCTTCTGTTCCCCCGGCGAACTTGGCCATGTACCGGATGGCGTCATCGCCTTCCTTGGACTTCGAGGACATCAGCTTCATGGTCTCGTACCACGCACCTACCAGCGCTTTCTTCAGGGAAGGGGGAGAATCCGTCCGTACTACCATGAGATCGATGATTTCCCCCGGTATACGGCTCGAGTCGAACACGAGATTGGCGTCTTTGACATTCCGACATTGCATGAGAGGAGGGTTCCACGTGACAGCCACGCCGTCGGGATCTTCCGCAAATACCGCGGCAATATCGGCATCCGAAGTATTGACGAGCTTAACATCACGTTCGGTCATTTCGTTCATGTCCAAGGCCCGCGCCAGAAGGTAGTGAGAAACAGACAACTGGACGAGCTTTATCTCTCGGCCTTTCAGGTCCTTGACCTGTGAGCCCTTCTTCATGACTATGCCATCATTTCCGTTGGAGAAATCCCCAACGATAAGCGCGGTGGAATCCACGCCTCCGGCGGCTGGAATAGTAAGCGCATCCATATTGGTCATCGCGCAGCCCTGGAAGCCCCCGGCAGTGTACAAGTTGATCGATTCCACATAGTCGTTTATCAATACCAGCTCGATTCCGATTCCGTACTTCTCGGCCCACTTCTTGAGGATCTTCTTATGCTCCGCCAATTGCCATGGCTCCCAGCCAGTGTAGTGGGACCACGCGATCTTGAACGAGGGGCCTGCTTCTACACCCGGGAGGAAAAGAGAGAAGACTATTGCGACCAGGACGATCGCAAAAGCGAATCGTTTCATCATGGGAACCTCCTTCCGCTGATCCTGTGGAATTTCCGTTTGCTGGCAAGTACGCTATTCATGCAGCCTGTTCATCGTACAGCTTGCGACCCGAGGTCGGTACCATTCTTGGTGAGCTCCGTCATTGTTTCGGTCTGTCATAAATCGCTGTGGCCAATTCCCGCAATCGTTTCACCGAATCCAACGTGTCAATAGAAGTGAAGCGCTCTTCTGAAGGAATACCTGCTACCGCGACGGCCGTTTCTTCGAGCTGTGTCAGTGCTTCCTCGTTTTGGGTAAGCAGCTCATTCACTGTGTGAAGCAGCTCTTCACGAAGCGCCTTTCTTTTCTTGAGCGTTTCAACCTCCCTGATGTCGGCCTCATCGAGCTTAGCAAGCTGAGAGAGCCGATCCAATCGTTGATGAATATAGGTTTCGTCAATAGTGGCTGTGCCTTGAAGAAGGTGCTCTATCCGTCTGAGATTCTCGAGGACACCCAGATGTACCTGTTCTGCAGCCGCCCAAATTCCTCCCAGAGCCAGCTCCCCGCTCCCGAGCTTCTGATCGAGAAGCTTCATGATGTTGTCGTATTTTTGCCCAATTCTCACGAATTGCTCAAGAGCCTGGGCCGCGTATTCTTCTGCTCCAGGGATGCTCTGACATGCCTGGAGCCCCGTACGGAGACCATCGAGAAGCGCCTGTTCCCGCTCAGCAGCCATTTTCTTGAGCTGCTCCACGTATCTCTTCGCAAAGGTCCTGTCGCGGAAAAAGTAATTCACGGTCAATCCGCTCAGACCGACGACGATTCCCCCAAAGGCGACCCCGAGCAGGAGTGGAGACCCGAACAGGGCCCACGCCAGCCCCCCCAGCACCCCCACGACGGAAGGATAGAGCGTCAGAGGGTGGGTTAGCGCCTCAGCTCGTATAGCCCTTTTCAGCGCGTTCGGTGCGAAATCCCTTGCGGGAGGAAGACCTTTTTCCTCCTGAGTCATAGCTCCTGTCCCATTCAAACACAGAACACGTGTTTCAATCCCTGGGGCTCCAATCAACCAATGCCTCAACTGCCACGCTCTGAATATGCGCTGCAGTGATCGCGGTTGAAAGCCAATGAGCCCTCGATCGACCTATGGTCGTGTAAGATGTCCAGATTTCGCAACAGTGACTGCGAAGCGACTGAGCTATGATCGACTCTATAGTAGAACGCCGCCAGTGTTTTCACGCAGTCGCCTATGCTCCAGTTTGCGAATTGAATTCGGGCCTGTTCTTGATGCGCTTCCCCACAATGCCACGGCCCTAATAATCCTCACGGACGAGGACAAGCTCCACTCTTGGCAACCGGTACTGCCATGCGCGGAGGGATTCGTCTTCGGAGCGGGGAAGGGGACGCTCACCCCCATATCCCAAGGCGCGAATCCTGGCAGGGTCGACGTTGTGGGCCACGGTCAAGTAACGGGCCACGGCTTCGGCCCTTTCCTGGGACAACCGCCGATTCTGCTCCGGATCTCCCCGAGTGTCCGTGTGGCCCTTCACAACGAGTCGAAAACTCGGGTAGTGAGACAGAAGCTCTACAGCCTTATCCACTGCTTCCTTTCCCAGCAAGTCTAACGAAGAATGGCCATGCTGAAACGCCACCGGGTCGAGCTTCAGCGTGCCCACCTCCTTCAACTGGTCCCATTGTTCTGCAGTCAATTCTTGGAAAGAAGACTTCCTCTTTTTGCTGAAAGCCGCTGAGGGATCAGCGCCAGGTTTCGTGAATCCCACCGAGCCCGTAACGAAAAGGTCTTCCAGGTAAGCGCTGTAGGTCAGGCGGTAGGGATCGCCTTCCGGCAGCGGGTTCGCAGCGAAATCTCCCGCACTTACCAGGACCCGCGCGGCTGAATCGATAGCTGTTCTGAGCCCGTTGTCAGCATGACCGCCTGGCGGGGCTATGCCAAACCACTCTTCGCAGTTCTGGGTCAGATTGACCCATTTCACGCCTTTGAGCATGGTGTCGACTGCGGCGCCGGGCAGGCCGGTTTCAGCCATTACCTCCTTTCGGAGGATGTCTCGATTCTCCTGGTACATCTTGAGTGATTGGAAATACGCGGAAAGGAAATCCTTGATCGCTCCCGGGTTCTTTTGAGAATACTTCCTGTTCACGAGGAGGATATCCACGATGAGCTTCTCCGTGTCCTCTGTACCAAGGATTTTGGCTATTCCGTTGTGCGCCAATGCCCGCGACACGTCAGGCTCCCAAAGCACTGCAACGTCCGTAGTGCCGGAAATGAGCTTGGTGAAGGCCTCCTCGGAGCCTTTGGTTTCTATTCTTCGACTTGGTGAGGTAGGTAAGAGCTCGGGCACATTGAAGTGATAGGCCGCGGCCTTTGCAAGATGGTTGCTCGGACTATTCGGCGTAAACGCCACACGAATGTCCGTGGTCCCTTTGAGTGCGTCCAGACTCGGGACTCGATCGCGTCGCGCGAGGATCGCATCCCCCCCTTTTGATTCATCTACCACCATGATGATGGAACCCGGGAACCCGAGGGGTGCCCCATTGAGAATGTACGAGTCTACCGTCGCTACTGCGAAATCTAGTTCCCCTCCTTTCAGACGCTTCATCCTGGTCTGATAGTCCGCCCGATCATCCTCGATCATCAGGGATAACCCGGCGCGACGCATAAGATTCTTCATTTCCGGAGACCGCAAGATGAAATATCCGATCCAGTTGTCCAGAGCCAGCGTGATCTTGCCCCTCATCCTGCCGGCATCACTCGTTGAGCGCTGACGAAACTCCTGCAATCGAGGCAGGAGGATCCATACGCTGACAATGGAGATTGCTCCAAGCACAAGGAGTATGAGCGCTCCTGTTACTCTCTTGTTCATTCGATTCCCCTGTACCAGGAGTGGTCCCAACATAGCGTGGGATGACGCCCCGGCAGAGTACCGGGTACTTTTCGCGTATCCTCTTGTTTGGTCGAATTATGCCACGGTTCCGGGAAAATCCAATCAGGTGCGCGACAGGGCATCGCTCTTCTTTGGAAGTGTCTTGATGACGGCTTCCCATTTTCATGGCCGCCGACATGTGCCGGTACTCAGGGCGGACCGACAGGTTGCGGTCAGCTCACCAGCACCCCAATGCCATGAGGGAGACTCCACATTAACGCCGAAAATCAGCCGGATCGAAGGTGTCTGCCTCGGCCAATACTTCCTTAAGACCCTGGCGAAGGGCAGCCGGATCGTTGGCGGTTCTGTAGTAAGTCCTGCCTGGCTGGTTGAGCGAATGTTTGCTTCCGATGCAGAAGCCGATGGTGTGAATGACCACGGGAGTCCTGGCCAAGATCGAATTGACGGTCTTGACCAGATCCTGAGGGCTGTCTGCTATTCCATCCGTAACGACTACGATCGTGTACTCGCCGTATCCAAGTTGCTTTCGGGCCTCGCGCAGGAGCATTTTGTCCGCACGCCCCATGGCTTGGGCCAAAGGAGTCGTGCCGCCGGGCTGTATGGCTCCGATGACTTTTCTGAAAACTTCCCTGTCGTAGGACCTCAGAGGGATCTCAGTCCATCCCCCTCTATGAAACGAGATCAGTCCCACCTGCGATCCTTGAGGGATGGATTCAGACCATTCAAGGATTGCTTCCTTTGAGACCTCGGACTTGGATCTCCCCTCCGCGCACTTGTGTTCGGCCATGCTCCCTGACCCGTCGAACACGACCACGAAGTTCTTGGTCAGGAGATTAGCCGCGACTTCTCCCTTTTGGGTGTCCTGCAGGTACGGCCATTGCCCTTTCTCCGTCGTCTTTTCAGCCGACCGTTCTTCGGTGACTT
>CAYZET010000224.1:1364-8836 GCA_964477215.1 uncultured Syntrophaceae bacterium | reverse complement strand
AGATAGGCCCGTTCAACATAGACTCCGACACGAAGATCTATTACTTCTCCGTGATCCTCGTTGCCGTTTGTCTCGTTGCAATGGGTAACATGGTCAGGTCCAAGCTGGGTAGAGCCTGGATAGCGATCCGGGACAACGACATCGCGGCGGAAACCATGGGAGTCAATATCGTGGGATACAAGCTCCTCGCATTCTTCGTCTCGGGCTTTTTTGCTGGAATAGCGGGAGCGTTCTACATCAGCGCCCTGTTTTTCGTGAGTCCCGAGCACTACGAGTGGTTTTTCTCCCTCCTGTGGGTGGGCATCATCCTGATCGGAGGGGTTGGCAGCATTCAAGGGCTGGTGTTCGGTTCCATATTCGTAGTCATGGTTTTCAAGCTCTTGGAATTGGCGGTTATGGGCAGTAGCGACCTTCTGATGGCTTCCTATCCTCAGCTCGGATGGATGACGACAAAGATAATATTTTTTAAAGAGGCCGCATTCGGTCTCGCGATCATTTTCTTCCTCATTTACGAGCCGAATGGATTGAGCTATCGATACTGGCAGTTGAAGAACTACTTCAACCTCTGGCCGTTTTCGTACACCGGTAAGTGATGTCAGACAGGTCCCTCGTGAACGAAAGGGGGTGACGGAAAAACGAGGGAGACCGGAGGACGATCAACCATTCCAAAGCGTTACACCAGGGAGGTATCATATGCGTAAAAGAATTCTGCTGCTCGGGTTGGCACTCCTTTTGGTCGGTGCTACAGCGTTCGCCGCAGAGGAAATTCGTGTCGGCTCAATCAACGACTTGACCGGTGCCACGTCTGACGTGGGCAAGGATGCCGCCTTAGGTATCAGGGAGGCCGTCACCTATATCAATGATAGCGGGGGAATCAACGGTAAAAAGATCAAATTGTTTCTGTACGACTACGGGTACAGAGTCCCGGAGGCCATCACCATTTACAAGCGGTTCCGCGACTACGACAAGATCAATATCCTGTTGCAGTGGGGGACCGGAGACACTGAGGCTCTGTCCCCTACGGTAAACAGGGACAAAATGGTCACGATATCGGATTCTTTGTCGGGCCATCTCTGCGATCCGAAGAAAACGCCGTACAATTTCATCTATAGTACTGACTACTCGACCAACGCTCGGGCCGCATTGACGGTCTGGTTCGAGGAAGTATGGAAGAAAAGCGACAAGTGGAAAAAAGCACGGGAAGAAGGCAAGAAGCCGAAACTGGTATGCTTCTACATGTTTGCTTCACCCTATAGCAGTGCCCCAATCAAAGCGATCAAGGATCAGGCAAAGCTCCTGGGTATAGAAGTTGGAGACGACCAGGACGTATCCCTGACAGCTCTGGATGCCAAGAGCCAGGTGCTGGGAGCCAAGGGGGAAAACCCCACGGTCATCTGGCACGGCAATACGACCATGTCGGTTGCCACGGCCATCAAGGACGCATATGCCCTCAAACTGGAAGCTGACCACATTGTCAACAACTGGGGGTTTGACCTAAACCTGGTGAGGATGACCGGAGCAGCCGGAGAAGGTGTCATTGGCGCGGCAGCAAGCGCCTTTCTTGGGGACAAGGTTCCGTACATGGACAAGGTCCTCGAGTATTGTAAGAAAGTGAATCCCGGTGTGCCTCTGGAGAAGCGTGATATCCGAACGGTGCAGTCCTGGTTGAAAGTGTCATTGGCTAGGGCCGGCCTAGAAGGAGCTCTCAAACAGGGCAAGCTTGACGGACCCACGATCAAAGCATCCCTTGAGTCGCTTCAGGACTGGTATCCTTTCAACACCAAGAACGCCCTGGGAAGAGGTCCGTACACGATTACTCCCACGGACCACAGGCCAACTCCGGAGGCGCTGCTCTATACGATCAAAGATGGCAAGATTGTTTTGCTGAAGACGATAAACATGAAAGAAGCGTTTCCGAAGGAATGGCCGACCTGGCTCGGTTGGTAGGTGTTGTGTCTAGGGCGGCCGAGTTTGGTCGCCCCCTCTCCTATCAATCTTCCTCGGATGAATCCAGGCAAAAGGGGAGAAGGTTGTGGCCGCGAATAACAGCATCTTAAAGATCAATAACATAGAGGTGAGGTACCACGAGGTAATCCTTGTCCTCAAGGGCGTTTCAATCGAGGTTTCCGAGGGCGGAATAGTCGCGCTGCTCGGCGCTAACGGAGCCGGGAAGAGCACGACGCTGAAGGCGGTCTCCGGTCTGCTCAATCACGAAGACGGGCGGGTCACCGACGGCAGCATCGAGTTCTTGGGCGAGCAGATCCACCGACTCCCTGCGGAAAGTATTTCCAAGAAGGGGATCTTTCAGATTATAGAGGGGAGGCGTGTCTTCGAGCACCTGACGGTGGAGGAGAATCTCACGGTCGGTGGACATCTAAGGCCGTCCGGTCTCAAGGAGCGGCTTGACATGGTGTACCATTACTTCCCGCGCCTGAAGGAGCGACGGTCAGTCTTGGCAGGATTCGTCAGTGGAGGGGAGCAGCAGATGTGCGTAATCGGCAGGGCCATGATGGCTCTTCCAAAGCTCATGCTTCTAGACGAACCCTCCATGGGCCTTGCTCCGCTGCTGATAAAGGAGATCTTCGAGATAATTCAGCGGCTCAACCGAGAAGAGAAAATTCCCATTCTCCTAGTGGAACAAAACGTGAAGCTCGCTCTCACCGTAGCACCGTACGCGTATGTCATGGAAAATGGGCGCATTGTGATGGATGACACGTCGGAGAAACTCAAGGAAAATCCTGATATCCGGGATTTCTACCTCGGGCTGACCGATGTGGGAGGCCGCAAGAGCTTTCGGGAAGTCAAGCATTACAAGCGGCGCAAACGGTGGCTGACCTAAAATACCCGTTCGGGTAAAGGAGGGAAAATGAAGAAGCCGGTAACGATGATCGCAACACTCCTCGCGATATTTGCATTCACCGTTCTCCCCGCGATGGCCTTGGAGGCTCCAATAGTCACGCTGGAACGAATCGAGGTGGCCAGTATTCAACCCTTCTTCGTAAAACCCAGGATCGGATACAAGGACGAGAAGGATCCTGGAAAAGAGATGACCTACGGGTACAGCAGCACGCTCAATCTTGCCTACATCTTCAACATAAAGAACCCGAACAAGGCGCCGGTGATGCTCGACGAGATCCAGTTCACCGCAGAGTTCGAGGGCTTCGAGGTCAATACTGCCCTTGCCTACGAAGATTCCTGGATCCCTGGGGGAAAGACGAATCAGCTCAGGGTGATCACCGCCAACGAAGCGTTTCCCACCATAGTGAGTCTCAGCGTAGGGGCTGGCAATGTTGCGCGTATGCAAGAGATGAAAGCCAACGCGGGAGGATTGGTGAAGAAGTGGTTCGAGACCATCTCCGATTTTGCCTTCCCCATCGGAATCACAAATGGCACAGCTCTCTTCAAGGATGAAAAAGGGAAGGAAATAAGGAGCACCTTTACGGCTACCTGGCAAAAGAAGCAGGAAGTGGCGGCGGAAGAGAAGCCCGCTGAAAAGAAAGAGAAATAGTACAGGAATGGCTCTAAGAAACATTCCTGCTTCCAAAGGAGCTCACCAGCGACCCCCGGGTGGCAGATGATTTTGAGCCAGGCATCCATTTCAGGGGCAGCCTCGAGGCTGCCCCTGCTCCCTAGACACAGTGAGCCGGTTCCGGATTTCTTCCGCACCAGCGGAACCCTCCACGCCGCGTCCCCCACTATCCCTTGCCAATCGTACGCTCCTGTAGCATGATGAATCATAAACTCACAGTTGGAGACCGTGATTGCACGGCAATGGAGACTTCTATCTTGCCGCAAGCGTAGTCCATATCGCGTTCGAGGCTGAGCATGGCAGCACCTGATGCAGTTCCTTTCGATGTCGTCAACGAGGTCGAGCGATTGCGCGAACAGATCCGTCACCATGACCATCTCTATTATGTTCTTGACAGCCCCGAGATCTCCGACGCCGAATATGACGCCCTGTTCAGGCGACTGGCGGAGCTCGAGCAGGCATATCCGCTACTGGTAACCCCTGACTCACCAACGCAACGAGTGGGCGGAGAACCCTTGGAAAAGTTCGGGCAGGTGGAGCACGCCGTGCCCATGCTCTCACTCTCCAACGTCTTCGAGGCATCGGAAGTTCGTGAATTTGACCTGCGAGTGAAGCGGACGCTCGGCGTTCGGTCGGGTGTTTCCTACGTGGTCGAGCCTAAGCTGGATGGGGTGGCAGTCGAGCTCACATACGACCGCGGCTTGCTCGCTTCGGCATCCACCCGCGGCGACGGATTCGTGGGAGAGGACGTCACTGTCAACGTACGGACGATACGAGCCGTTCCGTTGAGACTTCTTCCGCGGGGTGCGCTCGGTTCAGCGTCTCTGATCGATGTCAGAGGGGAGATCTTCATGGAAAGAGCCGAGTTCGACCGCCTCAACCGGCTCCGGGACGAGCAGGGGGTAAGCGCGTTTGCCAATCCTCGCAATGCCGCCGCAGGCTCGATCAGACAGCTCGATCCTCAGATCACTGCCGGCAGACCCCTGAAATTCGCCGCTCACGGTGTGGGCCGGATTGCAGGCGCTTCAGTCGACAGTCACATGGACCTCCTCTTTGCACTCCGAGAGCTGGGGCTACCAGCTAATCTCGCCAATACGACTGTTTGCCAGGACGTGGACGCTGTCCTCAAGCATTACGAGCTGCTGGGAAAGATTCGGCATACGTTGCCGTACGAAATTGATGGAGCTGTCGTCAAAGTCAATTCCCGTGCCCAGCAAGAGGCTTTGGGCCTTAAGATGCGGTCTCCCCGCTGGGCGGTGGCCTTCAAATTCGAGCCAGTTCAGGCAACCACACGTATTCTTCGAATCGAAGTCGGTGTGGGACGCACCGGCACACTGACCCCGGTAGCAATCATGGAGCCTGTGACAGTGGGGGGCGTGACCGTCAGCAGGGCCACTCTTCATAACCAGGACGAAATTGACCGCAAAGATGTGAGGGAAGGCGACACGGTTATCATTCAACGTGCTGGGGATGTCATTCCGGAAGTGGTAAGAGTTCTGCTGGACGACCGGCCGCGAGAAAGCAAACCGTACAGGATACCTGACAGGTGCCCCGTCTGCGATTCGGAAGCAATTCGACTGCAGGGTCAGGCCGCTAAACGATGTGTTAACGTCTCGTGCCCTGCCCGACTCAAGGAAACCATCCGCCATTTCGCGTCGCGTGGAGCAATGGACATTGAGGGGTTGGGAACGAAACTTATCGACCAACTGGTGGACCGCGGGCTCGTTTCCAACCCGGCCGATCTGTACTTCCTCAGCTTGCAAGACCTGACGTCGTTGGATCGCATGGCAGAGAAATCCGCGTCAAACATTCTCGATGCATTGGCCCGCTCCAAGAGAGTGCCCGCAGATCGATTCCTCTTTGCCCTGGGAATTCCTCTGGTGGGCGAGCATGTCGCACGATTGCTCATGATGGAGTTCGGGGACGTGGAGATTCTCGCATCCCGAACCGCGGATGAGATTCAACAGGTCCATGGCATAGGCCCGGAAGTTGCCCAGAGTGTTACCGCTTTCTTCGCGGAGCCCCACAACCGTGAAATCCTCGGGCGCCTCCTGGACGCAAGTGTCACTCCCTTGCCTCTTCAGAGGCCGCGGCAAGAAATCGAGACCGCGTTTACGGGAAAGACGGTTGTTTTCACCGGTACCATTTCCATGCCTCGAAATGAAGCCAAGAAGATTGTAGAACAGGGGGGGGGCTCCGTAAGTGGATCCGTAAGCCGAAAAACTGACTACGTGGTGGCCGGGGATCAGGCCGGCTCGAAACTGGATAAGGCGAGGCAACTGGGGGTCCATGTGTTGACCGAAGAGGAGTTCCGAGCCCTGGCGGGGATTGCATGATAGGGAGTCCTGCACGGGGGGCATTGTAACCGAGCTTGAGGGAGAGTGCAGAATGAGCAACGCAATTCGTCGCAGAGTAGTTGTGTCAGGGCTGGTTCAAGGTGTGGCATTCCGCTACTCGGCCAGAGACGCCGCGCGGAGAATTGGAGTGAGTGGCTGGGTCAAGAATCTCCCTGACGGACGGGTGGAGGCTCTGGTCGAGGGAGACCCCGTCCGGGTGGCTCGCATGGTCGAGTGGCTAAAAAAAGGACCGCCTTCCGGACGCGTCGACCATGTCCAGATTCGCGAGGAGCAGCCGACAGGGGAGTTTGACGGCTTCGAGATTGCAATCTCACGGGGGAGCTTCTGGTGATGAGATTTCTTGACCTCGCTGCGAGATTTTCGCGAATCCTCGTCATTCTTTGCTGTTTGACGATTTCTGCGGAGGGTCAGTCCAGGGAAAGGTGCGGTCCGTTAATTGTTGACGTGCTTTTCGGGGAACCGATTTCCATGGAAATGATGATCGACGATCTCTTCACTGCAAGAATCGTATACCTGGGAGAGGTCCACACCATAGCCCGGCATCACTCGATTCAGGCTGAAATCCTGGAGAAACTGGCTCAGCGAGGTGTGAAGCTCGCCCTCGGCATGGAAATGTTCGGCAAGCACCAGCAGGCGATTTTGGATCAGTGGCAAAGCGGGACTGAGAGTGTCGCTGACCTCATCAAGAATTTGGGGAGCGGGCATTGGACAAATCTTCTCGATTACGAAGCGCTGCTTCTGGCAGCCCGAGAGAGAGAGGTGCCGATCCTCTGCCTCAATGCGGACGATCATCTTGTTCGCTCGGTGGCCCGCAAGGGGCTAGATGCACTCTCCGCTGCAGAGAAGGAACGGCTTCCCTCAGGGATACTGCCTGTCGACCCGCACTACGAGCGACTGCTCAGGCTAAGACTCCACGTTCACAAGGCCTTCCAGGGCAAGAGCCTCGACAACATCGTGATCGCTCAGGCGGTCCGAGACCAGACCATGGCACGGGCACTCCTTGGGTTTCTCAGTTCAGACCGGGGAAGGGATCGCTCGGTCGTGGTCGTGGCTGGAACCGGTCATATCAACTACGGATTCGGCATTCCAGCTCGGGTGGAAAAAGAGCTAGATGTACCGTACAGGATTGTTCTGCCGAGCGAGAGCGGGGAGTTGGTCCTTTCAGAAGCAGAGAAACGCCAAGCCATTCCAGTTGAGGTTACCCATCAGGATCTCAAATTTATCCGCCAGCCCATAGCGGACTACCTTCACATCGTTCCGCGCAAGAGCGATGAGAACGAGGCAGAACCTTTTCCGTACAAAGCTGCTCTTCCTTAGATTTGTTCTTTCATGCGGCCATTCTTCCGAAAAGGACTGTCCCGACAACCGTAGCGCACGCCCAGAAGAGCACCAGGGCCCCCATGCTCAAGGTGGGAGAGAATGCGTGGGAGGCACCGAGGGCGTACCGCATTCCATCGACCCCATAGGTGAGCGGGTTCAGGTGCGTGAGAAGTGTCAACCACTGTGGCTGCCCCTCCAAGGGGAAAAGGGCTCCGGAGAGAAAGAATACAGGCATGATGAGAAAGTTCATGATCAGCTGAAAGCCG
>CAYZET010000224.1:0-1354 GCA_964477215.1 uncultured Syntrophaceae bacterium | reverse complement strand
AAAAGCAATGCCGAGACTCGTGAACGAAGCGGAAATGAGAAACATGAATATCACGGCCATCAACACCCCGGCGGGATCCGGTCGCGCAAGTCTCAGAGCCAGGAGTGCCACCAGAAAAACGCCCGCCTTGACCATTGATGTCGTCACGGTCCCAAGCGTCTTTCCGGCCATAATACCGGTCCTGCTCACTGGTGCTACCAAGATCTCCTTCAAAAATCCGAACTGCTTGTCCCACAAGACGTTCAGTCCCCCGAACATAGACGAGAACAACAGGGACATTGCCACGATTCCTGGGCCGATGAACTCAACGTAAGAGACGTCTCTCTGATATCGAAAGACCCCTGAGAAGCCACTGCCGAGGACGACAAGGAACAGGGCGGGCATTGCCATGGAGCCTATGAGCCTGCTCTTGTTGCGCATAAAGCGTTTCACTTCTCGAAGCCAGAGTGTGTACACCGTGCCGAAGAACAGATTCATTTGCGCATTCCCCAGCGGTAGATCCGCATCCGCTCCCTTGGTTCCTTTATCCCCTCGTCACGGATCTCTCGACCAGTCATCTTGATGAAGACATCCTCAAGGTTTGGTTTGCGTACGGAAACACCAGATATCTTGATGCCCATATCGTGGGCCAAATCGAAGGTCCTCGGGAGAAATGACTCGCCGTCATCGACCGTGAGCATGAGGCTCCCGTTCTGAAGGAGGACGCTTCGCACGCTCGTGTGGCTCCGAAGGCTTTGAACAAACTCCTCCGTCGGACGCGGCACCGCCAATTCCAGCACATCTCCTCCAAGAGTAGACTTGAGCTCATCCGGACTTCCCAACCCAACGATAACCCCACTGTCGATGATTGCAATGCGGGAGCACAATTGATCCGCTTCCTCCATATAATGGGTCGTAAGAATGATTGTCATGCCGAACGAGTCCTTGAGGGACCTGATGTAATTCCAGACGCGTCTCCTCGTCTGTGGGTCAAGCCCCAGAGTAGGCTCGTCCAGGAAAAGGACTTGAGGCTGGTGCATCAGACCCCGGGCGATCTCGAGTCTTCTGCGCATTCCCCCAGAATAGGTATTCACCAAGTCATGTCGTCGTTCTTCCAGATCCACTAGCGCAAGCACTTCATTCACGCGGTTGCGACGAGTCCGGGTGTCGAGCCCGTACAACCTTCCATGAAAATCCAGATTCTCCTCTCCCGTGAGCTCGGTGTCGAGACTCGGATCTTGAAACACGACACCGATTGATCGGCGAACCGCCTCTTGTTGTGTTGCCACGTTCCATCCACAGACCAGGGCTTCTCCCCGAGATGGAGGAAGGATCGTGGAGAGTATAGATATTAGCGTTGTCTTGCCGGCTCCGT
>CAYZET010000223.1:6679-8859 GCA_964477215.1 uncultured Syntrophaceae bacterium | reverse complement strand
CCGGACTCGTCACTGCGGCAGGGGCAGCCGGACTCGGGGCAAAGGTCGCCCTCGTGGAAAGGCACCTTATGGGAGGGGATTGCCTGAATTATGGATGCGTTCCATCCAAGGCCCTTATTCGGTCGTCCAGAGCGTATGCTGAAATCCGGGGCTCGCAAAGTTACGGTATTGAGGTGGACGGAAAGGTGACCGTTGATTTTTCCTCCGTGATGGCGCGGGTGAGACAACTGAGGGCGAAGATCAGTCACCACGATTCCGCGAAACGCTTCAAGGATATGGGGGTAGACGTCTTCATGGGAAGTGCCCAATTCACCGGCCCTAATACTGTAGAGGTCAGCGGCAAGTCCTTGCGGTTCAAGAAGGCTGTGATAGCCACTGGCGCCAGGGCTGTCCATCCTGAAATACAAGGTCTTTCCGAGGCGGGCTTTCTTACGAATGAAACGGTCTTTTCCTTGACCCAAAGGCCTTCTCGGCTTGCTGTCATAGGAGGCGGCCCCATAGGTTGCGAAATGGCACAGGCGTTCCAGAGACTTGGCAGTCAGGTGGTTCTCTTCCATAAGAATGATCACATACTCGACCGCGAGGACCGGGACGCCGCGGAGATCATTCAAAATAGCTTCATCAGAGAAGGGGTGCGGCTGATCCTTAACAGTGACCTGAAAGAGGTCAGCGTAGTAAATGGTGAGAAGGTTATCCACTTCGAGGCTGGTGGAAAGCCGGATTTCATTGCAGTGGACGAAATCCTAGTTGGAGCCGGGCGGGCGCCGAACGTTGAGGGTCTGAATTTGGAAGCCGCAGGAGTTCAATATGATACGCGAAAAGGGGTTTTCGTCGATGATCATCTGCGGACCACAAACCCGGCAATATTTGCCGCGGGTGATATTTCAATGAATTACAAGTTTACCCACACCGCGGATGCCGCAGCTCGAATCGTGATCCAGAACGCCCTTTTCAAGGGATCAAAGAAGCTCAGTGCTCTTACGGTACCGTGGTGCACGTACACCGATCCGGAAATCGCGCACGTGGGGATGTACGAGAGAGAGGCGGCAAGACGGGGCATGGCGGTTGATACATTCGTCAGGCCTCTTGCCGAAGTTGACAGGGCTATACTGGATGGTCAAGACGAGGGGTTCGTCAAGATTCACGTGAAAAAGGGAACAGACCAGATCATCGGAGCTACCATCGTGGCTGCTCACGCAGGCGAAATGATAAGCGAGCTCACGCTGGCCATGGTGGGCAAGGTGGGGCTCGGGACGGTTTCCAGCGTCATCCATCCGTACCCGACCCAGGCTGAAGCGATTAAGCAGGCCGCGGCCGCGTACAATCGCACCCGTTTGACCCCGTTACTCAAGACGGTCTTCAAGAAATGGCTTTCCTGGACTCGCTGAGGCGAGATCACCAGTTCGTCACTTTCAGGAGGAGATTCATGGACACCTATTATGATCCCAAAGACCTGCCGAAATTCGCCGACGTCGGCGAGGAAGCCCCCGATCTTGCCAAGAAGTTTTTCGACTACTATGGCGCGGTATTTGCCGAAGGCGAGCTCACCGAAAGAGAGAAGACTCTGATCGCTCTGGCCGTGGCGCACGCGATTCAATGCCCGTACTGTATTGACGCCTATACCCAGGCCTGTCTCGAAAAGGGAGCCAGTCTCGGTGAAATGACCGAGGCTGTTCACGTAACTACGGCGATCAGAGGAGGGGCTTCGCTTGTTCACGCCACCCAGATGAGAAAGATCGCCAAGAAGCTTTCCATGTGACCCCGGAGGGCGTTATGGCTCAGGAGCTAAGGTCGGCAGACAAGTTGTCAAACGTTGAAAGGCACTCAATCCAAGGGTTGGAGCCTTTTGCGGTATGCCTGGCCAGGCACGGGCTCGAATTGAAAAGAGATCAAACCAATACGCTGCAAATCAATGTCGGCCTGCTCTGCAACCAGGTGTGCCGGCACTGTCATCTGGAAGCCGGCCCCAATCGGTCGGAAATGATGGACAGGAAGACCGTTGAAGAAGTTGTGGCTTACGCGAAAAGGGCAAGGTTCCCCGTGGTGGACATAACCGGTGGTGCTCCGGAAATGAACCCCCATCTGGGTTATCTCATTGAGACCATAGCTCCCGTCTCTCCGAGGCTGATGTTGCGAGCGAATCTCACAGCTTTGGCCGAGCAGGACACGGACTACTTGCT
>CAYZET010000223.1:0-6669 GCA_964477215.1 uncultured Syntrophaceae bacterium | reverse complement strand
ACTGATTCCCAGAGAGGGAAAGGCGTATTGGAGAAAAGCGTCGCCATGTTGAGCAAGCTTAACGGCTTGGGCTATGGGAAGGATGGGACCGGCCTGGAGCTCAATCTTGTTTCAAATCCTACCGGCGCTTTTCTTCCTGTATCGCAGTCACAAGCGGAAAAGAGGTTCAAAGCAGATCTCCAGCGAAAATGGGGGCTTTTGTTCAACAACCTGTTCACGTTTGCGAATGTGCCGTTAGGAAGGTTCCGTACCTGGCTTGCGGACTCGGGAAACCTCGATTCATATATGCAAAAGCTCTCCAAGAGCTTCAACCCTTGTACTGTTGAGGGCTTGATGTGTCGAACATTCGTGTCGGTGAATTGGCAGGGCTATTTGTACGACTGCGATTTCAATCTGGCCAGGGGAGCATATCTTGGAGGTC
This sequence comes from uncultured Syntrophaceae bacterium, assembly GCA_964477215.1. Lineage (GTDB taxonomy): Bacteria > Desulfobacterota > Desulfomonilia > Desulfomonilales > Desulfomonilaceae > JBFMDN01. Next base: position 6,248 of record CAYZET010000223.1, on the reverse strand, counting down.
GAAGGCGACACGTTTCCGAGATGGATGGTTTGCCGGAGCCTGGGACGTTGATACCGACAGGCAATCATTGCTATGCGTGCACAGCCGGATCGGGATTTACCTGAGGGGGCTCCATTGCGACCCAGGAGGGTCCTTGAGCAGCGAGTCAAGACAATCTGGCTTCCATCGACCCGCTCTGCGGCCATAGTGGAGCGCATTAAGAACGGGTCCGAACCTGATTCGCAAACCGAGCCATTAAGGACAGCGTGAAAGCAACTGCCGCGTTCCACTATCGTGTTGGCCATAAGCCAGGAGCTCCACAGTCGCTGATGGGAAATATCGACCTCTATTATCACCACATGTCGACCGAAGGCTCGTCGGCCTTCAACTGCAATGATTGCCACGCATATTCAATGCGCGGCAGTAGAGGAACCCTGTGCTACCGGATATTAGAGCTTAACCGAAAGGACCTTACAAGTGCCCAGAGACATACCCATAGGTAATGGAAGACTTCTCGTGTGCTTTGACAGTGAATACCGAATTCGGGATCTCTACTTCCCTCACGTCGGTCAAGAAAACCATGTCAACGGCAAGTATTGCCGGCTCGGTATTTGGAGTGACGGGATTTTCTCCTGGGTCGGGCCGGAGTGGAAGATTGATATCAGATATGCTGCGGACACCTTGGTCACCGAGGTCAATCTGTATAACGAGAAATTGGGGCTTTTGCTTTCCGTTCAGGATGCAGTGGATTTTCATGAAGACATCTGCGTCAGGGCGATCGAGATCGAGAATCTAAAGCCCCAGCGTAGGGAAGTTCGCGTCTTTTTCACCCACGATTTCAGCATATATGGAAACGATGTGGGAGACACGGCAGCTTACGATCCCGAGACTTCGGGAGTGGTCCATTACAAAGCGGCCCGATATTTCCTGATGAATGGAACCACGGACACCCATCCGGGCCTTTTTGGCTTTGCAACCGGACAGAAAGGCATTCGAGGACTCGAAGGAACCTTTCGCGATGCTGAGGACGGCGTTTTGTCGGGCAATCCCATCGCCCAAGGAGCAGTGGATTCCGTGGTCGGCCTCGGTATTGAAGTGGACGGCGTTTCCAAGGGTAAAGCCTATTATTGGCTAGCTGCGGGAGAAACCTGGAAAAAGGTCCGCGATTTGGACGCCATCGTCAAGGATAAGGGGCCAGAGGTGCTCATCGGTCGAACTGCCGACTACTGGCGTTTGTGGGTACGCAAGGAAACCCCTCGCCTTGATTTGCTCCCGTCAAGATCAGCAGATCTTTATCGGAGAAGCCTCCTCGTATTGAGGACCCAGATGGACTGGGAGGGCGGGATAGTCGCCGCAAACGATTCTGACATAATCCACTTCAGCAGGGACACATATTCGTATGTCTGGCCTCGCGACGGCGCTCTTGTCGCCCATGCCTTGGATCAAGCAGGGTACGTAATGCCTGCCCAAGCGTTCTACCAATTTGCAGCGGATGTTATTCAGCGAGAGGGGTATCTGCTTCACAAATATAATCCGGACCGCACGCTTGCCTCCTCATGGCATCCATGGTTTAGCAACGGCACACCCCAGTTACCGATCCAGGAAGACGAGACTGCCCTCGTTGTGTGGGCCCTGTGGCATCACTTCGTGAGGTACCGAGATATCGAGTTCATCAAGCCCTTGTATAAGCCACTCATAAAGGGCGCTGCGGATTTCATGTGTTCGTTCAGGGATAAGGAAACCGGTTTGCCAGCCCCCTCCTACGACCTATGGGAAGAGCACCGTGGAATCTGGAGCTTTACCGTAAGTGCAGTCTTCGGAGGACTAACGGCTGCGTCCTTATTTTGTACTGTTTTCGGAGAGAACGAAAGAGCAGAAGTATATCGCAAAGCAGCGTCGGAAATACGAGACGCTGCTTCGACTTATCTGTGGAGATCGGATCTAAACCGTTTTTGCAGAATGGTGTACCGCAGTGCTCAGGGCGAGTTGCATGTTGATTCCATCCGAGACTCGAGTATATGGGGTCTCTTTGCATTTGGTCTGTACTCCGCTGGCGACCTCAGGATCGTTTCGACCATGTCTGACCTGAAGCATGCGTTGTGGGTGGGACAAGGTGTGGGCGGAATGGCGCGCTATGAAAACGACTATTACCACCAAGTGAGCAAGGATGTGCCAGGCAATCCGTGGTTCGTGTGCACTCTGTGGTTGGCCGATTTTCTTGCCGAAAGAGCAACTGACGAAAAAGGGATAGCAGAGGCCGTAGATATACTGAAATGGGTAACCGATCACGCTCTCCCCTCAGGGATTCTCGCCGAACAGGTCCATCCTTTTACAGGGGCCCCTTTATCGGTTTCGCCACTCACATGGAGCCACGCGACCTTCGTTGCTACGGTTCACCGAATTCTCCGCCGTCTGGGAGCCATAAAGACCTGCCCGGAATGCGGCTCGCCTCTGACGGACCGTGAAAAGAGAGACGATTGGATACAGCGTTTATATTCGGAGGCCTGCGACAAGATCTATGGTATGTGCAGGATTGAATGAGGAGATAACCCGTGACTTCATAACTGCAACGGCAAAGGAGAGATGACATGAAACTGGCGATCGTAGGCCTCGGACGAATGGGAATGAATATGGCCAGGCGGCTCATTCGAGCGGGCCACGAGGTGGTGGCGTACAATCGAACACGTGAAAAAACTGATGATATTGTGAAGGAAGGAGCTCTGGGCGCTTACGTCCTAGCAGATCTTACGCAAGTTCTTACCCCGCCGCGGGCGGTCTGGTTGATGCTCCCCGCAGGCCGCCCTGTGGACGAGCATTTGGATCAGATCAGTAGGCTTCTTTCTCCAGGAGATATCGTGCTTGACGGCGGTAACACGCATTTCAGAGACGATATTCGTAGACAATCAATGCTGTCGGAAAAGGGAATCCACTTCGTGGATGTGGGGGTGAGCGGCGGCATTTGGGGGCTCAAGGAAGGCTACTGCCTGATGATCGGAGGAGATCCAGCGATTTACAAACATCTGGAGCCCGTGTTCAAGTCACTCGCGCCGGAGGACGGCTACCTCTATTGCGGGCAAACAGGTGCAGGGCATTTTGTCAAGATGGTTCACAATGCGATCGAGTACGGCATGATGCAGGCTTACGCCGAGGGGTTCGATATCTTAGACAAATCCCCATATCGCACTTCTCTCGACTACAGGAGTCTCTGTCATCTGTGGAACCGAGGGAGTGTGATTCGTTCCTGGCTCCTTGAGCTCGCAGAAGCGGCGTTCGCAAAAGACCCGAGACTTTCCGCAATCCAAGGATACGTGGAGGATTCCGGAGAAGGCCGTTGGGCAGTCGAGCACGCTGTCGAAACTGGTGTTCCCGCCTATGTTACAGCGCTATCTCTCTTCGCCCGGTTCCGATCCCGCGAGCCGAGCTCACTTGCAGATCGCGTCCTGGCCGCGCTCAGAAGCGAGTTCGGGGGTCACACAGTGCTGCCGGCTAGAGAAAAGTATTAGGTGGGCTCAATAGAACAAACTGATCGATGCATCAAAACGGGCGAGGCTTGAAATGGTGCTCTCGGTTGAAGATATCGACAGATATGTAGACTCGGTTGTTAAGGGGCAAACTTCAGACCTTAGAATCCCTCGGGAAGCATGCCTTGTGGAAGGGCCGCTGGAATCTTGCACAATAGTGATTTTCGGCGCGACCGGGGACCTCACGATCCGCAAGCTTGCCCCCGCTCTCTACAGCCTCTATCTGAAGGGCGTCTTGCCCGATTCAATCGCTATCGTCGGGGTTGCGCGAGCGGAGATGAGTCAAGCGCAATTCAGAGAGAAAATTAAGGACGCTGTTACTGGAATGGATCTGTCCCCGTGGGATCGCTTTGCGTCTTTGCTCCATTATCGAAGTATCCACTTCGACTCTCCCGCTTCGTTCACCGAGCTCTCCTCTACCTTGTACGAGCTTGACAAGGAGCGTAACCCTCGATGCAACCGAATCTTCTATTTTGCAATTCCCCCCTCGCTCTATGAGGGCACAGCCGAGTTGTTGGGGGCCGTGGGACTTTCCAGGGAGAGTGAAGCGGGAAAAGGGTGGGTTCGGCTGGTAGTGGAAAAGCCTTTTGGCAGGAATTTGAAGACAGCGATCGATCTTAATCGTACGCTTCACAAACACTTCACGGAGCGTCAAATCTTTAGAATCGATCATTACCTCGCCAAGGAGACGGTCCAGAATGTGCTCATGTTCCGGTTTGCCAACGCAATCTTTGAGCCCTTGTGGAATCGCATGTTCATAGACCGGGTGACTATTACTGCGGCGGAATCCCTCGGAGTCGAAAACCGGGCTCGCTATTACGAGGAGTCAGGCGTGCTGCGTGACATGTTTCAGAATCATATGATGCAACTCTTGGCCTTGGTGGCCATGGAACCACCGTCACGCATGGAAGCGGATTGCGTGCGAGACGAGAAATGCAAGGTGTTCAGGTCGTTGAGGTTGCTCTCACCCGCCGATGCGACGAGGCATGTGGTCCTGGGACAGTACGTTGGCGGAACGGTCGACGGGAAATCTGTTCCGGGCTACCGAGAAGAACCGGACGTTAATCCTGACTCTCTGACTCCTACGTTTGCTACCGTGAGGGTATTTATTGACAACTGGCGATGGCAGGGCGTTCCTTTTTATCTCACATCGGGAAAAAGGCTGGCTAAGAAGATGACGGAAATCGTCATCGATTTCAAGAAGGCGCCTCATTCGATGTTCCGCGGCCTCCTTGGAGAGGACATTGGCCAAAACCGGCTCACTTTAGGAATTTATCCCGATGAAAAGATTCACTTGAGCTTCCAGACAAAGAACCCAGGTGCAATGGTTTGCCTCCGCTCCGTGAGGATGGACTTCGATTATCGACAAGATTACACAGGTCCTGTTCTGGACGCGTACGAAAAGGCGATAATCGACTGTATCCAGGGTGATCACATGCTGTTCTGGCGTCAGGACGGAGTCGAATTGTCTTGGACTTTCCTTGAACCTATCCTGGGAGCTTGCGGGGACTGCTTCGACAAAGGTCCGGAACTGCGGTTCTATGCTGCGGGAACGTGGGGGCCGGAAGAAGAGCATTCCTTGACTTGACCATGGGCATGGTGACGCTTTGGATGATGGAAAACCACCCTCAGTTGAGGTTTGACAGTTGACCGAGACATCTCGCGAGATAAAGGTCTGTTCAGATTTGTCTGAGCTAAGCGAATACGCTGCCAGGATCGTCACTGCTTCCGCTATCAGGTCGGTCCGAGAGCATGGCCGTTTCTGCCTTTGCCTATCCGGCGGCTCGACACCGAGGGAAACGTACGCACGATTGTCCGGCAATCCGTTTCGCAGCAAGATACCGTGGCAGGATGTCCATGTCTTCTGGGGTGACGAGCGCTGCGTGCCGACGAATCACCCTGAGAGTCTCTACGGCATGGTCTGGGAATTGATGCTATCCAGCGTGCCGATACCCCCTGAAAACGTGCACCGAATGAGAGGCGAAGCGAAAAATCCGAGCGATGCTGCGTCCGAGTACGAAGAAATGCTCAGAGGTTTCTTCCGTCTGAAAATTCACGAAAAACCACGTTTCGATCTCATCTTGCTGGGAATGGGCGCTGACGGACATACTGCGTCCTTGTTTCCCGGAACGGAGGCTCTAGAGGAGAAGCGTCGACTGGTAGTCGCCAATTACGTACCCGCGTTGAAAGTGAACCGTCTGACCCTGACCCTCCCCGTGTTGAATAATGCAGCCATGGTGATGTTCCTGGTTGCCGGAGAGAGCAAAGCCTCATCGCTTAGATCTGTCCTTCACGATACTCGCGAAGAGAAGCGTTTGCCGGCTGGGATGATAGATCCTCAGAATGGCCGCGTCCTATGGCTGATTGATTGGGCCGCGGCAGACCTGTTGGAATAGGGCGATTCCGGCTCGTCTGAAATCCATGAATTGACGGGAGGTACCATGGACTACAGAGAACTCGATGAACTTTGTGTCAATACTTTGCGTTTTCTGTCGGTAGACCCTGGGCAGAATGCTAAGTCGGGCCACTTGGGGAGAGATGTCATGGCAACCGGTCCGTCCATTGACTATCCTTCAGCCCTTCGATAGGATAAGAATGAATAAATGGCGTCCGAGGCGCTCATAGAGCCTGATCACCGAAAACGTCGGGATTTGTTCCCAATGATCCCCCGTTCCGAAAACGATGGGACTCGGATTTATAGTGAGTGACAAAATTTTTGTCCGATAACCGGAAGAATTTTCTCGCGAT
>CAYZET010000222.1:0-8873 GCA_964477215.1 uncultured Syntrophaceae bacterium | reverse complement strand
TGTTGGAAAGACTGGATTCCGGCCTTCGCCGGAATGACGAAGAATTGGCCGTTCCGCTTCTAACTTAACGCGCATGCGCGAGGCGCGGGATTCTAGCCTGCATCTGAAATGAAATGGCAATCCCGCTGAACGTGGGACTACCCCACAGGAAGAAGATACGTTAGCCCACGCGTCGCCGTGCCGGCTTTTCACACAACATTCACCCGTGCACACCTCCGTCTCGGGCCTTGCAGACACTGTCTTCCTGCAGATTCTCGAGCCGTTCGTGCCAGTCGTAAGGGATGTCCAGCAAGAGGCGAAGCCTGCGCATGAACCTCAGCACACTTAACTCGAGACTGTTTACAAGCTCCCAGGTTCGGGGATCTCCCAGACTGCTGGCATGCGATCGAAGTGAGCTCAAGTAATCGTGCACACGAGCGAACGCGTCCGAAAGGAACCTGAGCGGGTCTTGCCTGCCTTGCCAGGCCAGGACACATCGACGGGGATTGCTCTTCAGGTCCAGATGGCATCTGAGCCGTTCGCTATCGGTGAGAAACACATGCTCCATGTTTTCCGCCAGCAAGCACGCCTGGGGATCGTCCATGCTCTCCGAGCAAAGTCGGATGTCTCCCAGTTGTGCAGAGATCTTGTCCAGACAATTGGCAATGAGTGGTCGAGTCATAATTTGCCTTTCTCGGGGAAAAGGGGTGACCGGGCGAAGAGCAGCGAGGGCCGGGAACCCGAGCATTCCTGCCCGAAAGCAGGGACCTCACGAGAGTGCTACCGTCCGATTTTGATTTCTCCCGCCCACGAGGAGAGATTCCGGCTGTTCGTCCTCCGGCAGGAATGGCAGATCCTGTTTCGGGTCGTATCCCATGAGGAAAATTCCCTGCCGCATCTCAGACATCGGGTCCGCGCGGGCTCCAGAGACCTCAATCCGAGGTCAGACCTGAGCTCGCCCACCGGGTCCGTAGTTGTGGCCTTCATACAAGACTCCTATCGAGGTGTTCTCCGGATTCTTTTTGTGGACGCGCGAAGGGCACTTTCTGTCAGAGAGATGAGCCCTCCGCACATTCCTCTCCAGGAGAGTAAGAGGTTTCGCCGGGCAACCGGTACGGCGGTCGCTTTTATGCGCCGTTGGCGGGTATGGCTTTTACTGCAGGAAGGATCCTGTGCGTGACAAAGTTCCAGTATCGCTCATACTGGTCTTGGGCTATGTCTTCGAGCTTCTCGATGTTGAACTCATCCCGAATTGCCTTGAAAGCCGCCTTCCTCCCGTGCTCGTCTACGCGGTTGTCATCGAAAAGGGCTCTCGTTGCCAGTGCCAGGGACGACAGAGCCCCTCCGTTGCCCCCGGAGGGGCCGGACGCCCCCTGGTCGCCGGGCTTTGATTCAGGATGGCTTCTGGAAAGCCACCGGCTGAGTATACATGCCAGGTCCGCCCCTGGTTCGTGAAACACTCTCTTGTGCAAATCCGGACAGCGGGTCTTTGAGATGACGAGGTTGTTATCCAGGTCCAGGTCTCCCACTACGTCGAGCTCATATTCCAGTCCCTCTCGCTGAACTGCTTCGAGACCGACCTTTTTGACCTGGCTTTTCCCTTTGTCGTCCTGTTCCAAGATGTACTTCGTCCGAGCCCGCAAGGTAACGATACAGTGGAGCTGGGATTGGAGAATCGTCTCAACAAGGGCATTGTGCAGCGGTGTGACTAGGCGCCAGCCAGAGGCAGCGTTGTGCGTCTTGCTCCGCTTCGCCGCCTGATCGACCAGATCCAGGGCTCCATCCTTCCCGCTCCACGCGTGAGAGAGGGAATCGACGATCAGGACATCGTACTCCTCCCGTTGCGCGTGGTGAATCGCCTCCACATATCGAGCGGGATGAAATGAATCGAGCTCCATCATGTCAAAATCGAAGATGTCGGCATACGCTGCCGATGTTCCATGCTCGGTGTCGATAAGCGCGACTCTCGAACCGAGCTCAGTTGCAATGCGAAGCGCACTGTACGTCTTTCCACTACCGGACGGACCCACAATGCCCATCCGCAACTTGTTCCGACATCTGGTTGCCTTTCTAAACATCGAGAAACGCCTCCTCGAGGTGATCGAGCCTGGCCATCCAGGGGAATTGGCGCTCGAGCGTGCTCTGTTGATAGTATTCGGTGTCGGACAGCCACCAAGGGCAGAATTGCCTGTCAGGCTCCCTCCAGTGACACGAGATAAACATGGGATTCAGGGAAGGTTTTCCTGTTGAATTCCTCCCTCTGGAATACCGCCAGTTTCCCAGTTGGCGTTTCCGACACTGCTCTCGTGTGATTCGAATGCCCCGAATGCGACAGGGACTGACTTCATCTTGCGCCGATATCATGGGGTACCTCTCGACAGCCTTAGTACGGGATTTCTTAAACATCCGTGACCTTGCAGTCACAACGGACCAGGAAAGTCCGCGGCATTCCGGCGTACGCCGGAATCCAGTAGAATCCCGCGTTTCGCGGGACCCGTCGATGGCGGTCACGAGCCGCTCTACTCCTGTCTTCGTAGAGCGCCGGCGTCTCGCCGGTAATCAGGTGATTTTCAAGTAAATACGGCCCCGGATCTGCGCCACGGAGTACTTGGTCAAGGCATCCGTTCGGACTGTAGGGGGGCCTCCTGCCCGTCCTGAGCACCCACAAGAGGTGCCCCTACGTCGCAATCCCTTCTTGACATGCCCCTTCGTAAAATCGGTGGCGCATTCCGAACCGGCAACTCCCCTCCGATCCCCCGTCAACGGGGGGAAGGACTCCCTCCCCATTAACGTCGAGGGTTGGCGTGGGGCCTTCTAATTCGGCACCGAACTTACGAAAGGCAGTAACTGGTGCGATTTCGTAAATGCGATCTGATACTGGGGCCATATCGCCTGTTGACCCGGGGCCACGCAATGCGGCGCGATCGTTCATGCTTGATTCGCGTATCGCGAGGGTCGTTTGTGTGCGTCGCGGGCCGCTACGCGAGAGATGCCTTGAGTTTTCTGCCGGCCTTAAATTTGACCGCCCACCGGGGACCGACAAGTACAGGCTCGCCCGTTTGTGGATTACGTCTGGTGCAGGTATCCTTGAATCTCGGTGCGAAGGTGCCAAAGCCGGAAATGGTGACCGTATCCTTCATGCCAAGAGCTTGGAGGATTTCGGCAAAAACGGCTTTTACGAGGGACTCTGCTGTTCTCTGGGGAATGTGGTATCGGTGGGAGACGAGTCGGATGAGCTGAGCTCTGTTCATGGAGTCCTCCTTTTTGTGGTGTGCAGGGTTATTGAAGGTGTTGGCGCGGACAGCCGCGCTCTAGAGTACGTTTGTTCTCCTTGACGCATAGTAACCAATAGGTTACTAATTGTCAAGACTTTGCATTACCAGGTGCCGTATGGCCAGAAAACATCGCAATATCAATACACTCCCCTGGTCACACTTCCTCCGAAGACTCTATTGGTTCAAGCTCCCCCAGGAAGAGGATTCCCACTTCCTCGCGAGGGCTGGGCTGACGAAACACAACAAGTCCAAATGGCTAAACGCTGTTCAGCCAAATCCCTCCATTGACATGATAGAAAGAATTGCCAAGCATCTGGAATTGTCGGATGAAGAATTGCACTGGCTTACCTTCGGCTCTCGACCCCCTCTTCCCCTCCCCTCTTCGCCCCTTTCTCTGCGCGCTCTCCCCCCCTCCCGCTTCCCTGTCCAGTTCGTGCTCTTGGCAGAGGAGCTCTACGCGAAGAGAGACCGCGTTTCGGACGAGGAGATGAACAGCCTCTTTCGAGAGACGTTCTCTCTGTGCAAAGACTACGCGCGACTCGGCTACTCCGCTCTCGGAAAAGCAGGCGCTCCGTACGATCCTTTGTCCGGATCATTCCGGGAAGCAGCGGACTGGCTGAGTGCAGAAATCGGGAAGCTGAAAGAACAACGAGACCTCGGGCTCAAGACAGACCTGTCGCTGTGGGTGGAACGGCATCTGGCAGTGATGCAGGAGCCTGAACCGGAGAGCTCTCGTCTCGCGGAGGCGCAGAGCCGAGTAACTCCTTTCCAAGGTGGAAGGTCGGTGACGGGCGAAAAAGATGTGGACAGCGAACAGTACTTTTATATCCCGAAAGCAGTGCCTCGACTCGCTGCAGGAGCAGGAAACCTCGTCACAAGCGAGACTTCAGACGACTACTACGCGTTCAGGCTTGATTGGCTCAATGAAGTGGCGTCGAACAAGGGCGACCTCTGGCTTTTCGAAGTCCTCGGCGACAGCATGTCCCCTACCCTCGAGGCGGGTGATGTGGTGCTCATAGACTGCGGAAGAAAGGTACCCGCCCACAACAGGATCTATGCATTTGAAGAGGATAACGCCATCGCCATCAAGCGCCTCTCCAAGCAGGCCGATGGCACCTTCGCCATCATCAGCGACAACCAGGCGCACCGCGTCGACCGCGGCCCGCTTTATCCCCCGAGAGCCCTCTCCCCCTCCATACGAATTATCGGACGGATGATCTGGTCCGCGCGGACATGGGTGTAGGCGGCAGCCCTGATCGCCATTGCGAGCCGGAAGATGTACTGAAGGCCCTCTTTGGGTTGAAAATGCAGCTTCTTGCGGGACTACTGTCGATGTCCCCTTCCCGAGGGACTATGTCTACTGCATTCGGAAAACCGGTTCCCTCGGGTCCTTCATTGCGGAAGGAATCGTCGGAATCAGACAGCCCAATATTAATTTCTACCCCCCTTGTCACAGGTCTTTTCAGAAACCTCGTGCGATCATTGGGCCTTTCTCAAGATGATGCAGCCGAGCGGCGGCAGGACCAGATCCAAGTGCTGGTCATGCCCATGGTGAGCTTCCCTCTTCGTAAACACCGCGCCTGCGTTTCCAATGTTGGTTCCGCCATAGTACTCGGAATCCGAGTTCAGGATCTCCCGATATTCTCCCGGCTCGGGCACCCCCACCCTGTACCCGTGCCTCACAACGGGGGTGAAGTTGAGGGCGCAGACGAGGAATCCCTCCGGACCTCTCCTGATGTACGTGAGCACGCTGTTCGTGTAATCGTTGCAATCGATCCAGGAAAATCCTTCGCGCCGATGGTCCCATTGCCACAGGGCGCTGTCGGAGCGGTACAACCCGCCAAGATCCATGAGAAACCTGGAAATGCCCTGGTGAACGGGATACTGAAGAACGTCTCTTTCCAGGGTCGATTCGTGGTTCCACTCGTTCCAGGTTCCGAGCTCTGAACCCGCGATGAGCAGCTTTTTTCCCGGATGGGTGTACAAATACGCCAGCAAGAGTCGCAGATTGGCGAACTTCTGCAGGTCGTCTCCAGGCATCTTTCTCAAGAGAGAGCCTTTTCCGTACACGACCTCGTCGTGGGAAAGGGGGAGAATGAAGTTCTCACTGTACGCATACATCATGGAAAACGTGAGGTCGTTGTGGTGAAAGCTCCTGTGTATGGGATCCTTCGAAAAGTATTGGAGCGTGTCGTGCATCCATCCCATGTCCCATTTGAAGCCGAAGCCCAGTCCGCCCAAGTACGCGGGGGTGGTCACGCCGGTCCATGCGGTGGACTCTTCGGCCACGGTGAAACAACCGGGGAATCTTCCATACACGACCGCGTTAAACTCCTTAATGAAATCGATAGCCTCCAGGTTTTCGTTGCCACCGTACCTGTTGGGGATCCACTCGCCTTCGTTGCGGCTATAGTCCAGGTAGAGGAGAGATGCCACCGCATCCACCCGCAATCCGTCGATATGGTACCTGTCCAGCCAGAACAGGGCATTGGACACCAGGAAGTTCCGCACCTCGTTCCTGCCGAAATTAAAGATGAGAGTTCCCCAGTCCCGATGCTCGCCCTGACGCGGATCCGCATGCTCGTATAACGCTGTGCCGTCAAACATGCGTAGGGCAAAGTCGTCCCGAGGAAAATGCGCAGGCACCCAGTCCAGGATAACGCCTATTCCGTTGCAGTGCAGGTAATCCACGAAAAACATGAAATCGTCCGGGCTCCCGAACCTGCTGGTGGGAGCGAAGTAGCCCGTGACCTGGTATCCCCACGAGGCGTCAAAGGGGTGCTCCATGATCGGCATGAGCTCGACGTGCGTAAATCCGTATTGCTTCACGTGCTCTACGAGAGCAGGCGCCAATTCTCGGTACGTGGCCCAGCGGCCCCCTTCTTCTGCGATCCTGAGCCACGATCCGAGGTGAACCTCGTAGATGCTCATGGGGCTCTCGCGATGGTTCCGGCATTCCCGTTCCCGCATCCAGTCCTGGTCTTGCCAGTGGTACCGGTCCAAATCCCATAGTCGGCTTGCTGTTCCTGGCCTGAGCTCCATGAAAAACGCGAACGGGTCAGTTTTGATGCGGATGTCCCCGGTGGCAGTTTTGATCTCGTACTTGTAGAGCTCCCCCGGTTCCACGCCGGGAATGAAGATCTCCCAAATGCCTGTTGCTCCCATGCTTCTCATGGGAAACAGGCGGCCATCCCACCTGTTGAAATTCCCTACCACGCTGACACGCTTGGCATTGGGGGCCCACACTGCGAACGCTGCTCCGCGCGTGCCGTCCATCTCCATAGGGTGCGCGCCGAGCTTCTCGTACAGGCTGAAGTGCTTGCCTTCCCCAGCCAGATGGAGATCGAGCTCGCCGAGGGTAGGTATGAAACGGTACGGGCTGCAACATTGCCAGGTGGAACCATCGGCAAAACCGAAGACCGTGTCATAGATGAGTGGCAGCTCACGGTTCGGGAGCCACTTCCAGAAAAGGCCCTTTGCTCCCGACTCTTCCATGAGCACTCGCTCGCCGTCTATCAGAAGCTCGGCAGACGATGCGTCCGGATGAAAGGCTCTGAAGATCAGTCCTGAAACTCCCTTCAGGGAGACAGGATGAACGCCAAGGACACTGTGCGGGTCGGAATGCTCTACACGCAGGATTCTCTCAATATCGTTCGGCGAGACACCGGTCAGAAAGTCGGCGGCGTACATGAAATCGTCCTTTCACAATTGCTACGAGCATTCATGGCCAATTGCCAGTGCTCGGACAGAGAGCAGTATTCGAGGAACCACACTCGCATAGCACAACAAGGAGCAGGGAATCCTACCTCACCCGTCGAGCTTGTTGTATTCCGGAATATCCTCAGGCTTGACAAAAAGTATACGATGGCATGAAGGGCATGTTATCATTTCCTCTTGCTTCAACACTTTAATGTTGACCTGAGGCGGTATAGCCATGTGACAGGCAGAGCAGGTGCCGTTCTTCAATTCCGCGACGGCGTAGCCCCGGACCTTCTTTATGGTCTGGTACCGTTTGAGAAAATCCCGATCGAGAGCGTCCGTCACCTTCACCTTCTGGATGTTGAGCTCGCTCAGCGCGGCATTCGCATCGGTCTCCACAGAATGAGCTTCCGCTTTCTTGGTATGCAAGTCCCTTTCAAACTGTTCGTACTCTCTCTGCTTTCTCTCCAGAATGCTCCTGAGGCTTTCTATTTCGGCCATGAACCCGAGGATAGCATCTTCGATTTCGCCCACGACTTTCTTGCCGAGCTTTACCTCTCTGGAGAGAGCGTTTGCTTCCTTCTGATTCCTGATACCGAGCAGGCGTTTTTCGGACCGCTTAATTTTTTCCTGTTCAGTGGCAAGGTCCTGCTCTTTCTTGCGCAGGTCTTTCTCTGCCCGTGCGAGCCGCTCCTGCGTATCCGCTATTTCCCTTCTCAAGGTTACCAGATTACGTGCGATACTCTGGACTTCAGCCGGCATTCTCACGAGATCGCTCTCGAACCGATCTATCTGGCTGTCGATTTGTTGAAGCTCATGAAGGAGAAGTAGTTGGTCTCTCAACGATAAAGCCCTCCTTGGCTGCCTGAGGTTTCTTTATAAGGATCGGTCTCACTGTCGCAAGCGAGGCACGCGATATCCAGTTTCAACTTAGCGAATTCGTTCCGGAACGCGTTAGCAAGAATCGTGCCAGCGTGTTGCTCGAGACCGAAGTGGCCGGCATCGATAACCGGCATATTCATCTCGCGCGCTTCAAGAGCGGCGTGATACCGGACATCTCCAGTGATCATGACGTCTGCCCGGTACCCCAATGCAACGGCCAGGTATCCCATGCCGCTTCCAGAGGCACAGAAAACGCTTTTCACCGGTCTGTCACCATCGCAGACGACTCGCGGTCTGGCGATTTCCAGCTCCCTGGCCACCTTTTCTGTTAATGCCGAGACAGCCATGGCTTCCGGAAGCTTTCCCATTCGCGCGCACGACGCGGGAAGGGGAACAAAGACGCCGTCGAGTCCGAGCCGTGCCGCAATCCAGTCATTGAGTCCGCCTGGAGCAGCATCGAAATTTGTGTGCAGGGCCAAGATGTTAACGTGGGCGCGTGCTGCAGCAAGGAGTGTTCTGCCTGCCAAGGTTTCTGACGAAACGGACTTGAGGGGTTCGATGATCAGGGGATGATGAACGACAAGGAGTTGACAAGAATGACGTTCGGCAAACGCGACTGTTTGGGGTGTGGGGTCGAGGCTGAACGCTACGGAGGTGATCAGGCGATCCATCTCCCCGATTTGAAGCCCGCAGTTGTCCCAGGGTTCAGCCCGCTCAAACGGAAACAAGCTGTCTGCTATTTCCACGATTCGGGCTAAAGGTGGGCCGCTCACTGGGCATCTACTCCACGGGCCGTCCGGCTTCTCGGAGAAGCCGGCACACGGCGTGCCGCTGGCCGAAGAAATGTTCGGGACACAATGCGGCTGGGATATTCGCATGCAGAGCCTAAAAAGATCACGGGGAGCCTCATGGAGCTCCCCGTGATGGAAATCCGGCTAACTGTAGAATAGCGTCGTGGAATCAAGGCCTGTCTCCCTGGCCGGGGTGGGCCCACCTGGATTCGAACCAGGGACCAACCGGTTATGAGCCGGGAGCTCT
>CAYZET010000221.1:0-8927 GCA_964477215.1 uncultured Syntrophaceae bacterium | reverse complement strand
GATAGGGCAGTGCGATGAGCTGGGCAGATTCGCTGGTCTTGAGGGAGCCCTGGACATAGCGGGCGGCACTGCACACATACCGGTGATGAAGGACGCGGCCGAGAAGATCATGGGAAAGTACCCAAAGATAAGAATCACTATCGCTGCCGGGGGGTCGGGGGTCGGTGTCCAGAAGGTAGGCGAGGGTCTCGTCAAAATCGGGAACACGGGACGTCCGTTGACAAGGGAAGAAATCGAGAAGTACGGTCTGAGATCATTTGCCTTTGCCATCGACGGCGTGGCTGTTGCCGTGAATCCGAAGAACCGGGTGAGCGGGCTCACTTCAGACCAGGTCAAGGACATCTTTGCAGGCAGGATCACCAATTGGAAAGAAGTTGGCGGAGACGATGCCAGCATTCACGTGATCACCCGAGATGAAGCGAGCGGTACCAGAGAGGTTTTCTGGGAAAAGCTCCTGCAAAAAGGGTCGGTGGTAAGCAGCGCGAATGTGGTTCCATCAAACGGGGCAATGAAAGTGGCCTTGTCCCAGGATCCCCTGGCCATTGGATACCTGAGTATCGGGCATGTGGATTCCACGGTCAAAGCTGTCAAGCTCGACGGAGTAGACCCTACGCAAGAGAACGCGACAAATGGCACGTACAAGGTTACGCGCAAGCTTTATATGAATACCAAAGGCGAGCCGTCACCCCTCTCAAGGGCTTTTATTGAGTATATTGTGGGAGCGGATGGCCAGGAGATAGTCAAGAAACACGGATACATACCTTCGAGATGATCCTCCTCCGAGTCCGCAAGAGGTCCTGTGACGCGATGTCTGTTCGCACAACCTAAGTGCAAGATTTCATAAGTATGGTCACGTATTTCAGGATCGTCGGCAACAGAAATGATGGTGATCAGTGACTGCTTCATGCCCTGAAGGGGCATACCATAAGTAGCCGTGGGTTTTAACCCACGGGAATGAGGAAACAAACAAGCGAGGACCCTGAAGGGGTCCCCCATTGACATGTGCGAAAGCCAAGGCTCATTCATGATCGATGCCTATACCAGGCGAGGAGAAGGCTCTTGGTCGACCCTTTCAGGGTCGGTTGGTGGTTGTGACGCGCCGAACCACAGGTTGAAACCTGTGGCTACTGTAGGTGCGCTCCTTCAGAGCGCAAATTCTCGACTGAGTCGTGGCAGAATGCGTGACCGTAATTATAAAATCCTACTGAGTGCAAGGTCTCTCAAGTATGGTCACGTATTTCAGGATCGTCGGCAACAGAAATGATGGTGATCAGTGGTTTCCTTATGCCCCGAAGGAGCGCAAGTCCCCTAATGAGCCGTGGCTGAAGACGCGACCGTATGTGTGAAATGGCATACTGAGTCATCTTATGGTCCTATACTACATCCGCCTAATCACCGGAGAGCAGCAGGATGGGTTCTATCCTTATCCGAAGATTGCTAAAGTAGTCTCCCGGCTCTCTGAACAGAGCCGAAGGAGAGAAAAGATGGTGAGAGCAATCTTCTTGTTTGTCCTCGCGGGACTAGCGGAAATCGGTGGCGGTTATCTTGTCTGGCTTTGGTTGCGAGAACAGCGGCCGCTCTTGTGGGGGGTGCTCGGCGGTCTTATTCTGTTCCTCTACGGGGTGATTCCTACCCTTCAGAGTTTCCCACACTTCGGTAGGGTCTATGCGGCGTACGGAGGGGTCTTTGTTGTTCTCTCCGTCTTCTGGGGATGGACCATCGATCGCAAGACACCAGACCTGTACGATTGGATCGGGTCAGCGATCTGCCTACTGGGCGTATCCGTGATGCTATGGGCTCCGCGTCAAACATGAACAAGCAGCGAAAGCCCTTTGCAGTCGGAATCAAGAATGGGAAACCATGGATCTGTCCACGGCGGACACCTCGACGGTAAACGAACCCCAACGCTTCCCCGTGAGAGGCCACGATGGATCTAGTGAATACACAGGGTCGCTGGCAGGCTAAGAGGTGCGAGACGTGGGTCGAACGCTTCATGTCTCTGATTCTCTTGGTTTCGGGTCTCGCCTCTTCTCTTGCCGTGGCCGCCATATTTCTCTTTTTGATCTACTTCACGATACCGATCGCTGCAAAAGGGGATCTGCTCAAATTGCTCTCATGGGACTGGAGGCCCCTGGCAGGGCAGTACGGCATTTTGCCAATGGCAGTTGGGTCCGTATGTCTCGCACTCTCGGCCACTTTGGTTGCATACCCGTTGGGCGTAGGGATTTGCTGCTTCACGCACAGCCTGGGGCCTCGGTTTGTTACTCGACCAATCATGATAATCATCGACTTCATGACGAGCATTCCGACGGTGGTCTACGGATTCGTTTCCGCGTTTCTCCTTGTCCCCATTCTCAGGCAGTGCTTCGAACAGGGGACAGGCTTTTCCTGGTTGGCTGCGTCGGTGACCCTGACGGTGTTGGTCCTTCCCACCATCGTTCTGGTAATCCACACCCAGTTGCTGCAGCTTGGTTCAGAGAGTCAGCTCACGGCAGTGGCTCTGGGCATGTCAGATGCTCAAACACTCATGTGGGTCGTCTTGCCTCAGGCTTCTCGCGGCCTTGTCGCGGCTGCTATTCTGGGATTTGGGCGAGCACTCGGTGATACGATCGTTTCGCTGATGGTAGCAGGCAATGCCCCGCAGGTCCCTGATTCACTTTTGGACTCAATCCGCACCCTTACCGCGCACATTGCCCTCGTGGTAGCAACTGACGTTCACAGCCCCGCGTATCATTCTCTTTTTCTCGCTGGCCTCATACTCGTCACGATTTCCGCTGCGGTGAATTTGTCGCTTCGGTGGATTGTGGGGAAGTCAGGGGGTGGCTAAAGAGGAGCGCATTGAGTATGGAGCGGGCTTCATTGGTAAACCATGCGAGAGGCGGCCGCGCGAGAAGACGGTGCTTGCCGCACTATAACGTTCACCCTTATGGAACGCCATGTATTGTATATGCATGGTAACGTGGGCCCATGCAGAGACTTCTGGAAAGACTTTTCGTCGCCGCAGCCTGGCTTTCGGCCCTCTTCACTCTGGCTGTAGTCGCGATTTTCATCGGCTTTCTTTTTTACAGAGGGTTCGGGACTCTTGGGGCAAACCTATTTTTCGGAAATGTTCCCATTATTGAGGCCGTCACTGGCAGATTGCCTGTTTGGCATGGAATATGGCCCTCGGTCGCGGGAACATTCTTCCTCGTGGTCCTCTCTTCAGCAGTGGCCGTTCCGCTGGGATTGGCAAGCGGCATATACCTCGCGGAGTACGCTAACGGGAGGTGGAAAAATGCCTTGAGCTCAGCATTAGACTTGCTCGCAGGCACCCCGTCTATCATCATGGGCCTGTTCGGCTTCGCGCTTATCCTGTTTCTCAGGAAAACAATCCTGCCCGAGGCGAACGTTTGCCTGCTCATGGCCGCTCTTTGTCTAGCTCTGCTCGTGTTACCATACATGGTTCGGACCACGCAGGTGGCTCTTGAAGGCCTCCCGGAAGCGACGAGGATAGTCGGCCCCAGCATGGGGTTTACCAGATGGCAGAACATACAACACGTGCTCCTGCCGGCATCGACCAGAGCCTTGCTCTCAGGGGTGATTCTGTCAGTGGGCCGAGCTGCTGAAGACACGGCAGTTATATTGCTTACTGGTGTCGTGGCCAATGCCGGCCTACCGGCGAGCTTAACGGACAAGTTCGAGGCCCTGCCGTTCACCATCTATTATCTGGCGGCCGAATATCGAACCCCCGAAGAGCTCAATCAGGGGTTCGGATCAGCGCTCTTCCTGTTGCTCCTTACCGCTTCACTGTTTGTGGCGGCCAGGGGCCTGCAACGAGCATTTGAGCGAGATTGGCGGTGAAAGAGCCATTGCCTTACGGACATGCGATACGAATAGACGGACTCAGCGTGAGTTTCGGTGGCAAGCTCATACTCAAGGATCTGAGCCTGGCCTTTCCCGCCAGGGCCATGAGCGTTGTAATAGGGCGTTCCGGATCGGGAAAGACCACGCTTCTGCGTGCTTTGAACCGACTCAACGAGTGCTTTCCCTGTTGTGAGATTTCCGGAACGGTCAAGATACAGATGGGCGACGAGTGTGTCGATGTGTACAAGGATGGGCTTCCGCTTGCAGAGCTCAGACGACGCGTGGGCATGGTCTTTCAAGTCCCCAATGTCTTGCCAGTGAGCATCGGAAAAAACTTGGCCCTACCGCTGAGGCTGGTACTGGGAATTCACAGGCAAGAAATCCCTGATCGCATCGAAGAGGCATTGAAATCCGTCCACCTCTGGAGCGAGGTAAAGGACAGGCTCAAGGATCGAGCCACCACCCTGTCCGGCGGGCAACAACAGCGCCTGTGTTTGGCTAGGGTTTTGGCTTTGCAGCCCGAAGTTCTGCTGCTGGACGAACCCACAGCGTCCCTGGATTTCCGATCCGCGATGAAGATTGAAGAGCTGCTCCTCGATCTCAAGGACAAATACACTGTGATTGCGGTATCTCACAGTTTGAATCAGACTCGGCGTCTGGCCGATGTGGTAGTTGCCTTGTCCGAAGGTCGCATAGCGAAAAGACTCTCCTCGTCAGAGTTTTCCGATCGTCCGGCTGTTGAAGATCTTCTGGAAGCAGCCTTCTGATCGTGAGTCGATGGCAGAAGAGCCGGCAGAATATTGATTTTGCGGCTTCGCGTCAGGGGCGCAAATGAAAGACCGCCCCACTTCTTTGGGCAGGCGGGACGGTCTCTTAGCAAGCTGGGTAGCTGGGTAGGCTCTACTTGCCGGCGGCCAACTTCCAAAATTTTTTGGGATCATCGGTGACGATGTAGATTACCCGAACATCGTCAGGGTTGATGGCTTGTGCTTGAGGAAATGCCTTCTTCAGGTCGCCGACCCTTTTCTTGCACGCCTCGAGGATCGCGTTTCTTTCTCCGAACGCCATTGCTCCGGTGGGACACGATTTCACGCATGCAGGAATCATCCCGGTCGAAATCCTGTCGACGCACATGGTGCATTTGGCCATGACTTTGGTCTTCGGGTCCTGTCTCGGAATGTTGTAAGGACATCCTTCGAGCGTGGCCTTGAAGTCAAGGTCCTTGGTTTTGGAAGTGAACAGAACAGCGCCTGTCTTTTCATCTATAACGATCTCATCCTTTTCCGATGCTTCCATGCAGCCGGGAGAAAGGCAATGACGACACTGTTCCGAGAAGAAGTTCCAGTACGGCTTTCCACCGGAGTCAATCCCTTCGGAATACCGCACGACCTTGTACGTGTCGAATGAAAGATCGTGGGGATTTTCGTAACTGCCCATGTTCTTGGTCTCTACACCAGGCAACTGATTCCACTGCTTGCAGGCTACTTGACAACCGCGGCACGCCGTACACTTGGAGGTGTCGACGAGTATTGAGAATCCTGAAGCCATTTTGCACCCCCTAAGCCTTCGTGATGTTTACCATGAACGCCTTGGATTCGGGTATCATGGTGTTGGCGTCTCCCACGTTGGGGGTCAGCAAGTTCGAGCTGTCGCCGCCGTTCTTAGGAACAGTCCATCCGAAGCACCACGGCATTCCAACTTGGTGTACCGTAACTTCCCCCAATTTGAGCGGCCGGAAACGTGTGGTCACCATGGCGACGCACTCCAGCTCTCCTCGAGCAGACGAGACTTTGACCTTTTCGCCATTGGTGATTCCTCGCATTTTCGCGAGCTCCTCGCTGATCTCAACGAACATCTGTGGCTGGGCCTCAACCAGCCACGGCTGCCATCTGGTCATGATGCCAGTCTGCCAGTGTTCGGTGAGACGGAACGTGGTAGCCACGAAGGGAAATCTCGGATCGCAGGTCACGTGCTTGTCCATTTCTCCGCGGAATATCTTGATGGCCGGGTTGTTGAACTGGCTCGACAGAGGGTTCTTTGGCAGCGGGCATTCCAATGGCTCATAATGCTCAGGGAATGGCCCATCGTTGAGCCCTGGCCCGAACAGTCTTCCAAAGCCCTCTGCGGTCATGATGAATGGATATTTGCCGTTCTTCTCGTCGCAGAGAGGCGGAGCCGGTCCGTCAGGGACATCGCCGACCCACTTACCTTCAGACCACGCGAGCACTGGCCGTTTTGGATTGAAGGGCACGCCATTCTTGTCGACCGAAGCACGATTATAGAGAATGCGTCTGTTTACGGGCCAGCACCAGGACCACTGCGGATACAGGCCGAGTCCGGTTGGGTCGTCCTTCTTTCTGCGCGCCATCATGTTGCCTTCACCGGTATAGCTGCCAGAATAAATCCAGCATCCGCACGAGGTGCTGCCGTCAGATTGGAGAAGCGGAAACGCAGGCACGAGATCGCCCTTCTTGAAATTTTTGCCCTGCACCTCAGTGTCCTTGAGAAAATACCCATTTATCTGCTTGCCGGCCTTATGGGGATCAAAATGACCTTTGTCGTTTGCATAATCCCATTTCAGATTGACGATGGGGGCCGGGAACTTGCCGTCAGCTTTGTACAGACCTTGAATCTTGCGCATGAGCTCGAAGAGGATATCGCCATCAGGTTTGGCATCCCCAGGCGGTGCCGCAGCAGCGTAACGCCACTGAGCCCATCGTCCGCTGTTGGTGATACTGCCCTCCTTTTCCACAGAGGAAGCGCAGGGAAGCATGAAGACTTCCGTTTTGATCGATTTGGGATCCTCGCCCGGACCTTTCCAGAAGGAGCCGGTCTCATTGTCGAAAATGTTGACGTTCACCAGCCAATCCAGCTTGGCCAGGGCCTTTCTCACCTTGTTGGCATTGGCGCCGCTGCACGCGGGATTTTGACCCCACGCAAAGAAGCCCTTGATCTTGCCGTCGTACATGGCCTCGAACAGATTGAGCCAGGAACAATCCTGGCCTGGGTCAAGCTTGGGAAGCCAACTGTAAGCAAAGTCATTGTCAGGCGAGGCCTTGTCGCCCCACATGGCTTTCAAGAGACTCACCGAATACTTGGGATAATTGGACCACCAGTTCACCGACCGGGGATCGGTGCTCTTCGGCGTGGATTGCTCGTGGTAATCCTTCAGCGTCTGCTGATTAGCATTGGGAGTCTTGAGATATCCCGGCAGGATGTGGAAGAGGAGCGCGTGATCCGTTGAGCCCTGAACATTGGATTCTCCCCGCATTGCATTGACGCCGCCACCGGCAATCCCGATGTTTCCGAGGAGAAGCTGTATCACGGACATGGTGCGAATGTTCTGAACGCCCACCGTATGCTGCGTCCATCCCATGGCGTACATTATCGTTCCAGCCTTGTCCTTGACTCCTGTTTCCGAGTACATCTCGTATACCTTGAGGAGGTCCGGCACAGGCGTCCCGGTTATTTCTGACACTTTTTCAGGGGTGTAGCGCGAATAATGCTTGGAGAGGAGCTGAAACACGCATCTCGGATTCTGCAGCGTTTCGTCTCTCAGGATGTTGCCCTTCTCGTCCTTCTTGTATGCCCACGTCGATTTGTCGTACGTTCTCTTTTCCTTGTCATAACCAGAGAACAGCCCGTCGCTAAAATCGTATTTGTCTCCCACGATAAAGGAGGCATTCGTATAATCGACTACATAGTCCTTGAAGTACCGTTGATTCTCGATGATGTACTTGATCATCCCCCCGAGGAACGCTATATCGGTGCCTGATCTCATGGGGGCGTAATAGTCGGCTCTTGCCGAGGTCTGGGTGAAACGGGGGTCCACGGAAATAAGCTTTGCGCCATTGTCTTTGGCCTTTTGGACCCACTTCATGGATATGGGATGATTCGCTGCAGCGTTACTGCCCATGACGAGAATGCAGTCGCTGTTTCTCAGATCAATCCAGTGGTTCGTCATGGCTCCCCGGCCGAAGCTCTCCGCCAGCGCGGGCACTGTGGAGCTGTGGCAAAGTCGAGCCTGATGCTCGATGTATACGAGGCCGAGGGCTCGCATCATGGTCTGAAGGGGCCAGAGCTCCTCGTTGTCCATTGCTGCGCTTCCTACGTGAGCGATTGCTTCCACCCGGTTTACCGTCTGGCCCTTGTCGTTTTTTTCGATGAAATACTTGTCCCTCGTGGCCTTGACCCTCTTGGCTATTTCCGTCAGGGCCCAATCCCAGGATTTCTCTTCCCATTTGTCGCTGCCCGGAGTCCGGTACAGTACCCGCTTGAGACGGTTGGGGTTGTTCGAGGAAGTCTGGAATAGGGCTGCTCCCTTGGCACAGAGGGCCCCTTCGTTGATCGGGTGATCCGGATCCCCTTCAATATTGATTATCTTTCCTGCCTTCACGTCAGTGGAGCATAGGAGTCCGCACCCAACTCCACAGTACGGGCAGATCGTGGTGCTTTGTCTTGTATGCTTGAGCTTGTCGATCTTGAGCTCATCGGCAAAGGCCTTTGCGGGCCCCAGGTCAAGCCCTAGGGTCGAAAGTGCGACGCCCACACCAACGCTTCCTGTCAACACAAGAAACTCACGACGCGTCACATTCATTGGTAACCTCACTTTCTATCATCGGAACGTGCGATTAATAGCATAGATCGAACCACCTGCGGAATCGGCGGAATGGCCGAGCCGACGTGTGGCTCCCAACAGCCTCTCTGATAAAGATAGTACGGAGTCCTGACTGCAAAGACAGGTGTTCTGCACCTAAATTTCCGGAACTCTTCTGCAGCGTGTCCACCCCGATGCTGGTTTCACGATAAGTGGAAAAGGTAATGCATGACATCGACAGCTATAATAATGAGGGAGTAGCGAGGGATTGTCAAGGAGAATCGGGAGAGATTTTAACTGGTTATGTCTTGTTAGACATAAATTGTCGCGGTGTTGCCCTCCATGTGTGACCCACGTGGACCGACACACCTATAACCGTTGCCAATAATAGTGTCCGTTTGCTCCCTTCAACAAGGCAGGGCAGGACTCCCGCTCAAAACTCGGGAAACAGCAGAAAAAGTGGTACGGTGAGGGAGGATACTGCCCA
>CAYZET010000220.1:0-8936 GCA_964477215.1 uncultured Syntrophaceae bacterium | reverse complement strand
TCTGACATGGGTACTCGGGAGTGCGTTCCTCTGCCGGGCCCATGACAAGGACTGCCCAGATTGTCCCAAAGGGCCGGTAAAGACCTCGGTCCTGGATCCCGGATGGAGGGAATTCGCAGCTCCACCTCTCGCTCCCGGCCAGTTACCCGACTGTCATCGAGTGCAGTTCGGTAAGAGGACGTGTGTCGAGTGCCACCAAAAGGATACACCCGCGAGCTACGATCAGTGGCTGTTGTCAAAGCACGGGATAAATAATGTCAAGTGTGGCGTTTGTCACGGCGATGCAAACAACTACAGGGCCCACCCTGACAGAGTTGTCTGCATCGGATGTCATTCAAACCAAGTCCGGGACATGCCGGCAAACGCGCTAATCACCAATTGTTCTTTCTGCCACAAGGGCCATTGGTTTACTGTCCACAACATTCCCAAATACGAGCGCTTCTCGCCGGCAAAGGCACAAGAGCGGTTTCAGGTTCCCGGATTTTGACCCGGCCGCAGCAGTTACCGTTTTCTGGAGGATGCCATGAGTGTTACCCGAAGAGAAATGATCAAATTGTCCGCCGCAGCATTCGCGGCTGCTGCACTGAATATCCCGTTTGCGGGAAGGATCGAGGCAACGGGAGAAGATCAGATAGAGGTCGACAAGTGGGTTAAAGGGGCATGCAGATTCTGCGGGACCGGCTGCGGAGTGTACGTTGGCGTTCGCGGGGGAAAAGTGGTTGGCGTGAGAGGAAATCCGGCTGCGCTGACGAACTTCGGATTTCTGTGCGTCAAAGGCTTTAAGGGATATATGAGCATGTATCACCCCGACCGCCTCCAGTACCCCATGGTTCGGCAAGAAGAGGGCACGTTCAAGAGAGTCGCGTGGGATCAGGCTCTCGATCTCGTGGCTCACAAGTTCAAGGAGCTGCAACAGAAATATGGAAAGGACTCCGTTGCCTACTACGGCTCCGGCCAGTGCATGACCGAAGAGAGCTACACCTTTAACAAGCTCTGGAAAGGCGGTTTCCGCTCAAACATGGTGGAAGGCAATCCCAGGCTCTGCATGGCATCTGCGGTGGGAGGATACGTCACGACGTTCGGGACAGACGAGCCTGCAGGATCGTACTCTGACATAGAGAAGGCCCGCACACTGTTCATCGTCGGCTCCAACATGTCGGAATGCCATCCTATAATCTTCCGTCGAATCGCCCGGCAGAAGCTGAAAAGTCCCGACGAGATCAACGTGATCGTATGTGAGCCACGGCTCACGGCAACCGCCAGGATCGCTGATGTCTGGCTTCCGGCTGACCCCGGAACCGACCTGGCGGTTTTCCATTGCATGGCCCGGGAGATGATCACGAACAACTGGATAGACAAGTGGTACATCCAGAACCTCTGCCGATTTACTACAGGCAAAGAGGTGGTGGATTTTGACGAGTATGCCAGGTTCGTAGACCAGTTTACTCCCGAGAAAGTTGAAAAGCTCACGCGCTGTCCGGCGGGCAACATTCGCGAGGCTGCCCGTCTGTTCGGCTCCCAGGGACCTACCATGAGCCTCTGGACCATGGGTCTCAATCAAAGGACCCGCGGAGTTTGGGCGAATAATCTTATTCACAACCTCCACCTGATAACGGGGAACATCTGCAAAGAAGGGGCAGATTCTTTCTCTCTCACCGGCCAGCCGAACGCCTGCGGAGGAGTTCGGGAGACCGGCTCCCTGTGCCACCTGCTTCCTGGCACCAGACCGGTGGCAGATGCCAGGGTTCGGGAGCAAGTGGAGCAAGCCTGGGGAATTCCCGCCGGAACAATAGACCCCAAGCCGGGATTCCACACCATGCAAATGTTTGCATCCCTTGGAGGAGAGAAGGACGATTCCAAGCCGATCAAGGCCATGCTCATCACAACCACGAATCCCGCGCAATCATTGCCAAACTGTCACAAGTACTTCAAAGGCATGAAGGACGCCTTTCTCGTGGTGCTCGATATATTTCCCACCCGCACCACCCAGTTCGCAGATGTGCTCCTCCCAGCGGCGTTTATCTACGAAAAGGGGGGCGTGTACGGCTGTTCGGAGCGACGAAGCCAGCTCACGGGACAGTGCGTGAAGCCGCCCGGCGAGGCCAAGCCGGACCTCTGGATAGGAGCTCAGTTGGCCAAGAGAATGGGCTTCGAGAAGCTTATTCCCTGGAACGGCGATAATGCCCCCGAGAACTATAGAAAGGCCTGGGACGACTACCGGTCGTGCGTGAAGATGACCGAGCATAGCCTGTATGGCATCACGTACGATAGGCTCGAGAAATCCGAAGCGGGCCTCCAGTGGCCATGTCCCACCGTTGACAGCCCCGGCACGGTTCACCGGTATGTTCGTGGTAAAGACCCGATCATGGACATGCCCGAAATAGTTAAGGTGCCTCCGACCGCCCTCATCTATTTCTATGCAGACCAGAAGCACGAAGGAAAGGCCAACGTTTTCCTGAGGCCGTACAAAGGGGCTGAAGAGCCACCTGATAAAGACTTCCCGTTCTTCCTAACCACCGGAAGGGTCATCGAGCAGTGGCACAGCGGGACCATGACAATGCGAGTCCCCGAAATAGCCCGCTCCCAGCCCAATGCGTATGTCGAAATCAACCCGAAGGACGCTGAAGAATACAAGATCAAGAACGGGGACCTGGTCAAAATCTCGAGCAGGCGTGGCTTCAACATCTTACCCGCGAGGGTGGTAAAGGCCTCACTACCGGGGATCCTGTTCGTCCCCTGGTTCGACCAAAACTGGGACCGCATGATCAATCGCGTAACCATTGACGCGTTCGATGAAGGATCCAAGCAGCCGGAGTTCAAGATCTGTGCCGTGAAGATCGAGCGGTTTGCTGATCCAAAGGACGTAGCGGACATGACCATCGTTTCACGCGTAGACGATCCGTTCCCTGGAAAGATTTCGTAGCGGAAAACCACGGTTCCCCGTTGGAGCCCACACCATGGTGATCACCGGTAGTGCTCTCTTCGTTGAGACAGGATCCCGAGAGTCGGTACTAAAACACTTGAGAAGGTACCCTCGCGTCACGTATCACACGTCCTCCGATTCAGGCACTGAGCTGGTGGTTAATATGGAGGCCGAAGATCTCGAGGAGTTGGAAAATCTCTGCGCACAACTCAAGGATGAAGTCCCTCAGATTGTTGAGATAGCCCACATTTATGTGAACTTCGAGGAAGAGGTAGAAAAAGCCAGTTTCGGACAGAAGGACAAGCGGAGACTGAAGAAGCCGAAATTCATTGACAACCGTGAACTATAAAAAAAGAGGCGTGCCAGGCTCCGCGCCTCAGTGAGATCAGCATTGAGCGACGGCCTCAGAGGATTCCTCACAAGGGTCTTCTTGCATGGGGAGAACCCTTTTGTCGGTGATTACAGGATTAACAGGATGCGGCCTCCCGGGGCCGTGGACGAGAGGCAGTTCATGGCCCTGTGCATCCGCTGCAACCGATGTTTGGAGGTGTGCCCATACGGATCCATACGCCGCGCCGGCCTGAGCCCCACGGTAGGAACGCCCTACATCCTGGCTGAATCAAAGGCATGCTACCTGTGCATGGCATGCTGCAGGCTTTGCCCCACCGGAGCCCTGAACACCGAGCTACGAAATCCGAAGAAGGTTGCCATAGGAAGGGCGGCCATAGACAGGGACTTGTGCTATAGCCACCTCTTCCTCAAGCACGATGTGCTGCCCGATGCCACGGGAGCCAAGATAGCAGCGCTGTGCAATACCTGCTACAACGTGTGCCCGTTTCCTGATACGGCTATCGAGCTGCAAGACAATTTGTTTCCCGTAGTACTCGATGGGTGTGTAGGATGCGGCATCTGCGTAGAGCGGTGCCCTACCAGACCTCGCCGTGCCATCAACGTAACCCCTTCTGGAATGGGACGGATAGATGAGGCCGGGTTCTATTTTCGCAAAGCCAAAGCCCGCTTCCGTGGAGGCTCGCAGAAGATCGACAGTGAATCTGTCCTGAAAGGCCAACGGCTCCTCGATAGCAAATCGCGAATCGAGGGATCGGATACGCGGCCGGAATTCACTTTTCCTTACGATCCAGACACGAAAATCGAAGGTTGGGAATGAATTACGGAACGTACAGAAGAGCTACTCAACTCATTGTGTTCGGATTCATGTTCCTCATTCAGCGCTAAACCTGTTCGAAATTTATGTCATAACAGGAACATACTATGCCGTAAGCATCGGAGACCTTAGTGTTGCAGACCCAGCGGTCATTCTTCAGGCAGTTTTCGCGTCGGGGCACGTGACGATTTCACTTATGGCCGCGGGTCTATTCTCGGCACTTTTGGCTCTCATCTTCGGCAGGGTCTGGTGCGGGTGGGCGTGCCCATACCACCTTGTGGCCGATGCGGTCGACCGAATCCGCAGGCGAATAGCGAGAGGAGAACCGCCTGTACCATCGCGGGACGGTGTTGCAGCCTTTCGAGCCAATGTAACAAGGTTCGGCTTTCTCGTTCTCGGCACCTTCACAGCCGGGGTGCTGGCAATACCGGTGCTCAATTTCGTCAGTGCTCCGGGAATTCTCAGTACGGAAACAATGATTCTCGTCAAAGAGCGCACCGTGTCCGTGGAAATCGGTTTCATCGTGCTTCTCGTCCTCGTGGAGCTTCTCATCCTGCCGCGGTTCTGGTGTCGTCTCTTCTGCCCTACCGGGTCGATCCTGGCTGTCTTCCGAACGCCTTTCACGCTCCACGTGGCCACCGCGATCAAGACTCCCAAGGCCCCATGCTGTAAGGGAAACTACTGTTCTGCCGTATGCCCCATGGGTCTGTCTCCCTTTCGGGAGGGGAACAACATGCTATGTACCAATTGCGGCCAGTGTATTGACGCCTGCCAGGCCCATGACGGTCCTGGCGGCTTGCGCTTTACCGGATTCTTCTTCCAGGGTAGTGCCTGAACCCGACCAGGGCACCGGGCCTCCGCGGTCATTTGTCCGGCACGCCGGCGGCTTTCAGAAGGTCGATCACCTCTTTTCGGTCCCACACTCTCGCACAAGTGAGGGCCGTCCCCCCTTCAGAGTCCTCGATGTTCGGGTCGGACAACCGCAAAACAGAGCCTTCACTAACTGCAAAAAACAAAACGTCTCTGCGAGGCTTTTACTCTCGAACAACAGCCTCAGTCAAACCATTTTGAATTCCTTGACAGGAAGTCGTCCCATTGATATTCGAATAACATGAACACATGCGTCCAGCCACGTGGAGGAATGGTATCCTAACAAAAACCGATGGTTGGAAGCGCATAGGGGGTGCGTACTTTCTTGGACGAAACACAGCCTGACAGACCCGAAGGCCTTTGGCGTTGGCTGAAAAGGCGCATAAGGCAGGAACGCGGGGACAAGTCGGACATTCAGAAAGTCATCGACGAGAGCGAGGAACAGGGCCTCATAGACGAAGACGAAGGCGACATGATTGAGGGCATCTTTGACCTCAAGCAGACTGTCGCTCGCGAAGTGATGATTCCGAGGACTCACATTGTCGCGGTTCCACACGATTGCTCCAGAGAGCAGGTGCTGACGACGATAATTGAATCCGGGCATTCGAGAATTCCTGTCTACAAGGGGAATCTGGACCATATTGTGGGCATTATTAATGCCAAGGATTTGCTCCCGTTGTGGCTTAACAACGAAGAGCACTTCGATGCTCAGGAGTTGGCGAGGAATCCCTACTTCGTGCCGGAAACCATCCGGATCAAAGATCTACTCAACGAGCTGAGAAACAAGAAATCCCACCTGGCGGTTATCGTTGACGAATACGGCGGAACATCCGGAATCGTCACCATTGAGGACATTATCGAGGAGATTATCGGCGAAATTCAGGACGAGTATGACGCGGAGGAAGACTTCTTCATCCCCCAGGAGGATGGGACCGTACTCGTAAATGCATGGGCAAACCTGGATGATTTCGAGGAGTATTTCAAAGTACAGCTCCCGAGGGGCGGATACGACACTCTTGGCGGTTTCATCATTCATCTTCTCGGCAAAGTCCCCCCACAAGGGGAACAGATCAGCTTCGGCGGTCTGGAAATGGAGATCTGCGTCGGGGATCAAAAGCGGATAACCAGAGTCCTCGTCACCCCGGTGGCATCAGAGGACGCTACTACCTCTCCCTTGTCCCAGGCCGAAACCATCCCATGATCCCGCGCCTTATCGCGGCAGCGGGAGGCGGAGCTCTTCTCGCTTTTGCTTTCCCCCCCGCCTCCTACAGCGCTGTTGCTTGGTTTGCGCTCATTCCTCTCCTTTGGGCGGTACACGCGGAGAGGCGACCTGGATGGTCCATCCTGTACGGGATGGCCTTCGGAGCAGTTTTTTTCTGCTTGGACGTCTCCTGGGTGTATCGGACTCTTGTCTTGCATGGGCAGTTTCACCCCGCTACAGCAGTCCTGGTGTTTGTCGGTATGGTTGCAACGCTCTCCCTGTTTCCGGGATCTTTCGGGCTGGTAGCGGACCTGTTGCGCCGGAGAGGTCTGCCTGTGGCCATTTCAGCCCCCTTCGTCTGGGTAGCGATTGAATACGCGAGGTCTGTCTTCTTCACGGGGTTCCCCTGGGATCTCCTTGGCTATTCTCAGATGCCCAGTGAGCTTCTCATTCAAGTCGCCGATCTCACCGGGGTATACGGGGTATCGTTCGTGGTAGTCCTCGTGAGCTCGGCTCTCTTTGAATTGGCCCAATGGATCACTGGATACGGCAAGGCTCGGTGGAGTCTGCCCGCTGCCTGCGTGGTGACTGTGGCTCTCGTCGTAGTCTATGGAACTGTACGGCTCGGCCACTATCCCATTACTGTAAGCTCGGATACGGGGTGCTCCGTAGGAATTCTCCAGGGGAACATCGCGCAAGAAGTCAAATGGGAAAAGCAGGTTCGAAATTACACGTTTCTCACGTACGAGCGACTGGGCCGCCTGGCCAGGGAAAAGGGAGCGGATCTGCTCGTCTGGCCTGAAACGGCTGTGCCTGTATGTCTGGGCAGCGGCGATCCCGATTGGGACCGGGCAGTTGCCATTTCAGGTCGCCTGGCAACACCCATGGTGATCGGATCGCCCTCGCTGGACGTAATAGAGGGGAAGGAGCATTTCTACAACAGTGCCTTTCTCGTTGACGGGGATGGTCCTCTCGTTCGGTACAACAAGGTTCACCTTGTTCCATTCGGCGAATACATGCCACTTACGTGGCTTCTGCCCCTGGGGCCGGGGATCGCGGCGCGGGACGGGGATTTCTCGGCGGGTGATTCCATGACGGTTATGCGGCTTGATGGATGCCCGCCATTCGGAGTTCTCATCTGTTACGAAGCTATATTCCCTGAGTTAGCCCGTGCGGCCATAGGCAACGGGGCTACTCTCCTTATGAATCTGACGAACGATGCATGGTTCGGTCAATCCGCAGCACCCTATCAGCACGTGCAGCTCGCCCGCATGAGGAGCGTGGAAAACCGTGTTTGGATAGTCCGGGCTGCCAACACGGGAATCAGTGCCGCGTTCGATCCGGCCGGTCGAGTCGTGACATCCATACCCTTGGGCGAAGAGGGAGTTGCGGTCGTAACCATACCCTCAACAACCCCAGCGGGATCGTTCTACTCGCGGTTTGGCGACGTCTTCGCATGGGCGTGCATTCTCATGTGCATCGTGAGCGTAATTCGGCCCACCCGGGTCTCCGTTGGCTCGAAGAGTCAAGACGCCCGATAGCTCAGGGAAGGGCGGGTTTGAAACCTGCCCTGTATTGAGACCGGCTCTGAACCTGCCCGTTCCTCAAAGCAAGTAACAAAAACAATACCGGCGAGACGCAGGCGCTACGGGAGGTCTGTGCAAGAATCAGGATGCCTCTTGAAGCTCCCCTACGCAAACATCTCTATCCGAAACGGATTCTGAGACAGTTTCTCAAACGCAGCCTTCTCTCAACATCTCTCTCGATGCCATTCTTCACGCGTGTGACCCCAACTGGGGCAGCAGCGTTGCAGCGACTACAACACATTATTTGTATACGAAGGACGCAAAAACATTTGCGCCATGGCGTACTGAGAAACCGAGATTTCAACCGAGCTTCGCAAAGAATATGGGGAAAAAATACGCCGCGGCGTGCAAGAAGATTACCGCGTACAGTGACGCTAGCAGGTCATCCAGGAGGATGCCCACCCCGCCCGGGAGCTCTTCCATCTTGTACACTGGCCACGGCTTTATCACGTCGAATGCCCTGCTGGCGAGGAAAGCCCATAATGCGGTTCCGAGAACGGTCGAGGATTGAAAAAGCAGAACACAGAGCAGGAACCCAGCGACTTCGTCCAGCACAAAGACGCCCGGGTCGGTTTTGCGCCAGTGTCGCTCCGCCCACGATCCAAGCGCCACACAGAGAAGGCAGCTCAGTGAAAAGGTCACTCCTGTCAAGATGGTGCGCAATTCGGGCGGCGCCAGCCACGCAATGCAGAGGTACACGCCCACTGCCGGTATCGTTCCAATCGTACCCGGTGCGAACGGTGAAAGGCCGAATCCACCAGCGGTGCACAGCAGGGCATAGAACCGGTCACGTCGGCTATTCATAGAATGCTTGCTTCCTTTTGTCCGTGGAGGCGAGAGCCCGACCCTCGTGCCGTCCGAGGTACGGCCACCGGGTGCGTGCATCACACGCGGACTTCCATAATGCATAGCGGACTGCTCCGAACAAGGAGGCATAGTGGAATGGCGGGGGCCGGGCGTCAAGCACTTTCTGCCATCAATGAGCTCCTTTGTCAGCTCGGAGCCCTTCCAACAGGCGGGCAACGGCGTGTTTGAAGCCCGTACCATCGGATTGTTGCCCCGGGATTCCCTTAGCGGCAGCGTCTCGCCCACATCCTCGGGAACGTCAAGAATCACCGGCAAGATGCCGCGCTACGAAAGCGTCCGAACCACCTTCACAAATGCCTGCGGTTGTTGCACATGCCATGGAGG
>CAYZET010000219.1:0-8984 GCA_964477215.1 uncultured Syntrophaceae bacterium | reverse complement strand
GCCATTGCTTCGAGTAAGAATTTGATGCCCTTTGCCATGTCCACGCTTCCGACAAAAAGAAGTTTCCGTGGACGATCTCCATGTGAAACTTCAGGCCGCGACCATATTTGGTGCTCCTCGATCGTGCTGGGGAACATGAACGTGCAATGTCCGTTCGTGTAGCCGAATCGCTCCATAGTTGCCTCAGCCTCGAATATGCTCGCCTTGGCTCTTCGGACCATTTTCTGAAACAAGACGTCGTGAAAAGTTGCTACCATGCGGGCAGGCACGGCCCACGGTCCTCGATACTTTCCACCATTAAAGATTTGTACTCTCTGGTCTCCGCTGAAGTAACAGACCACCGGTTTGCCCAGTCGGCGGGCCGCTAGCTCAGCAACAAGCCCGTTCATGGCCGGCAGCCGCATGAAAAGGATATCGGATTCCCGCATTGCGCGAACGAGAATTGGTACGTTTTTCACGAGGATCATCGGGAGGAACTTGTAGTAATTAATTACGCTCTCGTGAGCGAATGTATGGATCCATCGTATCCTCTTGCTCTCCCAGTCTTTGCTGAGCGCTATGGACCTCATCCCCTCCCAATCTCTGCCCAAGGGGACACAGAGGAGAATTGAGGAAAAGAACGGTTCAAGGTACTCGGCGACCTTGAGCCATGGATCCGGCGAATGGTAGAGTCCGTGGCTCTTGTAGACGTGACTGTCGCTCAGAATCATCAATTTCATGTTTTCTCCGGATGAAGATGACCATCGAACTGCATGATGTCCACGAGGTCAGTGGTAGTGGCTCCTCGACGGAGGGACCTGTCTAATCCGAGGACGAGCAGGCTGTTGAACGCGTACGCGACCCAGAAGTAGAAAATGTCCGCGAAGTGATATGCCAAGATTCCCTGTACGAGTACAAGGCTTAAACCCACACTGCCGAGGAACAGAGATATCGCAACGGAATCCCTGGACCGAATCACCCGTCGAGTCAACCGCGCGAGATAGGCCAAGGGCCAAAACACGACCATGGAAAATACGAAGAGGCCGGGCAATCCCAGCTCAGCCCACGTTCCCAAGAAGGAATTGTGTGGGTTGGGCTCATAGTCCTCTTCTTGGGCTTCATATCGCCCGGTATCGGTTGTTCGAAATTGCTCCGAGAAATTGTTAAGGCCGACTCCCCTCAGAGGATGCCTTGCTGCAAGCTCCCAAGATGCAAAAAGAAGGTCCCACCTCCTGTCCGTCTGCACTTCCTCGAACCGTTTCTCCAGCTCTCCAACCGTGCGATTGAAGATATCGGTCGGCACTACTGTAGAGAGGAGAAAGAAGCATAAGCAGACGGATGCCATTTTGACGATCGAGCCCAAGGGAACCCTCCGGACGGCAAGGTCTCCCAGAATGAGAACGGAAACGATGACTGTCATCACGAGAAGGTTGGCCCTGGATAAGCTAAAGAAGATCGCACCCGCCATCAGGATGAATGTCGCAAGACCGACCATCCGCCAGACCGTCCGGAAAGACCTGCCCAAGAACATGGCCAAGGCCAACGGCAATGCGGTTAGAATGAAGAATGTATCACTATTGCGGTCCCCGAGCTGCCGGGGATATTCGTAAGAAAACTGGTAGTGCAAAGGCTCCTCTTCGGTGAAGAAGCCATGATACCCGACGAGCGCTGGAATCATTGCCATTATCACAAAGGCAATTGTCAGCCTATGCAGTGACAACAGGTCCAAGTTGCAACAATTGATCACGAGGAGAACAAAGCAGATCTGGGAAAATCTGGCTATGAGCCGCCGCACCGCAGGATCGAGCGAAGAGCACCAAAGCAGGCTCACCATGGACCATATCAAGAAGAGCAGAAGAACTCCCGACACGGTAGTTTTTAAGTCAATGGAATCACGGTCGAATAGCACGGTGACAAATCTGAGAATTGCGTACACAACGGTAATGGGAGCAACAAGAGGTATCTCGAAGCCACCCATGCTATATCTGAAAAACGGTATTGTCGGGATCGTTAGAATCAGAGCTAGGACGAAATACTCATCGAGTCTATTCGAATAGCCGTCTGTTGCGGTGCTTGCCATTTTGTAACCTCTCACGAATTCCAGCACAAATGAGGAACCTGCGGGGCTTGTTTCCGATGCAATTCCGTGTGCATGTTAGCGTTCCTCAAGTAGTGCGCACCTTTCAGCCACTTCCTGCATCGTTAAGCTCTCCAGTCCGTCCCTTTCTCTCAGGAGAGCGAAGTGATCCAAGAGTTTCTTGAGGAATTCCAGCTTCTTTTCAACGCCGATTCCGAACTGGTGGGGATGCCACCACAAGTGAAATATCTCTTTACGCCTGGCAGCGATAGTCATTCCGGATTGGATCCTCCTCAGCCTGAGTGGCTCCAAGTACCGCAGCCACGACATATGCGAGTAGAATTCCAAACCGAGGCTTCCAGGTATGTTATGGGGTGATGTGTTGCATACGGAGGCCCACGTGTGAGTATTGCCTCCGGAGATGCTTACATGGCGGTCCAGAAATCGGAGCGTCCGGTATATGAATTGTTTTGCCTTGTGATTTTCATCGAAATACAGATACCAGTACGGCTGCAATCCCCTGAATGCTTTAGTCCCTTCTTCTCGGAGAACCGGAAGATGGTTGTCCGTGTACTTGTTTTGGGGAAACACCAGACTTACGATGTCTACTCCTTTGGTCCGGGCCGTCTGACGAGCAGCTCTAAGATCGGCTCGGAATGCGGCGATTTCTGCGGGATGGTGATCCCACACGCAGTGGGCGAACGTGTGCGAAGCGACCTCCTGGTTCCTAGCTGCCAGAATCCGGTCCACAAGTGACGAAGCGTAATGATACGGGTCGGATTCTTCATCTGCACCGATTTCCTCGACAATATCGTAGGGTGAAGGGCTGTGTCCGTTTGCCTCGGGCCGAAGAGACGGTATCGCTTTGAGTAGATCGGGTCTCGTTCCAAAAAAAAGGAGCCCCACCACCGCCCACGTGGCATGAATTTCGTATTCCTGGAAAAGCTCGAGAATACGTGGAATGGCCTGCCGAGTTTCCAAGAGCCTCTCTTTGATAGAATCCAGAGAAAATGCGGTGGTCAGACCCCAGTGCAGATCGAAATCCATTGAGATTACGAAGGCTCCGGAGTGCGGTGAGTTGTCGGTTGTCATCCTCTCTTTCCCCTCAGTTTATCGGCCGGTTACGTACTCTGTTTCGATATGTAAGCATGCGCATCTAAGTTGAGGGACGCGTAAGAACCTTCAGTCGTGCCTTTTTCAGAAATTGGACTGCCTGCGGCACTCTTGCTTTCACGGCCGCCTTAAAGTTCGCATTCAAATCTCGCATCCTCAGATAGATTTCTGCAGAGATATTGCCGTTTCTTAAGCAAACATTGACGACCGTACTTTCTCGATTTGTTCCCAATTGGTACTTGTATGCGTGTCTGACCCGGGAAAATTCGTAACTGATCTTCTTATTGGATATGGCTTTCTCTATGTCAATCAGCATCAAGACATATCCTACTCGATCCCGCTCCCATTTGGGATCGAAGCCGGTGGCGTACCCGTGGATTTTGTCGCCGTAGTCGAAGTTGCAGAGTGCGGCCACCCGTTCTGAGCCGATTCTCAAGAACAATAGCTTCAGCCAGCCTTTATCAAACATGCGGTCAAACGCAGATAGGTGAAACCGTAACAACGATTCCGAGCTGAAACATCCAAGGTCCCCTTTCTGATTCCGGCGACTGTTATGAAGACGAATGAGATCCGAGATCCCCTGGGGAAGCTCTTCTCTACAAGCGATGGTCTCTACGACGCTGCCCTGCTCTTCCACTCTGCGGCGATAACGCAAGTTGTGGCGCCTCCTTGAGCTCATGGCTGAACAGTACATTTCATACGTTTCAGGCAGGTCAAGGGACAGGCAAACCTCATTAAATTGGGTATCACAATGCAGGCCATGGAGAGTGCTCAGTCTTTCCAGGGTCGCGACGACAAACGAATCTTCTGGAACACCCTGCAATTCTACGAGCTCAAACTCCCTCCTATTTGCCAGATGTGCGAAAAGGGCTTTATGAAGGATGGTCTCTTTGCCGGGAAGGACTATCACATCGAGGAAATCGCAGCCAACATACTCGCTTCCGAGAAGGCGAAGGGTTCGCAGCAAGGGAAAACGGCGCAGGGTTCTTACGTACGCCGGGAGAATTCCAATGAGAATATCGCCGTCAGCCATCTTTTCGTAGAAAAGGACTGTATGCAGTTTTAGGACGCCTTCTCCAAAAGCCTCCCACCACGTATAGAGCCATTCATGGGTCAAATAGGGGCTTCTTTGGAGAGATCTGTCGAGGAGATCGTTCCAGATCGAGCCAAGCGCCATGAAGTCTTCACTATTTGAGATCACTCTTACTTCAATCATGGGTTGCTCCGTTTCTGCAATCACGATGATCAGGCTGTAAACCGGATGGGAATCGGCTTTGCGTCACTCTGCTTGCACGCCTCTGCAGCCACTATTTCTACCTGTTCGTTCGTCATATCCGGAAAGAGCGGGAGAGTAACTTCACGGCTTGCCACGTCTTCGGTGACCTGCAGAGAATTGGAGTCCGCCAAACGGCCATTACGGTAGGCCGTGAACAGGTGAACGGGTGGATAGTGAATACTGGTCTGGATGCCTGCGTCCTTCATCTGTTCCATGAAAGCCGGTCTTATTTCCGGGCGCTCGAGCAAGATCGGAAATATGTGGCACGAGGATAGGGGAAGGACCTCATCAGCGAATGGAAACGAGATGAGATCTTCGTGCTTGAGCAGGGTTCGCATGAGAGCTGCTCGTTCTCTGCGTTTTCTGTTGTTTTCCTCCAATTTTGCCAATTGTACGCGTCCGAGAGCAGCGCGGATCTCGTCTATGCGGTAGTTTAGACCAGGCTGCACCACGTCATAGGAAAAGCTATGACCTCGATGTCTGTCCCAGGTCAGAGAGGTCATTCCGTGGGACCGGAGCAGCCGCAATCGTTTCGCCACGTACTCGTCGTTGGTTGCAACCATCCCTCCTTCCCCGGTAGTCAGGTTCTTGTTTGAAAAGAAGCTAAAACACCCCGCACTACCCCACGTTCCCAGCGGCCTGTCTCGATACCTGGCTCCAGGGGCGTGAGCCGCGTCTTCAAGCAGAATGAGGTTATGGCGGTTCGCAATGGCACGAATCGCATCCATCGAGCAGGGGTAGCCCCCATAGTGCATCACCATTATTGCTTTGGTAGCAGGAGTAATTTTGGCTTCTATCTGCCTCGGATCGATGGTCCAGTTTTTGACACTGGTAATGTCCGCGAAGACGGGGGTTGCTCCTACGCACAACACGGTATTTGCGGTCGCGACAAAGGTGAGGGAAGGGAGAATGACCTCATCGCCAGGCCCGATGCCAACTGCCAGAAGCGAAAGATGAAGGGCTGCAGTTCCCGAAGATACCGCCACCGCGTACCGAGCCCCCAGGAATTCCGCGAACTCTGCCTCAAATGCCTCCGTCTCCGGGCCCATGGAGATCCACTTGGAATCGAGGACTCGACGGACAGCTTCTCGCTCCTCATTTCCGATGGATAGATCGGCAAGCATAACTTTCCAGGACATTGTCTCATACTCCATAGCGGTGCGGCTTGTATCGCTGCACATTGTTCTTCACGTAATCGATGACAATGTCGAGGCCATCGTCCAGCGAGTATCTGGGAGACCAGCCAAGCAACGATTTCGCCTTTCGA
Organism: uncultured Syntrophaceae bacterium; assembly: GCA_964477215.1. Classification (GTDB taxonomy): domain Bacteria; phylum Desulfobacterota; class Desulfomonilia; order Desulfomonilales; family Desulfomonilaceae; genus JBFMDN01. Next base: position 3,272 of record CAYZET010000219.1, on the reverse strand, counting down.
TTGTCACAGATCAATTCCATGACCTCACTCTTGTCCGGTCGCACTCTTTCCCGTTCCATGACAAGGTCCTTTTGAACCTTCATTCTGGACAGAATACGATTGAGGAGGGCTCCCATGGAGATCTTCTTGCCGCTCCCGACGTTTATGGTCATTCCTTCTATCCCTGGTGCAGTCGCGGCGGCAATAAACGCAGCCACCGTGTCCTCAACGAAAGTGTAATCCCGGAACGGATGGAGCGCGCCACACTTGACTGCAGGTTGTTCCAGAATCTGGCAGATCATCGCCGGAATAAACGCACGTGCCGATTGACGTGGGCCAAATGTGTTAAATGGACGAATGGTGACCACAGGAAGATCAAAGGCAAGATGATAGCTTTCGGCCATCTTGTCTGCAGAAATCTTGCTTGCCGAATACGGGGATTGTCCCTGCAGAGGATGGTCCTCGTTAATTGGGCAATATTGAGCTGTACCGTATACCTCGCTGGTGGAAGTGTGAATGACTCTGTCGACACGATGCTCGAGACATGCTTGAAGCACATTCACCGTGCCCTTCACGTTGGTATCCACGTAGCTGAATGGAGCATCATACGAATAAGGAATGCCTATAAGAGCGGCGAGGTGGAACACGATATCACAACCGGCTACTGCACGGCTGGTAGATTTGGTGTCTCGTATGTCGCCGCAGACCACTTCAATCTGATCGTACACATCTGAAGGCAACAATTCGAGGAGGCCGTGAGATTCAGCGGAGTTGTACTTTACCAGTGCCTTCACCTTAGCCCCATTTCGGACGAGCGCTTCGCAAAGGTGGCTGCCGATGAACCCGCCGGCCCCAGTCACCAGAGTCTTGGTATTCGTTAAAGCCATAACTGTACCCCCATTGACATTGGACGATAAAGGAAAGTTCTCTTTCGAGGGCGGTGAAGGGGCACGGCCGCAGCCGGAGGCCTCGATCATTGCCCGGTCAATACGAGCTGCTCCATAGCGCGGTCGTTTATGGTGGATAGGGCCTCGGCAATGAAAGCCCTTGCCCGAAGTTCTTCGCAATAGCCCAATATTTCAGCACGCTCCGAACGGTTGAGGTAAGGTTCAAAGAAATTGATCTTCTTTTCCCAACGAACCAATGGCGAGCGTTCGGGGTCAATAATCATCCGTACGTGCTCCACAGGAGTCCGTACAGCTCGACCACAATTCTGTGATTCAATGTGCGATACACCAGACTCTGCCCTTATGTCACAGTGATTCGAGCCGTTTTCTCGTCCGTTCCGGGAGAACCCGTTGCGATGAAACTCCACGAGTGCCTTCAAAGTGAAAACCATGGCAGGAAATTGTACATAGGTTTCTCCACAATCCTGCAATGGGAAACAGTTCACAATGGTGCGTGCAATGTACCTGGCCGACGAAAACGCCATAGGCTCTTCGGGAATGAACGCAAATGGATTCAGGACCGTGGTGCGACAAGCCCGCAGCAAGATGCCTTCCTCGTCCTCCAGTATATTGGGAATTCGGACTATGCCCGAACGGAGCCCGATCGATTTCTCCTCTGACATGTCAGCCACATACTGCTCGCACAGGTGGTGTACCGATATCTCCTCCTGGGAGAATGAATTGGCAAGAGCCGGTGACACCAACGTAAAGCCTTCACATGATAAGCTGCTTGCCATTCGCATGAATCTGGCGAGCTCTATGAAGTCGGCTACGGAATATGCTGGATCGTTCAAGGACGAAGAGGACGCGGACCTGTTGAGATGATGACAGATGATCCATTTTACTTTGTGGGGCTCGAGGATTCTCCGCGTTTGCTCGTGAAATCCCCACGGGTGATAAACTGTTTCAATTCCCTTGACCGGTCTTCGATGCAAGGTGAGGCGATCGCGTATCTGGCGCAGCCGCGCGGGACAGTTGTCTACGATAATAATTTTTTCTGTGCCCAACCGATGCAACTCTCTGCATAGATGCTCCGCGACTCCATCGCCTCCGCCAATTATAGCTACTGCCGATCCATCGACTGAATCTCCCGATGATTCCAACAGGGGGATTTGAGTCATGCCAATCTCGTCGCTCAACCGAAGGCTGCGGAGCTTGCTTTGATATACGGGCGGAAACTCACATGGGGGAGGGGTGACCGACGTGACAAGCACTTCAGCAATGCCTCCGTCAATGCATCGCTTCCGAGCGGCATCCAGGCGGCCATTTGGAGAAGGCCGAAACGCGATGACAATCCTGTCTATCTCGTAGAGCTCCCTGAGCATGGGGAGATCCACCCCCCGTCCCAGCACCTTGAGCCCGAGGACCGACGCATCTTTTAATTTTGGATCGTCATCCACGAATCCCACGAGCCGCACGTCCGGCTCGAACTGCAATTGCCTTGCTGTTTCCACCCCCAAACGTCCGGCGCCGTATACAACGGTTTTAGTGACGGTCTTTTCTTCTGGATTCTTTTGCTCCTTCTGTTCCTGACCTATTCGTTCGAGGATCCGAGCCCCGCCCATCAATGCGAGCAGGATCACCGGGTAGAGAAAGAAAATAGCGCGGGAGTGGGTACTTTGCGGCACGCCTAGTCGGTTGGCCACAATAAACAAGGCTCCTACCAAGACAATCAGCTTGGTAAGAAAAAACAGGTCAGGAAGAGAGAAGAAACGAGTATTTCGCTTATAGAGCCCTAGGATGGGAAACAGGCACCCATTGATCAGTAGGATGATTGCGGCGTTGTACATGAAGTCATGCGCGAGAGGAAAGCTCTCGAAACGTATGGCATATGCCGCGAAGTAGGCGAAAACAGAGAGAGCCAGGTCTCTCAGGAGCCCGAGACCACTGACCCAACCGCTGGCAAACAGCGATTGGATTCGGCCTCTAAACAGCGTCACCAGCACTCCCCGGGTCAGTATCTTCAAGTCGCCAAAGAACGACTGATTCGTCACATAGTCCATATCCCGGTCCAGCTTTTCAGGCAGAATGTGGTGGATGTAGAACTGCTCGGGGTTTTCACCGTCGGGGAAGAGATCTTCCTCGTTTCTGTTGGATATTTGATTCGGCCCGACAATCCCCGGTTGGAGGGAGAGTACTACTTTCCACTTGTCACCATAAAAATTTATGAACTTGGGATCTTCCGGCCTTGGTCCCACAACGCTCATGTCCCCGAACAACACATTGAAGAACTGGGGCAGTTCATTAAGCTTCGTTCTTCGGAGCAATTTTCCGAAAGAAGTTACTCGTACGTCGTAGTCGCAGCACAATTTGCAGTCGATCTTGTCCGCCGAGTCAACCATTGTA